>JAPWUP010000141.1 GCA_028275505.1 Bryobacteraceae bacterium
GTGCTGCCAGCGTCGGTGATGAGGCAATGGGGCCGCACGCGACCGTCCAGGCGGGGCAAAGCCTCCAGAATGCCGAGAATGGGGCGAGCCAGAAACACTAGATCGGCCTGCGCTGCGGCTTCTTCCAGGGTGGCGGCTTCGTCCACTGCGCCAACGCGGAGGGCGTCAGCCAGCGCGGGCGGGGAGCTGACGCCCAGGATCCGCCCGCGGAAACCGGCCTTCTTGAGCGCGAGGCCGAACGAGGCCCCGATCAGTCCCACCCCTACGATGGCTACGGTTTCAAACGAACCGGCGTTCACAAACTCTTGCCGACCGCCTGCGCGATGATGCGCAACTGCCCCATGAGTTCTTCGAATTGATCCGGCCTGAGCGACTGGGCCCCATCGCTCAGCGCGCGATCCGGTTCGGGGTGAACCTCGATCAGCAGCCCGTCCGCGCCGGCCGCCACCGCAGCGCGGGCCACGGGCAGCACCATGTCGCGCCGGCCTGTCCCGTGCGAGGGATCGGCCAGCACGGGCAAGTGGGAAAGTTTCTTGGCTACGGGAATGGCGGTGATATCCACCGTGTTGCGCGTGTAAGTCTCGAACGTGCGAATGCCGCGCTCGCAAAGGATCACGTTGTAGTTGCCTTCGTTCATGATGTATTCGGCCGCCAGCAGCCACTCTTCGATGGTCGCCGAAAGGCCACGCTTCAGCAACACGGGCTTGGGTTGCCGCCCGAGCTCGCGCAGCAGGTGGTAATTCTGCATGTTCCGCGTGCCCACCTGGAGGATGTCCGCGTAAGTGGCCACCAGCTCGATCTGGCTGGCGTCCATGACCTCGCTCACCGCCACCAGTCCGTAGCGATCCGCGGCCTCCCGCAGCAGACGCAACCCTTCTTCGCCCAAGCCCTGGAAAGTGTGCGGGGACGTGCGAGGCTTGAAGGCGCCTCCTCGTAACACGCGCGCCCCGGCCCGTGCCACGCGCTCAGCCGCAGTGAGAATCTGCTCGCGGCTTTCCACACTGCACGGGCCGGCCATGACCACGACTTGCGGCCCGCCGATTTCGACATCCCCGACGCGGATCCTCGTGCCTTCGGGCCGGAAGTGGCGGCTGGCCAGCTTGTAAGGCGACATGACGCGGTGGGCTTCTTTAACCCCGTCCATGACGGCAAACTCGGTGGGATCCACGTGGCTTTCCGGACCAATGCCGCCCAGGATGGTATGCGCCACCCCGGTGGACCGGTGAACCGTGAAGCCCAGCGCCACCAACCGGTCAATTACCGCCTGAATTTGCTCCTCGGTAGCCCCCTCTTGCATCACCACCAGCATGGACTCACTCCGTTGCGCAGGACCCTCGAGGCTCGCAGTCGCGGCGGGAGCCGTCGGGATCCGACGCGCCGCTCTCCTGCTCCATGCGCAGCTTTTGCACGGCCCGCATTTCGTCAATGATGCGTTCGAAGACCCGCCGCACCGCTTCGGCGCTCAAGGGTCCGCCATTGTGTGACGTCACGTTGGCGAACACTTCGTCCTCCCGTTTTGGCTCGTAAATTGGCAGGTTGAGGATGCGCTTGAGCCGCCCGATCTCCTCCACGATGCGCGTGCGCTGGTTGATCAGCTCCAGGATGCGGAGATCGAGCGCGTCAATGCGCTTCCGGCACTCGGCGAGAGCCTTCAGGGCTTCCTCGCGATCCATCGCCCTTTCAACCTGCCATGGCTTGCTTGAGCTGCCGTGCGAACTCTTCCAGGCGACGCTCCAGATCGGGGCAGCCTTCCGACTCCTCAATGAGCCGCACGAAAGCACTGCCCACGACCACGCCGTCCGCCAGCCGGGCGGCCGCGGCCGCCTGATCGGGCCGCGCGATTCCGAAGCCGACTGCCAGCGGCAGCGTCGTAACCCGCCTCAAACGCTGCACCAGCGGCTCGAGCTGCCCGGAAAGAGCGTCGCGCTCGCCCGTGACGCCAGTGCGTGATACCAAGTATACGAACCCGGTGCAGTGTTGCGCTACCAGGCGGAGGCGGGCATCAGTGCTGGTGGGTGCAGCGAGAAATACGGTGTCCAGGCCGGCGCTGCGCAAGATCGGAGTGTAGGCCGACGCTTCTTCCACGCTGAGGTCCGTCAGCAGGAAGCCGTCCACGCCCGCCGCGACGGCATCGCGGGCTGCGGCTTCGAAGCCGTAACGCAGCACCGGATTGAGGTAGCTGAAGAGCAGCAGAGGGATCTCCGAGCGCTGCCGGATCCGGCGAGCCACGTCGAAGACCCTGGCCAGGCTGGTTCCCGCCTGCAAGGCGCGCTGGCAGGCGCGCTGGATCACGGGACCATCGGCGATGGGATCCGAGAAAGGAACGCCCAGCTCGATCAGGTCCGCGCCGCCACGCTCGAGCGCCTCGACCAGGGACACCGTGCGCTCCAGGGAGGGATCGCCCGCAGTCAGATAAGCGATCAGGGCCCGTTCTCCCCGCGCACGCAGGCGCTCAAAGAGGCGGCTGATACGAGTCCTGGTCGAGTTCGGGGAAGTGCTGCCGGTAGATGTCAATGTCCTTGTCCCCCCGCCCGGAGAGATTCACCACGAAGATCTGGCCTCTGGCTGCGGGCGCCCGGCGTATCGCTTCCGCCACGGCATGCGCAGATTCCAGGGCAGGAATCAGTCCTTCGGTGCGCGCCAGCAACCTGGCGGCCTCCAGAGCCTCGTGATCGGTAATCGCCACGTACTCGGCGCGGCCCTGGTCGCGCAACCACGCGTGCTCGGGGCCGACCAGGGCGT
This sequence comes from Bryobacteraceae bacterium, assembly GCA_028275505.1. GTDB lineage: Bacteria > Acidobacteriota > Terriglobia > Bryobacterales > Bryobacteraceae > DTHT01. The sequence goes on from JAPWUP010000141.1 coordinate 2,743, forward strand.
AGTCCAGACCTGCGGACACCGAGTGGGTCGGCGCGACCTGGCCGTTGGCGTCCTGAAGCAAATAGCTGTAGGCTCCGTGGAGAACGCCCGGCGCCCCGCCCGCAAAACGGGCTGCGTGTTGACCCAGTTCCGGCCCGCGGCCCCCGGCCTCCACGCCGATCAAGCGCACGCCGGTGTCGGCAAGGAACCGGTAGAAGATGCCGATGGCGTTGGAACCGCCGCCCACGCAGGCGAATATCGCGTCAGGCAGGCGGCCTTCGCGCTCAAGAATTTGCCGGCGGGTTTCCTCGCCAATCACGCTCTGAAAATCGCGCACCATCATCGGGTACGGGTGAGCGCCCAAGGCCGATCCCAGCAAGTAGTAGGTATCGGCGACATTGGTGACCCAATCGCGCATCGCTTCGCTGATGGCGTCCTTGAGCGTGCGGCTGCCACCCTTGACGCCCACCACGTGCGCGCCCAGCAGTCGCATGCGGAAGACGTTGAGCTGCTGGCGCTGCATGTCTTCCTCGCCCATGTAAACCACGCATTCCATGCCGAACAGCGCGGCCACGGTGGCGGTGGCCACGCCGTGCTGGCCTGCACCCGTCTCGGCGATGATGCGCCGTTTGCCCATGCGGCGAGCGAGCAGGATCTGACCCAAGCAGTTGTTGATCTTGTGCGCGCCGGTGTGCAACAGGTCCTCGCGCTTGAAGTAAATCCGCGCGCCCCCCAGATGTTCGCTGAGCCTGCGAGCAAAATAAAGCGGCGTGGGCCGGCCCGCGTAGTCTCTCAACAAGGCGCGCAGCTCGTCCTGAAAGCGAGGGTCCTTGCGAGCTTCCAGATAGGCGCGTTCCAGTTCCTCGAGCGGCGCCATGAGCGTCTCGGGAACAAAGCGCCCGCCGTAAGGTCCGAAGTGACCGCGGGCGTCGGGTACGGGGATCAACATGTCGCTTCTCCTGACAGTGCGGCCAGCGCTTCGCGGATGAAACGCTGCATGCGCGCGTGGTCCTTGCGACCCGGGGCGCGTTCCAGTCGCGAGCAGGCATCCACGCCCCAAGGCCGGGCCCGGCGCACGGCTTCGCGCACGTTGCTTTCGTCCAATCCCCCGGCGATGATCACCTTTGCCTTCGGGTGGCGGGCCAGGCTCCAGTCGAAAGTCATCCCGGAACCGCCCCAGATCCCCGCCGGCGCAGCATCCAACAGGAAGGCTTCGGCGCGGGAGTCTTCGAGCCGGGCCGGGTCCCAATCCGGGGCCACCCGCAACGCGCGCCACACTCGCATACCTGCCGGCCACTGGATCTCATCGCCATAGAGCTGGACTACGTCCAGACCCAAGCGGCTGGCGATCGCCTCGACGCGATCGGCGGGTTCATTGACGAAAACGCCAACCTTGAGAGGGCCGGCAGGCAGATCCGCGAGCAGCTCCCAGGCGCGCTCGACGGGCAGAAACCGCGGGCTGTGCGGATAGAAGTTGAAGCCCAAGGCGTTCGCGCCTGCCTCGATGGCTGCCAAGGCGTCGTCCCGGTTCGTGATGCCGCAAATCTTGACGATCATGAACGCAAAGCCTGTAAGGCGGCTGCCGGGTCTGAGGCCTGCATCAGGTGCTCGCCGACAAGAAACGCCTGGTAGCCGGCCGCGCGCAGGCGGCGCACGTCCTCCGCGGAATGGATTCCGCTTTCGCTCACACGGATCAGCCCTGAGGGCATGTACGGCGCCAGTTCCAGCGAAGTCTGCAGGCGAACCTGAAAGGTCCTCAGGTCGCGGTTATTGACGCCGATGATCCGCGCGCCTGAGTCGAGGGCACTGGCGAGTTCCTCACGGTCGTGGACCTCGACCAGGGACGCCATACCGAATTGTGCCGCAAACTCGCGAAGACGCCGCAGCTCAGAGGCGCTGAGCAGAGCAGCAATCAAAAGCACAGCGTCGGCGCCCCAGGCGGCGGCTTCGGCAACGTCGTACTCATCCAGCGTGAAATCCTTGCGCAGCAGGGGGAGCGTGACCGCGCGACGCGCCGTCTCCAGATCCTCGAGCGATCCACGGAAGTAACGCTCTTCCGTCAGTACGGAAAGTGCGGCGGCCCCACCGCGCGCGTAAGCCGCGGCCAGGGAAGCGGGATCCACGTTTTCGGCCAGAGACCCGCGGCTGGGGGAAGCCCGCTTGATCTCGGCGATGATCGCCGGCGGCTCGCCCGTGAGCGCGGCAGCGAAGTCGCGGCGCTCGATGGCCGCAGCCCGCTCTTCCAGCTTCTCGCGCGGGACCTCGCGGGCGCGCATCCGGCTGCGCTTGTGAGCCACGATCTCAGCCAAAAAATCGGGAAGCGTGTGAGTCACCGGGGAGATCTTCCATGGTAACATCAGCGGAGCCAGCGCCGCGCGTGTACCCGACTGCGCTACGGTAGTGGTTTTTGGGATGCAAGCCAGGTTAGTGGACAGGATGTTGCTGCTTGCCGCAGCGGTTCTGTTTTCGACCGGCGGAGCGGCAATCAAAGCGACCCATCTGACCGGCTGGCAGGTAGCCAGTTTCCGCTCGGGGGCGGGCGCTCTGGCGCTGCTGGCTTTGTCGGCCGAGGCGCGGCGGGGATGGAGCTGGCGCGTTGTGCCGGTCGGGCTGGCTTATGCCGCAACCCTGGTTCTGTTCGTACTGGCCAATAAGTTGACCACCGCGGCCAACGCGATTTTCCTTCAGGATGCGGCGCCGCTGTATCTGGTCTTACTCGGTCCGTTGTTACTCCGGGAGCGCGTCCGCAAGGCCGAGTTAGTCTTGCTGGCGGTAGTGGCGGCGGGGATCGCGATGTTTTTCATCGCGCAGGAAACGCCGGTGGAAACCGCGCCGGATCCCGTGCGCGGCAATGTGCTGGCGGTGATTGCGGGATTGACGTGGGCGTTGACCATCGCCGGGCTGCGATGGCTGGGCAGCAGCTACGGGGCCTCGGTCGCCAATGCGCCAGTCGTGGGCAATTTGCTGGCGTTCGTGGCCTGCTTGAAGCTGGCCTTGCCTGTGAGTTCCGTAACGTGGCGCGATGCGGCCGTCATTGCCTACCTCGGCGTGGTGCAGATCGGCCTGGCCTACATCTGCATGACGCGGGCGCTGAAACGGGTGCGCGCGCTGGAGGCATCGCTACTGCTGTTGCTCGAACCGGCGCTCAGCCCGATGTGGGCCTGGCTGGCGCACGGAGAGCGCCCGGCAGCATGGTCCCTGGCTGGAGGCGGTCTGATTCTCGGCGCTTGTCTGTTTTACAGTTACTGGCAGCGTGATCGTGCGTAAGGCAGAGAGGCTGGGTTAGGGACGCGGTTTGATAAACTGAAAAGGAGGGGCGGAACGGGCGCGTAGCTCAGGTGGATAGAGCATCTGCCTTCTAAGCAGAGGGTCGCAGGTTCGAGTCCTGCCGCGCCTGCCAGTTAAAACACCTACCCACCGTGAACAGGAGCCGCGCCCGCGAAGACTAACACCGCGCGCCCTTTGCTAGGATCGTTCCCTGGATCCATGCTCGCAGCGGCGCATCCCCGGGAGCTGGCGCGGTTGCGCGATCTCTGCCGCGACGCCGGCTACACCGAGGACGGATTGATCGCGGTCTTTGGCCCGGCTGCCATTCCTGTCCAACTGTCCGACCGTCTGCCGCACTATCTCTACCTGACACGCGAAGGCCGCCGGCTCGATACGCTCATCCGCTTGTTTCTTCTCGGCGTCGCCACGCCCCGGCGGGCTGCGGCAGCCGCGCTCGGTGAAGATCTGCTCGACGACTGTGCGCGCTGGGGTCTGGTGGAGATCCGGGGCGAGAGCGTCGTCGCGCGCGTGCGCCTGACGCCCTTCCGCGGCCTGTTGCTCGCCGTGGACCAGCCCGCTGATCCGGAGATCGAGCGCCTGCCCGACCAGGTCATGGGCATCACGGGCAGCACCGCGGTGCTGGCGAATTTCACGATCCGCCGCCCGGTCCGCGACACCCTGGATCTGGGAACCGGCTGCGGCGTGCAGGCCCTGCTCGCCTCACGCCACAGCGAACGCGTGACCGCCACCGACTGCAATCGCCGCGCCCTGGCCTTCGCCCGCTTCAACGCCGCATTGAACAATCAACCGAACATTTGTTTTATCGAGGGCGACGCCTTCCAGCCCGTTCGCGGCCGAACCTTCGATCTCATTGTCGTCAACCCGCCTTTCGCGATTTCGCCCTGGCCCCGCTATCTCTACCGCGACAGCGGCCAGCCCGCCGATCAGTTCTGCGAGCGGCTCGTGCGCCAGGCCCCGGCGTTCCTCAACGAGGGCGGTTTCTTCCAGATGACCCTGGACTGGGTGGAGCGCGCAGGCGAAGACTGGAAGCAACGGCTGTGCGGCTGGTTCGAGGATTCCGGCTGCGACGCCTGGGTGCTGCGTCTGGACCGCGAAACCGCCGCCTCCTACGCGTACCTCTGGATCCGCGACACCGAGCCGGACGACCGCACTGAAACCGGCCGCCTCTACGAAGAATGGGTCCGGTACTTCGAGCGGGAGCGCATCGAAGCCATCTCGACCGGCGTCATCGCGATGCGACGACGCAGTGGCCGTAATTGGGTGCGCGTGGACGAGGCTCCGGGCGGCATGCAGAGACCCGTCGGCCAGTGGATCGCGCTCGGTTTCCAGTTGCGCGATTACCTGGACGCAACCACGGACGACGACCTGCTCGCCACCCGGCTGCGCGTCGCGCCACAGGCTCGCCTGATCGAGGAATGTGAGGTCCAGCAGCAACGCTGGCAGTCCAGGGCGGTTCGACTTCAGCTCGCCGGCGGCTTGCCCTGGGAAGGTCGCTTGGATGCTCGACTCCGTGGCTTGCTGGCCCGGATGGACGGGCGCCACCTGCTGCGCGACCTTCTGGTTCACCTCGCCGTCGAGATCGGCGCCGCGCCCCAACAGGTCATCGCGGCTGCCCTGCCTCTGCTCCGAGACCTGATCCTGCGAGGTTTCTTGCTGCCGGAAGGCGCGGTGGCGCCGGACGACGAACTCCACTGAGGCATCCGCGCCGCCTCGGGAAGTCGTCCGCCGGCCCTTTGCGGCTTCCGTAGTATAATCGGCTTGCCATGATGACCCTCACGCGGCGCGAATTCGCTCTTTCCTTCGGTTGCCTGGCTCTGCGGCTACGCTCCGCCACGATGCCGAGCCTGGAGGGACCGTGGTCCGAGCCGGCCGTAGTCCACAAGGTCTATCTTTCGGGCACTCAATTGCACTGGCCCAAACCCACTCTCGACGTGAAGCAGGAAATGGCGCAGGTGGATGCGCGCCTTTCCGAAGTGGAGCGCAAGCATCGCGGCCAGGTCCGCTTCGTCGGCGGCGAGTTGCTGCGCACCCGGGAGGAGATCCAGGCCTGGGCGCGCAACCTGGGAGACGTGGACGCCGTGCTGGTGACTTACCTGAGCATCCCAAGCCCGCTCGGAGACCTGCTCGACGCGGTGAAGCTTCCCGTGTTGGTGCTGGCGTTGCCTTACGCGGGCCATCACTGGGCCAGCATCGCCGCCCGGCGCAAGACTCGCGGCAAGCTCGACGTGGTCGCCTCCTCCAGTTACGGCGATCTTGATCCTTACATGGGGATCTTCCGCACCATTCGTCATCTGCGCAAGAGCAAGGTGCTGGTGGTGGCTATGCGACCCGAGAATCTGGAGAAGCTGGCTGCCAGTTTCTCGGCGCAATACGGCACTACGATCAAATTCCTCACTTACGACGATTTGCACCAGGCGTTCCGCGCCGCCGATCGGGAGCGGGCGCGCAAAGAGGCCCAGGAGCTGGTGCAGGGCGCGCTTCGCGTCGTCGAACCCAAACCGCAGGAAATCGAGGACGCTATCCGTTATTACCACGGCGTGTGTGAGATCCTGCGGCGCGAGCAGGCCAACGCGATGACCGTGGATTGCTTCGGAGGCCTGCTGGCCAAAAAGATGCCCGCCTACCCGTGCGTGGCCTGGTCGAAACTCAACGACATGGGTCTTTACGGGGTCTGCGAAGCCGACCTGCGCTCTACCATGACTCAGCTTCTGCTCACCTCGTACTCCGGTATGCCGGGCTTCGTCTCCGATCCCGTATTCGACACCAGCCGCAACGAGGTCATTCACGCTCACTGCGTTTCCGCCACGCGCATGAAAGGCATCGGCGGCCCAGCCTCGCCTTACATCCTGCGCAATCATCTGGAGACCAACGACGGCGTGGTGATGCAGGTCCTGATGCCGGCGGGAGAAACCATCACCTGCGCCGAGTTCCGCGATCCCACGACGATGCTCGTATCCACCGCGGAAGTAACTGCCGCCGAGGACAGCGACCGCGGTTGCCGCACGAAGATCCGAACGCGCGTGAAAGACGCCGAAAAATGGCTCCAGAGTTATTCAGGCGGGTTGCATCGCGTGATCTTCTACGGCGATCACGTTGCGGCGCTGGAGAAAATGGGCCGCCTGATGGGCTTCGAAGTCGTACACGAGATGTAGAAAGGGCGGCGGCCTTCGAGTGCACGAACCGGGCCAGCTCCCACGGGTCGAGGCGCAGTTCCGCCTGCGTGTCGGTAACCGCACGCTGGAGGCTACGCTCAACCTGCCGGCTGAGCCGGTCTCCGTCGAGGAACTTTTGCCTGCGCTTTACGCCTTCGCCGACGCCTACCTCGAAGCGGTCCGGATCCAGGCGCGGGAATCGGGCCTCGAGATCTCCTGTCGGCCCGGCTGCGGGGCCTGCTGCGCGCAACTGGTGCCTCTCAGCGAGGCAGAGGCTTTGCGGCTCGCGCGCCTCGTCCAGCAAATGCCCGCGCCGCGCCGCGACCAGATTCTCGGCCGCTTCCGCCTGCTGCGCCAGAAGCTGGAGGACGCGGGGCTGTGGGAAAGACTTCGCGATACCGAAGCGCTGCCTGATCTCGAAGTCCGGCGCCGCATCGGAATCGAGTACTTCTCACTGGGCGTTCCCTGCCCGTTTCTGGAAAATCAGTCTTGCAGCATTTATCCCGACCGTCCCATGCGATGCCGCGAGTATTTTGTAACTTCGCCTGCGGTCCACTGCGCAGACCCGAGCCCGGAAACCGTAAAGGTACTGCCACTGCCGGTCAAGTTCTCCGAGATCCTTTATTGCTTCGGGGACGGAAGGGGCTTCGAGAACACGCGTTGGGTTCCTCTGTCTCACTTGTTCGATTGGTTGGAACGCAACGAAACGCGCCAGCCCGTTCTGTTGCCCGCCGTGGAAATGTTCCGGAACTTTCTGGTGCAGATCGCGCCGCCTCGACAGCCGGCGGCTTAGCGGGAGGTGCGGCTCCAGCGCCGCATGCGCCGGGCCCAGTTGAGATACCGGAACAGCTCGGCCCGGCGGGTCCACACGAACTTCCAGAAGCTCTTGAAATCGAGCGACTCCGCCGGAATTCCCCAGTAAGTTTCGATCCGCCAGCGCAGGTAGGGACTAAGCCACGGGCGCAGGCGATAGCCGCGGCTGAGTTGCCAGAGTAACCCGAGCATTTCAGGGACGTAGGGCGCTCGTAGCCCCTCCTGATGAGCCGCTGCCGGAAGCGGGGCGACGGGCGGGCTCGGGCGTGGCATAGTAACCCGTGCGCGTGCGCACGGTGGGCCGGTTGGGACCATTCACCGTAACGCGAATCTGCCGGTAACTCCCGTCCAGGACGGGATTCGAAGGCGTGTAGGCAATGATGTACTGGTTCCGGATGTCGTGCGCTACCTGGAGGGCAATTTTGCTTACCTCTTCCACGGAGGCGGGGTAGAAGGCGAGACCGCCCGTGGCCTGCGTGATCGCGTCCAAGGCGCGCCTGGCCCGACGTGCCTCGCGCTTGTCCTCCTCGGAAAGCAACCCGATCGCGTAGACCACGACCTCGCTTTGTTGCAGGCGCTGCACCAGCTTCTCGAGCGTAATCTCGCTGGCGTTGTCG
>JAPWUP010000248.1 GCA_028275505.1 Bryobacteraceae bacterium
GGCGCGCCTGGCCCGACGTGCCTCGCGCTTGTCCTCCTCGGAAAGCAACCCGATCGCGTAGACCACGACCTCGCTTTGTTGCAGGCGCTGCACCAGCTTCTCGAGCGTAATCTCGCTGGCGTTGTCGTTACCGTCGGTGACCACGAAAAGCACTTTCTTGTCGTGCTTGCCTTTCTCCGTCAGATGCTGGACGGAAAGAAGAATGGCGTCCCGCATCGCCGTGCCGCCGCGGGAATCAATCCGGGCGATACCCTCTTCCATGACGTGGATGTCGCTGGTGAAGTCCACGTCCAGGTAGGCATCCTCGTTGAAGTTCACGATGAATACCTCGTCGCGGGGGTTGGACGCCTTGACCAGTTGGATCGCCGCGGCCTCCACTTTCTGCCGCTTGTCCCGCATGCTGCCGCTGTTGTCAATCACCAGTCCCATGGAAACGGGCACGTCTTCGCGGCGGAAAATCTTGATTTGCTGCTCCACGTTGTCTTCGTAAACGCGGAAGGCGGAGCGCGGCAGGTTAGTCAGGAGCTTGCCGTTGCGGTCCACCACGCTGGCATGCAGCACCACCAGGCGCGTATCTGCGCGGAATACGGGACCGCTTTCCTGCGCCCACAGCAGCAGGCACAGCGCGGGGATCGCGCCGGCCAATTTACTCAACAGGGGCATAATAACCGAGACGCCAGAAGGCACGCAGCGGGGGCAATCCTTTGGGCTGGATCAGCTTCACCTGCACGCGGCGATACTTTCCATCTTTCTGCCGGTTGGTGGGCGAGTATCCCAGCACATACTGGTTGCGTAACTCGATTCCGATCTTCGCCGCGATATCCGGCAATTCGTTGACGTTTTCGACAGGGTAATGCCGGCCGCCCGTCTGCTCGGCAATCTCGCTCAACAGACTGGGACCGGCCAGCTCTTCCGCAGTTCGCCCGCGCGAATAAATCGGCTCGAAAATCCCGATGGCGTAAATCTGCACGTCCGCCTCGCGCACCAGCTTCTTGATCTCGCTTTGCGTGTACCGGCTGGAGTTGTCCCCGCCATCGGAGATGACCAGCAGCGCTTTGCGCGGGTTCCGCGCCCGCTTCATTTCGTGCAGGGCGAGATAGATCGCATCGAGCAAGGCCGTGCGGCCCTTGGACTGCGTGAACGTCAGGCGGTTCTGAATCTCCTCTCCTTCGTGCGTGAAGGGAATCACCAGCTCCGGCCGGTCGCTGAACTGGACCAGGAAGAACTCGTCCTCCGGATTCGCGGTTTTCAGGAACTGCGCTACCGCCTCACGCGATTTGCGCAGCTTGGCCCCCATGCTACCGCTGACGTCGAAAACGAAACCCACCGAAAGCGGCGCATCCTCGCTGGCGAAATGCGTGATGGTTTGCTCGACTTTGTCTTCGAAAATCCGGAAGTGTTCCTTCTCCAGTCCGGTCACGAAGCGGTTCAGCGGATCCGTCACCGTGACCGGGATCAGCACCAGGTTGGCCTCTACGCGGATGTTGGCGCTGCGCGGCCCCGATTCCTCGGTCGGGCGCCGCGAACGCGGCTCGATCGTGACTCTGGGTTGCTGGCTGGCCGTCCGGGAATCCTCTGCGGCAACCACCGGGAGGAAGAGCAGCAAACCGGCCACGCCCAGCAGGGTCCGTGAAAGTGGGGATCGGACCGCCATCGTCATTCTCCCCGCCTCATGCCCCTTGCCAACTAAAGTATAGCACGCGCCTGTCATGGTATCATCATTCGTGCGTCCTCGAATTCTGGGAGTGATTCCCGCCCGCTACGCCTCCTCCCGGTTCCCCGGCAAGGCCCTGGCCCTGCTTGCCGGGCGGCCCCTGATCCAGCACGTCTATGAACGGGCTGCCCGCGCACGCTACGTCAGCCGGCTGGTCATCGCCACCGACGACGAGCGCATCGCTGCCGCCGCCCGCGCCTTCGGAGCGCCCGTGCGCATGACCCGCCCGGACCACGCCTCGGGGACCGATCGCGTGGCCGAGGTGGCTTCCGCCGACCCCTGCGAACTGGTGGTCAACATCCAGGGCGACGAGCCGCTGATTGACCCCGACGCCATTGACGCCGCGGTTCTGGGCCTCCTCGAAGCGCCCGAAATCCCCATGGGCACACTCAAGAAACTCATCGAGGACCCTGCCGAACTTACTAACCCGAACGTGGTCAAAGTCGTCACCGACCGTTTCGGCAACGCCATTTACTTTTCCCGCTCCCGCATCCCTTACGCACGTCCCGGGGCCGAAGAGGCGCCCTGTTACAAACACATCGGCCTTTACGTCTACCGTCGCGACTTTCTCCTGAAGTACCCCGAGCTGCCCGTCGGCCCCCTGGAGCGAGCCGAAAAACTCGAGCAGCTCCGCGCCCTGGAAAATGGTTATCGGATCCGGGTCGTCGAAACCGAATATGAGTCCCGCGGGGTGGATACGCCCGAGGATCTGGCCGCTGTGGAGCGGCTCATGCAACAATCCATGCGGGAAACCATGAGCGAGACGGACTGAGATGGCCAAGTTCATTTTCGTGACCGGCGGCGTTGTTTCCTCCCTGGGCAAGGGCATCGCCGCCGCCTCCATCGGCTGCCTGCTGGAAAGCCGCGGCCTCCGCGTCACGCTGCAAAAATGCGATCCCTACCTCAACGTGGACCCGGGCACCATGAGCCCGTTCCAGCACGGCGAAGTCTACGTCACCGACGACGGCGCGGAGACCGATCTCGACCTCGGCCACTATGAACGCTTCACCCACGCGCGCCTCACCCAGGCCAATAACATCACTTCCGGCCGCATTTACGAGCGTATCATCACCAAGGAGCGGCGCGGCGACTATCTGGGCAAGACCGTGCAGGTGATTCCTCACGTAACCAACGAAATCAAGGCCGCTATCCGGCGCGTGGCCGAGGGAGTGGACGTAGTCATCACCGAGATCGGCGGCACCGTGGGCGACATCGAGTCCCTGCCCTTCCTGGAGGCCATCCGGCAAATGCGCCGCGAGCATGGCCGGGACAACACCCTGTTCATCCACGTCACCCTGGTGCCCTGGATTGCCGCTGCGGGCGAACTCAAGACCAAACCCACGCAGCACAGCGTTCGTGAATTGCGCGCCATCGGTATCCAGCCGGACATGCTCGTGTGCCGCACCGAGCGCCCCCTGCCCGACGAGGTCCGCGAGAAGATCGCACTATTCTGCGACGTGGACGTCGCCGCAGTCATCAGCGCACGGGACGTGGAGTGGGTCTACGAGGTCCCGCTGAACTTCGCCCAGCAGCAGGTAGACGAGATCGTCCTGCGCCTGCTGCGCCTGGAAGCGCCGCCCCCCGACCTGACTCGCTGGCGCGAAATGGTCGAGCGGCTCAAACATCCCTCCGACGAAGTGGACATCGCCCTGGTGGGGAAATACACCGAGTACGTGGATTCCTACAAGAGCCTCAAGGAGGCCCTGCTCCACGGAGGACTGGCTCACGATCTCAAGGTCAACTGCCATTGGATCAGTTCTGAGGGCCTCACCAAGCCCGGCGCTGTCGAACGCCTCGCCGACTACGACGCCATCCTGGTGCCCGGCGGATTCGGCGAGCGCGGCATCGAAGGCATGATCGAGGCCATCCGCTTTGCGCGCGAGCGGAAGATACCGTATTTCGGCATTTGCCTGGGCATGCAACTGATGGTGATCGAGTTCGCACGCAACGTGTGCGGTCTGCGCGAAGCCCACTCCACTGAGTTCCAGCCCGATACCCCCCACCGCGTCATCTACAAACTGCGCGAGCTGAAGGGCGTGGACGAGATGGGCGGCACCATGCGCCTGGGCGCCTATCCCTGCGTCCTCACGGAAGGCAGCTTCGCTCACCAGGCTTACGGGACCCTCCTGATCAGCGAGCGGCATCGCCACCGCTACGAGTTCAACCGCGAGTACGAGCCGATTCTCACCGCGCACGGCCTGCGCGTGACGGGTCGAACTCCCGATGGAACGTACGTCGAAATCTGCGAACTGCCCGATCACCCGTGGTATCTGGGCTGCCAGTTCCATCCCGAGTTCAAATCCAAACCGCTCGAACCGCACCCGTTGTTCCGCGCTTTCATCGGCGCGGCCTACCAGCACCGCCAGCGCCGATTGCGCGGCGCCGTCCAGGTCGAGAAAGCATGGTCGAACTGACGACTCCGCGCGGCGAGATTATCCGTTTCGGAGGCGGCGCGCCGCTGGCCTTGATCGCCGGCCCCTGCGTCATCGAAAGTGAAGAACACGTGCACTGGCTGGCGCGCGAAATCTACCGCCAGGCCGGCCCGTTCGTTTTCAAGGCCTCCTTCGACAAGGCCAACCGCAGCAGCCTGCACTCGTTCCGCGGCCCCGGACTGGTCGAAGGACTGCGCATTCTCGCCGGCCTGAAAAAGGAAGGCTACGCCATCCTCACCGATATTCACGAGCCGGGCCAGGCCGAGCCCGCGGCGCAAGTCGCCGATATCCTGCAAATCCCCGCGTTCCTGTGCCGCCAGACCGACCTGCTGCTGGCAGCCGGGCGCACGGGGCGCATCGTCAACCTGAAAAAAGGCCAGTTTCTGGCCCCGGAGGACATGCGGCTGGCGGTCGAGAAAGTCGCGTCCACGGGAAACGAGAAAGTTCTCGTGACGGAACGGGGCACGTGCTTCGGTTACCACAATCTGGTCGTGGACATGCGTTCGCTGGTCATCCTGCGCAAGACGGGATGCCCGGTCATCTTCGACGCCACGCACAGCGTGCAGCTTCCGGGCGCGGGCGGCAGCGCTTCCGGTGGCCAGGCCGAGTTCATCGAACCGCTGGCGCGCGCCGCAGTCGCGGTCGGCGTTGACGGCCTGTTCGTCGAAGTCCACGAGGCGCCCGAGCGCGCTCTTTCCGATGGCCCCAATGCCTTGCGATTGGACCGGCTCGGCAGCCTGCTCGAGCAGTTGCGACGCATCGAACAGGCCCTGCGCGCAGGCTGAGGTTCACTCTTTCCAGGCCAGCTCGGCGTCGGACCGGCGGACATAGAGCGCGTCCACTTCCGCCGGATCCTGCGCTTGCCCCGCGCGCCATCGCGCTGCCGCGATCCGCGCAATTGCGCCCGCCAAAGCGCGAGGCACTTCGTGAACCGGCGCCGCGGCCCATCTCGTGCCCGCCAGAGCCGGGCGAAAAGGCGAAAAATCGGTGGAGAGAAATTCCAGATCGCCTTC
>JAPWUP010000310.1 GCA_028275505.1 Bryobacteraceae bacterium
AGAAGCGCAAACCGCATCGTTGGCGCACAGCCTGGCCGCGAGGTGCGCTCTGGACTCGCCCCGAGCGTTTGAACGGGGGACGCAGGCCCGCCAGAGGTTCGCACCAGAAAGGGAGCTTGGGCCAGACGTCATCGTGCGCCCGGCCGCAGCAGGTCGCGGCGCCGCCACTCCGGACCGCGCGTGGCCCGCACATGATCCCTGTTCGCTCCGGGGCAGTCCGCTCGCCCTCCTGTGAACACTCCCCGCTAAAAAGCCCCTCCACCGGTCGCCCGGCGGCGCGCCGGCGACGCGCACGGCGTCCGCGTGTGAGGTTCCGGAACGCTTGGACACTTTTCGGTGGGTTCCCTCAAAAGTACAAGCGCAAGGCAAGTTGTATCTGGCGTGGTGGCCTGGCCGCGGTGAACTCACCAAAACGGGCGTTTACCTGGTTGCCTTGAGGATCGAACCGTGCCGTGGTATCGAGGCCCGAAAACTGCGTGTGGTTGAAAGCGTTGTACATTTCAGAACGGAACTGCAGCCGCGCGCGTTCCGTCAAAGGGAAGTTCTTGAAAATCGCGATATCCCAGTTGTTGATTCCCGGCCCCCGAATGAGCGTCTTTGCGGCGTTGCCGATGGTCCCGACCGCCGGGAGGCGGAATACCTCAGTGCGGAAGTTACGGCTGAAGGTCCGTTGGCTCTTGGGCAGGACGGGATTGTCGGTGACCACAATGCGCGCTCCATGCGTGAGCGAACCGGTGATGTCGGTTGGCACCACTTGGGAAAAACCGATCCCGAGCGGAGCCCCGCTGACGAACCTCGTGATGCCCGAGACCTCCCAGCCATTCAAGATGCGCCGCGCCAGCGGATTCTTCCACGGCGCTCGCGGTACCTCCCATAAGTAGTTGAGGTTGAACACGTGAGTGCGATCGAACGAAGCCAGACCATAATTCCACACGCGTACCGGGACGAGGGTGCTCACTTCGTCGAAATCGGAGTCGTTGAAGTCCATCGCCTTCGACCACGTCCATGTTGCTCCGAACTGGAGACCCGACGTGAAGCGCCGGTTCACGGTGACCTGGAGCGAGTGGTAATTGGACGAACTGGCCCACTCGCGGAGATGGATGTTCTCATACCCGATCCGCTGCCGTAAAAACGCAGGCGGCAGCGGTTTGCCCGGGCTCGTCGGATCGGCGTTCTTTGGATCGAAGTTGGCGCCAAAAGGAATCGCCTCCAAATTCCGTTGCCACAATAGGTGCCGCCCCAGTGATCCGACGTACCCGATGTCGGCCACCGTTCCGAAGCCAAGGTGTTGCTGCACGGACAGGCTCATGTTCATCACCTGCGGTACATGGCCATCGCGATCGAGACTGAGAACGTTCTGCGGGAACAGGAAGCCGGGCGAGGACAGCAGCTCCGACAGGGCGCTGTAGCGGATCACGGGTGTATTCACCAGCGGCGGCTGAGCGCCGAACAATCGCAAGAGCTGTACATCCTGAAGGTTGTAAAAGGCGCCGAATCCGCCCCGGATAGCGGTCTTGCCTTTCCCGAAAGGATCCCAGGCAAACCCCAGCCTCGGTCCGTACTGGAGACCGGGGTTATCCGTCAATCCTCGCGGATAATCCCGGCTCACTGCGGCAACGACCATCCCGTTCGCGGGATCGCCCGTTCCTGGAGCGATCGCGCCAATAAGGACGTCCGGGTATACCTCCCCGGTGATGGGGTGTATGCCGACCCTCTTGCCGCCAACTCGAGCAGGCTGGATCAGCCGGACTTGCTGCAAGGGGTTGTAGCGGGCAGGGACGAACCCTGAGACCCGTCCGTCGCGCTCGTACATCGGTTCGATCCTCACAAAGCGCACCCCGTACTCGAGAGTCAGTCGTCGCGTCACCTTCCAGCTGTCTTGCGCGAACCACTCCAACGGCTGGAAGCAGACACGTATGTAGGGGCGTCCAGTTGCCTCCGAGTACGAGTTGAAGACGCCCAGGATGGCGTTTGCGTATGCGTAATTCGTATCTAGGGGATTGTTGACGTTACGACCGAAGTCAATGCTACCATTAAACGTGGTAGGCATCTGCATGTCCCGCCGGGCGCGCTCGATGTATATCCCCACCTTGAACATATGGGCGCCGAGGTTCTTCGTCAGATTGTTGGTCACGTTCAGCACCCATTGGTCCTGCGAAAGCGGCGTCCGTCCCTCCAGGTTGAGGTTCGCTGCGCCCACTACTCCACCAAAGGTCGCGTTGGGAATCAGTTTCAGCGGGTTTGCCTCCGGGAACAACTGTCCCAGCCTGAAACCCACTTTTTCCCTCGCGTTCCGCTCCAGCTCGGGCGCCGGAATCCGTTCTTCCTCAGGACGTCGAAGGTAACCCACCGTGAACTCGTTGATGAGCGTGGGTGAAAAGATGCGCTGGTAGCGTGCAACCAGCACTGAGCCTGTGGTTTCGAATGTCCTGCGCAACTGTGGCCAATTGGCGCTGCCCGTGGGAAGCCCCATCGCCCCTGTCTGCCGGTCAGTATGCCGCGAGAAGGTGCCAGAAATCTGGTCGTTCGGGGTCATGTTGTAGTCCACTTTGAGGCTGGTCAGGTACTGGGGCTTCTCGGTCTCGGTCTGAAACACGTAGTTGTAGCGGCCCGCAGACAGCGTCCGGTCCAGAAAATTCGGCTTGGGGAAAACGTTCAGAAGCGCCCGGCCATTAGGATCGATGCGGCTGGCCGGAATCAAATTACCGGGGAAGGGAGCTCCAGTCGTAGGATCCCTGATGACTATCAGCTTGTTATTCAGGTCAAGGGATTCTGAGAAATCTCCCGCCCGTTCTTTTTCCGTCGGAACGGTGAGCTGGCTCACCCCTAGTGGAGTCCTCATGGGCCAGAACTCCTGCGACCAGAAGAAGAAGAGCTTGTCTCGATTCCGGTTGAACTTCTTCGGGATATAAACGGGACCGCCAATGTTGTAGTTCCAAGTGTTGAACCTGTACCGCGGCTTGGGCAGGCTGAGGCGGTTGTTGAAAAAGTTGTTGGCGTTGAATTGTTCGTGGCGTTTGAAGTAGGAGACCAGGCCATGAAAGTCGCGCGTTCCGGACTTCATTACGAGCTGGATGTTGGCGCCAGAGACCCGTCCGTATTCCGGCTGGTAGTTGGTGAGGAGGACTTTAACCTCGGCGACAGCGTCCATGCTGACACTGAGCGAGCCGGTCTGGAAGCCGCCCATGTCATTGGTTGCCATGCCGTCAACGGTAACGTTGACGGTGTTGTTCCGGTTGCCTTGGACATAGACGTTATATCCGCGGACGAGCCCGTCCGGGTCTGCCGCAGTGACGACGCCGGGGAGGAGTCCGAGGAGGGAAGTTACGTTCCGTCCGCGGATCAGTAGTTTCTCCACCTGGCTACTGGCGATCAGACCGGAGCGCTCGCTGCTGACCGTTTGGACGACAGCCCCACGCGCTTGTACGGTTATTGACTCGGTAACCTCGCCGACCTGCAAGACTAGCTTTCCCACCGAGAGTCGTTCGGCCGCGCTCAGATTGATCCCGTCCTTGGTAAGCGACTTGAACCCAGGGAACACAACCGTGAGCGAGTACTCGCCGGGCATGAGACTGCTGAACGCGAAGTTGCCTTGCGAATCCGTCGTCGTTTTGCGCTGCACTCCGGTAGCGCGCTGGACCAGGGTAACGTCGGCGCCAACCACCGCAGCGTCAGTGGAATCGACGACGGTACCCACCAGGGAGCCCGAAATGCCTTGGCCGAACACGCTGGTACCGAGGAGTACCAACATGCACGTGCCCTTGAGCGCTTGTGCCAGTGATTTCATGACCGCCTCCTTCGCAGCCTCCTTTTTTGGCCGGATGGCTGGCTTGCCACGTTCTT
>JAPWUP010000092.1 GCA_028275505.1 Bryobacteraceae bacterium
TGGCTCCACTTAAGAATCAATCGCTTACGGGCAGACACCCACCTCCAAAACGCAGCACGTTGGAAACAATTTTGTTAACTGTTGCCGGGCCACTGCGCCGGCGCAGCCCCGCCGAGTTTACAGAGGCCCCCAAACCCTAACCATCGTCTATGCGCCCGACGACCGCCGTGGCCTCAGCGGCGGCCCGCCCTAGCGCCCCCATCGGATGCGGCGGGCATCGGTAGAATGTACCGCACCCTAGCTTCGGACAGTTCTTTGATGACCATCATGCAGCGGCCCCCAAGGCAATGAGCTTGTGACAGGCCTGCAGCGGAGATTCAAAGCTGAGCGTTTCCAGCAGCCAGTGGTCGCTGTAGCGCCGGCGGAGTGCCTCAAGAGCCGCGGCCACAGGGGCCGTTCGGCTCCGCTCGTAGGAGGTCGACCGCGGCAGGCCCATGCTTCCCGCACCCGACCCTGCTCGTAAAGCCGCCCTAGGGAGGCCGAGCGGGCACGGCTCATCTCCTCCACCTCTACCGCAGACAAGCCCTCTCATCCTCCATGCGCCGGATGCGCTCGCATAGCAACTCGTTCTCCATGGCCAGCTCGGCATGGCCAGCTCGGCGATGCCATACTTCATGCGCGGACCTTGCTCGTCGAGCTGGGCTTCCTGCCGGACTTGGAGTGCCTCAGCGCCACCCGCCAGCAAGGCATCGCGCCACTCAGTGAGAGTGGCGCCAGTGACGCCCGGCCTGTGGACTCCAGATCCGCGCCACGAAGCAGCTCCAAAACAACGCCCGCTTTGCGCTGGGCAGACCAGCGGCCCTTGCCGCCGCGGGCGGAAACCGAAGCATTCGCGTCGGATCCGTCTCGCTCCCTCTATGGCAAATCACTGTCCAACCAGATCGTGCCGCAGGAGAGATTCAACATGGGCTTCCGGAGCTTTCGGGAACTGCTCTCGGACCAGCAAGCTGCCCACAGATCGCCCGTGTCGCAGACTCGGAGCGATACATTAATAGGTTTGAGGCGCAAGGTAAGAGTCAAGGACTGGATCTACACGACCCGCCTCCAGAAGGGAGGTGCGCTTTTGGAGGACATGCGGCAACTGGTGCGCGCCTGGGGCGATGCGCTACCGGAGATCCAACGGGATCGGATTCTTCGGAGCAACCTATTGAACAAGCGGACGAGAGCCCGGCTCGCTGACGTTTACCGTTGCGTATTCCTGCCACGCTTTGTCCACGGACCCGTCCCCGAGGCCTGGAAACTCGTTCGGCCGCTGGAGGATTGTCAAGCGCCCATTCAGATTGTGCGGCCTGTCTATTACTGGATTACGGCGAAGAGCGAACCACTAATCGCAGATTTTTGCCGCCAGTTCATCCTGCCCCGGCTGGCGATTGTACGTACAGGCATCGGCACCAACGAAGTGCTCAACTGGCTGTCCGCCAAGAGGTGCCCCTGGTCTCGCGCGGTGGCCACCAGGGTCGCCCGCGGGCTGCTGGCCGCGCTTCGGGATTTCGGCATCCTGGAAGGGCGGGTTCAGAAGCGCCTGGCCAATGTTCTGTTGCCGACGCCAGGATTCGCTTACTTGGCGCGCTGCCTCCGCGAGACAGGCGCCGTGAGCCATTCTCTGCTGAACCATCCGGACTGGCAGTTGTTCTTGCTCGAAGCCGATGAGGTGGAACGGCTGTTTCTCCTGGCTCATCAGGAGCGGCTGCTGGAGTACCATGCCGCCGGCAGCACAGTGAGCATCAGTTTTCCCACGGAATCCATTGAGGAGTACGCGCATGTTGTCGCTCAAAAGTCGGTTTGAGCTCCTCGAAGCGGACCTTCTGGCTGAGCCGCCGCGCTTCATCATGACGCGGGAGCTGCCGTTTGCGATCTTACGCTACGATCCGAAGCACCCAGATGAAGACGAATGGAAAGTGCGCCAGGAAATCGGGCTGCTGGCCACTCGCATGGCCAACCAACTCGGTCGGCGCGTCGAGTGCGTCTCTTTGGCGGAGTTGCTGTGGCAGTCCATCGAGGAATCCGAAGGCCTGGAAGCCCTCATCACCCTGGAAAAAGAGCACGGCTTCGAGGCGGCCGAAAGGCAGTTGAACCGGTATCTCTCGGACCGCGATTTTCGGCCCTTACGTGACCTCGTGCTGGAGAGGGCGCGGAGTCTGCCGCCGGATACCGCCGTTTTGTTTTTAATCCATGCCACCGCCTTTGCACCAGCCGCCTATCGGGTCTCTTCGCTTCTCGAACAGTTGAGCGGCCTGCTGCGCATCCCCACGGTTTTGTTCTACCCAGGGACCTGGAACGGCACCCTGAACTACATGGGACTGAGGACGGATGACCAGGTGCTTGGCAGCTACCGGGTCAAGATTTATGGGAGAGACTCATGACCATCGGCCAACTGCTGGAACGCGATTTTTCCAAGCCTATTGAAGAGGTCATCAAGGTCAACAACCTCGACGAACACAGCGTCTACACCGAGTTGACCGAGTACGTCGCCACGGATCGCATCAAGGACCACTACCGGCGCTTATTGAAGGCTATGGTGGATGCAAAGTCCACGCCGACCGAGGGCATCGGCGTCTGGATCTCCGGCTTCTTCGGGTCGGGCAAGTCCTCGTTCGCGAAGAACCTCGGCTACATTCTGGCGAATCGGACCGTTCTTGGAAAACCAGCGAGCGAGATCTTCAGCCGACAGCTCGGGGACGATCGGATCAGCGAGTATTTGGACTGGCTGAACCGGAATATCCCGTGCGAGGTTTTCATGTTTGACGTGCAGGTGGACCTGGCGGTGCAAACCAGCACGGAGCAGATCGCCGAGGTCATGTACCGCGTGTTGCTGCGGGAACTGGACTACGCCGAGGACTACGACATCGCGGAGCTGGAAATCAAGCTCGAAGCGGAAGGCAAGTTGGATGCGTTCAAGGAAGCCTGCCGCCGGCGCTTCCAGCAGGACTGGGCCCGGGTGCGCAAGGGCGCCGCCCGGTTTACGCGGAGCAGCAGCCTTCTGCACGAGATCGATCCAGAGAGCTTTCCGACAGAGACCAGCTTTCTGGATGAAGTCAAAGCGCGGCCTGTCACCCGCCTCACGGTGCGCGAAATCGTCGAACGGTGCTTTGATCTGTGCGCGCGCCGCCGCCCTGGCAAGACCTTCGTTTTCATCGTGGACGAGATGGGCCAATACGTGGCGCGCAGCGCCGAGAAGCTGGAAAACCTGAGGGCGGTGGTGGAGCAGTTCGGCAAGGTGAGCCTGGAGCGCATCCGCAAGAAGCAGCTTGTGGCGCCCGCCTGGGTGGTGGTTACGGCCCAGGAGAAGCTTGAGGAGGTCTACGACTACGTGGGTGCGGGGCGTGTCGAATTGCCGAAACTGCAGGACCGCTTCCGACACAGCATCCATCTATCCCCGGCCGACATCCGCGAGGTGGCGACGCGGCGAGTCCTCCGGAAGACCAGGCAAGGGCAGGAGATTCTGCGCGATCTGTTTCGCAGGAATAAAGGCGCGCTTCTAGCCAACTGCCGGCTGGAGCGCACACACCGCAGGACGGACTTCACCGAAGACGAATTCGTCGAGGCTTACCCGTACTTGCCTCACTTGATCGACCTCTCGATCGACATCATGAACGGCTTGCGGGCCCAGCATGGCGCACCCCGTCATCTTGGCGGCGCCAACCGCACGATTATCCGTCAGGCCGATCAGATGATTGCGGGCGACCGGACGCGCATGGGGCAAGCGCCGCTCGGCGCCCTGGTGACCCTCGATAAGATCTACGAACTGGTGGAGGGCAATCTGCCCTCGGAAAAGCAAAAGGACATCCTCGACATCGACCAGCGTTTCCGCCATGACCCGGAATACCCGGGAATGGCCACCCGAGTCGCCAAGGCCGTCTGCCTGCTGGAGTTCGTTAAGGACCTTCCGCGAACCAGCAGGAATATCGCTGCTCTCCTGATCGACCGGGTCGGGGATGCGCCGCCAGTAACCGCGGTCGAATCCGTACTCCAGAGGTTGAAAGAGGCGCAGTTTGTGCGAGAGACCGAGGAGGGCTGGAAGCTGCAAACCCAGCAAGAGAAGAGCTGGGCCGCCGAAAAGGGGTTTTTTTCCGCGGGCCTCAAACGCGGAGACCGCAATGACTTGTTGCGTGAGGCTCTCAAAACCATCTTTGAGTCGGGCAGGCTGCGGACGCACAACTACAACAACCTACGCAGGTTCAGCCTTGGGCTGAGCATCGAAGGCCACCCGATTTTCCCCGGCGGCGAAGTGCCGGTGGACCTGGTCCCCGTGGAGGAGGG
Source organism: Bryobacteraceae bacterium (assembly GCA_028275505.1). GTDB lineage: Bacteria > Acidobacteriota > Terriglobia > Bryobacterales > Bryobacteraceae > DTHT01. The sequence continues at coordinate 4,261 of JAPWUP010000092.1, forward strand.
CGAGGACTTCCCGAAGCGCCGCAATGCATTGGAAATCGAGAGCCGTCAGAAACCCAACGAGAACACCGTGTTCTGGCTCTTCCAGCTGCCCTCAAGGGTGGAGAGTCTCATTGCGGATTTGTACGCCTCGCGCCAAATGATCCACAAGTACACGAACCTCAAGTCCCAGAACAAGATCACCGGCGAAGAGATCGCTTGCTTGCAGAATGAGCAGACCGAAGCCCTCCAGCTCGAGAAAAACCTGGCCGCGGAACTAACTAAGGCCCTGGAAACAGGCGTGGGATTCTTCCGCGGGATCCAGAAACCGGCGGGCGACCTTGGCAAGGACCTGGCGGAGATCTTCTCAGCCCTGTGCAAGTGGACTATCCCCGACCTGTACCCGAAGGTTGAAATGGGCTGCCGGCCCCTGAAAGGCAATGAAGCCGAGGAGTTTCTCAAGCAGGCGAGCCTGGGCGCACTTCCGGAGGTCTTCTATGCGGGCGATCGTGGTTTGAACCTGGTCGTCAAGGAGAACAACCGGTTTGTGCCCAACCCGAACGCGGAAATCGCACAGGAGATTTTGGGCTATCTCAGACGCGAACACCAGTATGGAAACAAGGTGACCGGCAAACAGCTCGCCGAGCATTTCTCCGGGCTGGGCTACGGCTGGCAACCGGAGGTAGTGCAGCTCGTGCTGGCCGTGCTGTTCCGCGCCGGCAGCATCGTGGTGACGCATCAGGGGCGGGCCTACCGCAGTTACCAGGAGCCGAGCGCCCGGCAACCCTTCGCGGGAGTCAACGCCTTCCGCGCGGCCAGCTTCGCACCGCGCGAATCCATCGACCTGAAGACGCTCACCGCGGCTGTCAAAGCCTTAGAAGCCATGGTGGGGCAGGAAGTGGACGTTGAGGAGGGGGCCATCGCCGAGGCGTTCAAGAAGCTGGCGCGCACGGAGAAGGACAGCGTCCTGCCCGTCCTGGCCACCGCGGAAGCCTACCACCTGCCGGCAGCCGAGATCCTCCGGGAATGGTCCGAGCAGTTGGACGCTGTACTCGACGGGGGATCCGAGGACTGTGTCCGCATGCTGGCCGGTGAGGGCAAGAGCATTCGCGAACTTCGCGACAAGGCAGCCAGGATCCGGTCTTCGATGACCGAGGCGAACCTCGAGGCCGTCCGGCAAGCGCGCGCGGCGCTAGAGCAGTTGGCGCCCGCCCTCCGCGCGGCGGGCCGCGGAGAAGCCATCGAAGCCGCCGAGCAGGAACTCGCCGGCCTGCTCCGGTCCCCGGAACTGTTCGAACGAATCGATCAGGTGAAGCACAACGCCGCCGCGATCGATCAGGCCTACCAGGAATTCTACCGGGCGCTGCACCAAGAGCGGGCAGAGCGGTACGCCAGGGCCGTTGATGGAATCAAGGGGCGGAGTGAGTTCCTCCAACTTGATCCAGCTGGTCAGGAGGCGGTGCTCCAGCGGCTGGTGCGCCGTGTGGTGGAAGAATGCGATTTGCCTCCGTTTGCGACGGTGGCGCGCAACACCGGTGCAACCCTCCGCGAACTCCAGGCAGACATTGAGATGCTGCCCGCTCTGGAGGCCTCCGCGATAGCCAGGATGCAGGAGATCCTGGCCAGGGCCGCCGCTGGCAAGGCGCGGGTGGTGCGCGTCAAGCTGGCGGCGTTCTTCACCGGGCCGCGGGACCCGGACAAAACCGAGAAGCAGCACATTGACGCGGCCCTCGAGCGGCTCCGCGAACACCTCTACGGGTTGCTCGACGAGGGCGTGAAGATTATCTGGGAGTGAGGGATGGACACCGACGCCATTTGCCAGTTCACGCTCTGGGCGCGCGGGCTGCTGACGCAGGAGGCGAGCGAACTGCTGCTCCAGGTCTACGGGCTTAAGCCGGACGGCACTTTCCTGGCGGCGAAACACTTACCCGCATTGGAAGCCAACGCCGAGGCTCGCGAGACGCGCCGCCGCCTGGAGAAGCTGCTGGCTGACGAGAAGGATGCCGGCGTCGCACCGGAGGCTGCGGTGGCCAAACTGGTCAAGGAAGTTGCCTTCACCCATCTGAACCGCCTGGTGGCGCTCAAGATGCTGGAAGATCCTGAGCGGCGCCTGATCCGGCGGGCGGCGCTGGCCGGTTACCCGGAGCCGAACGGTTTCAAGATGTATCTGCCGGATCACGAGGAGGACTACCGGCTCTACCAGCAGGGCACGGCGCCGCTCGATGAGTTGGGCGAGAGTCCGCGCGACCGCGCCTACCGGCATTTTCTGCTGTGGCAGTATGGCGAGCTGGCGAAGGAAGTACGAGTTTTGTTTGATCCTGACAACCTGGCCAGCCGGTTGTTCCCCCGGCCGAAGGTTTTGCGGCAGCTGATCGAGCGGCTCAATGGCGAGGAACTCAAGGAAGCTTGGAAACCAGGCAACGAGGAGACCATCGGGTGGGTGTACCAGTTCTTCCAAGCGGAGGAACTCGAACAGGCCTTCGCCGAAGTGCGGCTGGCCGGGAAGAAGTTCAGCAAAGAAGATATCCCATCGGTGACGCAACTCTTCACGCCGCGTCCAGCGGTTGAGTTCCTCGTCGAGAACACCCTGGGACGCCTCTGGCTGGCGATGCACCCAGACAGCCAGTTGGCCTCCAAGATGAAGTACTTCGTGCCCCCCGCCGCTGATCCGCCGCGCCATCCAGTCAAGTCCGTCCGAGAGATTCGCGTGCTTGATCCGGCCTGCGGGACGATGCACTTCGGCCTGGTCGCCTTCGATCTCTTGGTGAAGATGTACCGGGAGGAAATGGCCAACGCCGGGAAAGAGGGCTGGCCTGCCACGCGGCCCGTAGATCAGGAGGAGGACATTCCGGCGGCCATCCTCGCCCACAACCTGTTCGGCATAGACATCGATTTACGCGCGGTGCAACTTTCGGCGCTGGCGCTTTACCTCCGAGCCAAGTCCAACGGTCCGTGCACGGTGCTGACCGACAGCAACCTCGCTTGCGCCGACGTCACGATCTTCCGTGGGCCGCACCGAAACAGGATTGCTAGCGAGATGGCCCTGCCGCGGGGCCTGAGCCGGCAGCTTTTCGAGCAGTTCTGCGACGCCCTCGAGGAGGCCAGCCTGATGGGCTCACTGGTGCGTCTGGAACGACTGTTCCAGGAGAAATTGCGGGCCGACGAACTCAAGACCGCCATCGACGCGTACGTGCGAAAGAAAGCCGCCGAAGGCGTGGACGAATCCTATTTCGGAAACGAGACATCGAAAGGCCTCCGGCTCCTCGATGTTCTAATGACTCGTTTCGACGTTGTCTTCACGAACCCGCCCTATGTCTCGGCGCGAAAGATGAATGCGGAGATGTCCCGCTTCATGAAAGCGGAGTACAAGAATGCAAAAGGTGATCTGTATGCGGGTTTCATCCAACGTTGTCTTGAATTGGCCGCGGACCAGGGGTTGGTCGGTATGCTCACCATGCATTCCTTCATGTTTATCAGCAGCTACGAGAACCTGCGGGCGTTGATCACCGCGAACGCAGTGGTAGAGGCCGCGTGTCACTACGGCCCAGGGCTCTTTGACGTTGGGAACCCGGGTACCCTCCAAACCGTGGCCTTCGTTCTCCGGCGGGAGAGCTTCGAAGAAGTTCGGCGAAACAGCGTGGGGGTGTATTTCCGGCTGGTGAAGGAGCCGGATGCGGAGGCCAAGCGCAGGGCGTTTGAGGAGGCGCTCGAGCGGCGCCGGCGGGGCGAGCCCGACCCGAGGGTGTACGAATACCGCCAGGCGGCCTTCGCCGCGATCCCCGGCAGCCCCTGGGTCTACTGGATCACGCCGGGGTTGCGGCGGTTGTTTTCTACGCTACCCAAACTTGGCGAGATTTCGCCTCCCCGCCAGGGGCTCGCAACAGCGGATAACACCAGATTCCTGCGCTACTGGTGGGAAGTCGGGCTGTCCAGGATTTACCGGAACGCAAGCAACGCTAGGGAAGCCGAGCAGAGCGGCTTCCGCTGGTTTCCGTACATGAAGGGGGGGAGTTTTCGAAGGTGGTACGGGAATCAGGAGTACTGCGTGAATTGGGCGAGCGATGGGGCTGAGATTCGCTGCTTGGGGGAGGAGAATGGTAAGGTGGCTTCCCGGCCGCAGAACACGGATTCCTACTTCCGCCGCGGGGTGACGTGGACGGATCTGACAGCGGGGCGCTTCAGCGCGCGGCTCTCACCCGGCGGCTTTATCTTCGATGTCAAAGGCTCGTCCGCATTCCCGGACGACATCCCGTTCGTACTCGGCCTGCTTAACTCTTCGTTCGCGAACTATGCACTCAACCTGATTAACCCCACCGTCAGTTATCAAGTCGGCGACCTGGCCCGGCTGCCCGTCCCCAAGCGCTCCAGCCACCTCCTCCGCAATCTCGTCAACGAGGCCGTCGAACTTGCCAAGAAGGACAGCGAAGAGGACGAAACCACCTACGATTTCATCGCCCCGCCTGCGTGGCCCGAGGGCGCCGAGGCTGTCGCCCAACGGCACCGCCGGCTTGCCGGGATCGAGCGCGAAATTGACGAGGAAGTCTACCGGCTGTACGAGATCTCCGACGACGACCGCCGGGCTATCGAAGCCGAACTGGCGGCGCCTACAGCAGGCGCGGATGAGAACGACGAGGGGGACACCGGCGACGGGGAGGCCGAGGCGGACGAGGAGGCGCCGCTCACTCAGGAAGAACTCGCACAGCGCTGGATCAGCTATGCCGTGGGGATCGCTCTGGGGCGCTTCCAGCCCGGCGTGGCGGGCGCTCTCGGCTGCGGTCGTTTCTCGCCCGAAATCGCCGCCCGGCTTCGGGACTTCACGGACCCGGACGGCCTGATGGTCCTCGAAGAGGGCCACCCGGACGATTTGGCCCGGCGCATCCTGGATATCCTCCGCACGATCTACGGCGATGAGGAAGCCGAGCGAATCGTCCGCACGGCCACGGGATCCGCCGCGCCGCTGCGGGAAGCGGTGGAGTCCTACCTCCTGGGTCCATTTTGGCGGGACCACGTGAAGCGCTACCGCAAGCGGCCCATCTACTGGCTGATCCAGTCGCCGAAGAAGTCGTACAGCCTGTACCTGTTTCACGAAAGAGCCACCCCCGACACGCTGCCGATGATTCGCGGGAACCGCTACCTTGGGGGCCGGCTGAACCGCTTGCGCCAAGAGCAGGCGGAGGCGATTCCGAAAGCGAACCCACAGGCGAGGAGGCGCGCCGGGCTGATCGCGGAAGAAATTGAAGAACTGGAGGAATTCGACCGGCGGCTGGAAGCCGTTACTCGTGTGCCGGCTACCGACAAGCACGGGCGCCCTGTGACGGTGCGCTGGGAGCCGGAGCTGGACGATGGCGTGTTGATCAACGCTGCTCCGCTCCACGAGCTATTGCCTTCCTGGCGGGAGGTTAACCCGAAGAAGGCTTGGCAAGCACTGGAGGCCGGCGCGTACGACTGGTCGAAGACGGCCATGCGGTACTGGCCCCAGCGGGTGCTGGCCAAGTGCAAGGAGAACAAGAGCTTCGCCATCGCGCACGGACTGGCGTGAGAGGGCGTCATGGGCGTCATTCTTGATGAGCTGCGACGTTTGCTGGAACGCCAGCTGAATGAGCACGGAATCGTGGTGTGGTTCGATCCGGAGCGGCACTATGAGGCCGTGCTCGCCCAGTTGAACCTCGCCGGGACAGTGGTGCTGAGGTATACGGACAGTTTCTACCGGCTGCGGCACGAGGCTGAGCCATGGATCCGGCAGGCGGAGAAGCCACGCCTGTTGGTCTATGTTCCTCTGGAGTACGAGGCGGCTCGCGGACCACTAGCCGAGCTAATCACCTTTGGGGAGACATTGCGGCCGGGCGAGAAGGGATTGGCCAACACGCGTCTGGCGGTCATCGCCCGGCGGGCGTTGAAGCCGTTCCTGTCGGAGAGCCGGCTGGCGGCGCTGGAGCGGGAAATCGAGCAAAACAAGCTTTCGTTGGCCGAACTGGAGGACCTTGCCCGTGGCGGGTGCGAGCCCGAGCTTCCGACGGTTTTGCGCCTGATCTATGACGCGCAGCAGATAGAGGACGTGGCGCTGAGCTTTCTGGCGGGATCCGACCGGGACACCCAGTTGCTCGAAAAGAGCGCGGCGGGTGAACTGGCGGAGATGCTTAAACGGTGCTACGGAGCGCCCGTGGCGGACCGGATGCCGCTGGCGGAAATGCGCGCCACGCTGGCGCGGCATGTGCTGTGTACGGAACTGGTTTTGGCCCTTGGGGACCAAGCGCCGGCGGCGTTGCGGACGACGGCCACGCCGAAGGATGCGGGCGCGGCCGAGCGGTGCGCGCAACTGGCGCGCACGTGGCGCAACCGGCTCGACTTGGGGACAAGCTACGTGGACGCTGCGCGAGAGGTCGAGCGGTCGCTTCATCTGGAAACGGTGGATCTTCCCTTTACCGCCTTGACGAAGGTTGAGACCTTCGCGGAGACCGAGCGGCAGTTGTTGCGCCAGACGGCGCGCCGGTTAGCCGAGGGGCCGGACGAGCAAGCCGAGGAGGTAGCGCGCACGCGGCGCGGCGGCTTCTGGGCGGCGCGCCAGCCGGAATTTCAGGCGCGCTGGGACCTGCTGGTGCACGCAGCCAGTCTGCTTCGTTTGTGCGGGCAGCTCCAAGCCGAGTTGAAGCGGCCTCTATCGGCGGCTGCCATAGCCGAGGCTTACACAGCCGGTCCCCAGGCTTGGTGCCGCCTGGATACTTCGCACCGGCATTTCGAAAAGAAGGCCTCCAGCCTGGAGTTTCTCCTGACGGAACAGCCGGCGGAGATCGAGAACCTCATCACCGTCACGCGGCAGAGGTATGCCGAGACGGCGAACCTTTTGGCCGAAGCTTTTGTTCGGGCGCTTGCGGCCGCGAGCTTCGAGCTACCAGGGTGGTACCGCCAAACGCAGGTCTTCGAGCGAAACGTAGCGCCCGAGTTGGAAGCGGGCAGGCGCGTGGCGTACCTGATGGTGGACGCGCTCCGGTATGAGCTGGCGCGGGAGCTGGCCGAGCTGCTCGAGCCGGATTTCGAAGTGGAACTGGAAGCCGTGTGCGGCACGATGCCTGGGATCACGGAGGTGGGGATGGCGGCGTTGCTGCCCCATGCCGCTACGGGACTCGCGGTGCGGGCGGGCAAGAGGGACGGTCTGGAGGTCGCCATCGGCGGCGAGGTATTGCAAGGGCGCGAGGACCGGATCGCGTACTTGAAGAGGCACGCGGGCGCGCCCGTGGTGGCGCTGAAGCTGGAAGATCCCAAACAGTTCAAGACCAGGCTTAGGAAGCTGGAGGCTGGTCCGGTGCTGGTGGTGGTGAGTTCGCGCGAGCTCGATCAGATAGCGGAAGAGGAACTGACCGAGGCCCGCCGCTATATGGAGGACGTATTGGGGCACGTCCGCCTGGCCTTATACTTGCTGGCGAAGGCAGGGATCGAGTACTTTGTTGTGGCGACGGACCACGGCTACTTGTTCGGAGAGGAGCTGGCGGAATCTCAGAAGATCGATGCGCCGGGCGGGAGTACCGCATTGCTCCACCGGCGGGTATGGGTAGGTCAGGGTGGAGCGGCGAGCGGAAGCTATTTGCGGACGGCGCTGCGGAAGCTGGGCGTCGAAAGCGAGCTGGAGATCGCCGTGCCCTGGAATCTGGCGGGCTTCAAGGCTGGGGGGTCGGCGGCATATTTCCACGGCGGGCTCTCGCCTCAAGAGCTCCTGTTGCCCGTGCTGCGGCTTCGGCCAAAGGCAAGCCTCAGCGGCGCGGAAGCGAAGAGGATCTCGTGGGAGCTGAAGCTGGGCAGCGCCAAGATCACCGCCATGCACTTGACCGTGACGGTGGCCGGGCGGGCGGGGCTTTTCGAGGCGGAGTGGCCGCGGGTGCGCGTCGAAGTGCGCGCCGCCGGCGAGCCGTGCGCTATCGCGGTGAGCGCCAGCTACAACTTTTCAGAAACGACGGGCGAGGTAGCATTGCGGAGCCTGCCGGACAAGCCCGGGGAAATCGAGCCCAATGCAGTCACGCTGATGCTGACGCCGAAGGCGCCACGCTCCGGGGTGGTCAGTGTCCACCTGCTGGACGCGGTAAGCGGCGTCGAGCTCGCCAGACTGGACCGTGTGGAGGTGTCCCGTGTCTTCTGATGCCGCACTTCTGACGGAGGAATTCGACCGTAAAATTGCGCGAGTGTTCGCAGGCAAGGTGGTGAGGAAGGAACTGGTCCGAAAACTGAAGTTCGGCTCAACGGTTCCGGTGTACGTGCTGGAGTACCTGCTGGGCCGGTATTGCGCCACAGACGACCCGGCGGCGGTGGAGGCGGGGCTGCGCATCGTGAATTCGACGCTGGCGGAGAATCTCGTCCGGCCGGACGAAGCCAACAAGGCGCAGTCGCTGGTCCGGGAAAAGGGGCGCCACACGTTCATCGACAAGGTCAAGGTGCGCTACCTGTCCGAGGACGACAAGTACTGGGCCGAGGTCGTGAACTTCGGGCACAAGTACGTACATGTCCCGGACCGCTTTGTGCGGGAGTACGACCGACTCCTGGCAGACGGGTTGTGGGCGGAGGTCGAGATCGTTCACTCTTTCGACGACCACGCGGTGGGCAGACGAAGCCCGTTCTGGATTGAGGACCTGAACCCGATCCAGGTAGGGACTTTTGATCTGGACGAATACTGTGAAGGGCGCCGTCAATTCTCGACGGATGAATGGATTGACCTCCTGATCCGGACCATTGGCCTTGAACCCGCCGTCATGTCGAAGCGGCTGAAGATGCTTCTGCTCGTGCGACTGGTCCCGCTGGTTGAGCAGAACTACAACCTTGTCGAGCTGGGTCCACGGGAAACGGGCAAATCCTTCGCCTACCAGCAGCTTTCGCCTTACGCGATCCTGTTAACGGGGCCGACGACCGTAGCTAACCTCTTCTACAACATTGCCACGAACCGCATCGGTCTGGTCGGGTTGTGGGACGCCGTGGCTTTCGACGAGGTGGCCGATCTTCAGAAGATGCCGAAAGAGGTCATTACCACGCTCAAGACCTACTGCGAATCGGGAAGCTTTGCACGCGGCAAGGAGCAGCTCAGCGGGGCGGCGTCCATTGCCTTTTTCGGCAACACGAACCAGCCGGTGGAAGTGATGGTGCGCTCCTCTCACCTGTTCGCACCGATGCCGGACGTGATCCGTGAAGACACCGCGTTTTTGGACCGGATCCACTTTTACATTCCGGGCTGGGAGATCCCGAAGATGCAACCGGCCTTGTTCACCAACGGTTATGGATTCGTGGTGGATTATCTGGCCGAAGCCTTGCGTGAGCTGCGCCGGCGCAACTACACGGAGATCGTTGACCGATACTTCAGCCTCGGGCCGCAGCTCAAGAGCCGCGATGTCAAGGCCGTGCGGAAGACGGTCTCGGGGCTCGTAAAGCTGATCCATCCTCATGGCGAGGTCTCAAAGGAGGACTTGCGAGAGTTGCTGGAGCTGGCGATGGAAGGCCGGCGTCGGGTCAAGGAGCAGCTCAAGAAGCTGGGTTCGTTCGAGTTCTTTCAGACGTCCTTCAGTTACATCGACAAAGAGACGGGCGAAGAGCGTTATGTGGGCGTCCCGGAAGAGGGCGGCCGCAACGTGATTTCGAGTGATCCGCTGGAGCCGGGTTCGGTTTACGCCGCAGGTGTGGACGAGGAAGGATTGGTGGGCCTGTACCGGATCGAAGTCGGCTGCGCGGCCGGCACCGGCAAGCTCAAGCTGGCCGGCGGGGTGGAGGGGCCGCTCAAGGAGTCTATCCAACGCGCGTTCGGCTACCTCAGCGCGAACAAGGTTCGATTGGGAATTGCGCGCGAGTTCGAGATCACGGATTTTCATGTCCAGGCCATCGACCTGCTCCAGAACCGCGTGCTGTGCGAGTGCGGGATTGCCCTGGTGGTGGCGATCATTTCGGCACTGCGGCGTTTGCCCGTGCAGGCGGCCTTGGTGGTCCTCGGCGATGTGAGCATCCAGGGGAACGTCCGGGGCTTGGCCCGGCTGGCCGAACCGTGCCAGTTGGCGATGGAAAACGGCGCGCGGCGGGCACTGATCCCGGTCGAGAACCGCCGACATTTCCTCGACTTGCCCGGCGACGTGGCGGAACGGCTGGATCCGATCTTCTATGGCGACGTGCCGATGGCGGCGAACAAAGCGCTGGGGATCACGTAGACGGCCGGAGCGAGCCACTCTACTTCCCCGCTGGACGGTCAGGGGCACGGTGCGGCCTGTTGATGAGCACCATCCTCCGCTTCTGCCCGATAGTGTAGGCTTGTTTCACGACGCCGCGGGGGACGATCCTCTGGCCTTCTCGTGGCGCAACCTGGGTTGTCACCATGACAATCGCGCTCAATCCACCGTCAACGCAGAAGTAACTGGCTGGTAGGTCAAGGCCACCTCCGTCACTTTTCCGCTTTCCGGGACCGTTTTTTTATCATGCAGCAGCCCCCAAAGCAATGAGCTTGTGACGGGCCTGCCACGGGGATTGAAGGCTGAGCGTTTCCAGCACCCAGTGGTCGCTGTAGCGCCGGCGGAGTGCCTCAAGCGCCGCGGCCACAGGGCCAGCCGGCTCCGCTCCTGGCAGTCCGTGGATCAAGACACGTGGTGACGGCGCAGCAAACGATGATGGCAACGCCGCAGGCGGGCCGTTCGGGCGGTGGGGCAAGGAGTTCCAACCACCAGCGGAGCACGGTTTGCCGTGTCCATGAGACGCAAAATGCAAAAACGAAGCGCCGCAAGCAGGTCCGCTGCCTGCCGGGCCGTGCCCACCCCCAGCACTTGGCGCAGGATCAGGCTCAGATGGAAGGCTGCGGCGTGAATCAGCAGGGGCTTGGCGATGTTGTCCTTGCCGCGCAAGTGCACTCGCCGCAGGCCGCCCGTGTCCAGATCCACCGCGTGCTCGGCCTTGTAGGCCAGGTGCGTCCGCCCATCCTTCAGGTTGGTGATCCGCGCCTCCGGATCGTGCGGGTTCACCCACTCCCGGTTCGACACCCGCTTCTTGCGCCGCCGATCCCAGGGTTGCCGCTGGGCCGCGGTCGGCTCCTCCAAGCCCTCGTTGGCCATCCGTTGCGCCACGTACTCGTCATAGCTGGCGCCGTGGTCCCGCCGCACGATCGCTTTCAGGGCCGCGTTGGCTTCCAGGGTGGTGGCATCCACCCCCAGGTTTTTGCCGCTCAGCAAACCTTCTCGCACCAGCAACTTCAACACCCAGCGGAACACCGCCTTGTGCGTGCCCGGGCTCAGCCGCCGCCGGGTTTTCGACCGCGTCGAGTGGTCGGGCGTGGGTTCCTCCAGGCTCAGACCCAAAAACTCCCGCAGGCTGAGCGAGTCCGCGATGCGCTAGGCGATGCCGCGCTCGGAGTCGATCCCCTCGAAGTAGCCCACCAGAAAGCAGCGGAAATAGACCCCCGGGGCGATGGAGGGACGGCCCAGAGTGGGGGCCTAGTACTTGCGGCAGAGCCGCTCCACGTAGCGAGTGAACTGGGCCCGCTCCAAGATCTCATTGAGCCGGCGATAGAAGGGGTGCGCCGGGTGAGCTTGCCGAGGGCGGGCATCGACCCACAGGGAGGCCTGCTTGGGTTTGCGC
>JAPWUP010000311.1 GCA_028275505.1 Bryobacteraceae bacterium
CAACCTTGGGAACTGGCGGGCGCGCGGCTGACGGCCTACCCGGCGGCCCACGTCCTCGGCGCTGCACAACTGCTCATCGAGTGGCGCGGCGAACGCGTGCTCTACACCGGCGACATCAAACTGCGAGCCCCGATCTGCGGGCGGAGCACCGAGATCGTCCGCGCTCATCGGCTGATCATCGAATCCACCTTCGGCCTGCCCATCTTCCACTTCCTGGAGCGGGAGGAAGCGCGCGAGCGGATGGTCCGCTTTGCGCGAGCGGCCCTCGAGCAAGGGCGTGTGCCCGTCTTTCTGGCGCACGAGCTGGGCCGCGGGCAAGAGATCGCGCACGTACTGGGACAGGCCGGCGTCCCGTTCCAGGTACATCCGGCGATGGCGCGTCACTTGCCGGTCTACGCGGCCGCGGGGTTTCCCGCGCCGGGCTGGAGCGTTCACGAGGGCGAGGCCCCTTCCGGCGTGGCGCTCATCCTGCCGCCGCGCTTTCGGTCGTCGTTGTCCGCGGGCAGCCGTCGCGTGCGGGTGGCATATGTATCGGGCTGGGCCGCCCTCGACAACGCGAGGGCTCGCACAGGAGCCGAAGAGCTCATCCCGTATTCGGACCACGCGGATTTCGAGGAGCTGATGGCGATCGTCGAGGCCGTGGGCGCGCAGGAGGTGGACGTGGTTCACGGCTACACGGAGGCGTTCGCGCGCATCCTGACCTTGCAAGGGTGGCTGGCCCGCGCGCCCGAACGCCCGCGGCTGGAGGCGGATAACGGCTGATGGACGAACTGGCGGCGGTTGCGGAAGGGGTTGCCAGCACCAACAGCCGGCTCGAGAAGATCCGGTACGTAGCGGAGTATCTGCGCGCGCTGTCCGACGAGGACCTGCCGCGGGCGCTGCGCTTTTTGAGCGGTCGTCCCTTCGCCCCGGGTGACCCGCGACGCCTGGCGGTAGGGCATGTCAGCCTGCGCGAGGCCGTCATCGAGGCCAGCGGCTGGGACCCGGAAACGGTGCGGCTGTGCATCCGCGAAGTGGGCGATATCGGCGAAGCGATCGGTCTGCTCATGCACGGCAAGACCGAGAACAAACCGTTGTCTCTGGCCGAAGCCGAGCGCTTGTACGCGGAGCTGGCCCGCGCTCGCCGGGCGGAGCAGAAAGAAAATCTGCTGCGCGAGTGCTTCTCGAGTTATCGTCCGCTGACGCTCAAATACTTCGTGAAGGTGATCACGGGCGATTTGCGCATCGGCTTGCAGGAGAAGATGCTGGAGGAGGCGGTGGCCGAGGCGGCCGGTACGAGTCCTGCGCGGGTGCGGCAGGCGATCCACCGAACGGGCGATCTGGCCGAGACGGCGCTGGCGGCGCGCCGCGGCCAGCTGGAACAAATATCGCCGCATTTGTTTCGCCCGGTGGACTTCATGCTCGCCCGCCCCATCGCCTCGGCGGCCGAGGTTCCCGATCCGGCCGGGTGGCTCGTGGAGGACAAGTACGACGGAATCCGCGCGCAGGCTCACGTGGCGGACGGGCGTGCGGCTTTGTTTTCGCGTGGCTTCGCCGAGGTGACGGCCGCGTTCCCCGAGCTGGTGGCGGCGCTGGAGCGGCTGCCGGGCAGCGCCATCCTGGACGGCGAAATCGTGGCCTGGCGCGAGGGCCGCGTGTTGCCTTTCAGCGCGTTGCAGCAGCGACTGGCGCGCAAGGAGGTTCCGCTGTTCTTGCCTCTGGAGACGCCTGTCGCCTTCATCGCTTACGATCTGCTGCTGCGCGACGGCAGGGACTTGCTCGACGAGCCGATCGAGGCGCGGCGTGCTGAACTGGAACGCCTGCTGGCGACGGGGGGCGAACCGCTGCTGATCGCTCCGCAGTTCACGGCCACGAGCCAGGAAGATCTGAACCGGTTGTTCGATGAGGCGCGGGCGCGAGGCAACGAAGGGCTGGTCCTGAAGCGTCGCGGCAGCCGCTACGAGGCGGGCCGGCGCGGGGGAGCGTGGCTCAAGTGGAAACAACCGCTGGCCACGCTGGACGTGGTGATTACCGCGGCCGAGCAGGGCCACGGCAAGCGAGCCACCGTGTTGAGCGACTACACGTTCGCCGTGCGCGCAGGCGACCGCTTCGTGAACGTGGGCAAGGCCTACTCGGGCCTGACCGATGAAGAAATCCGCGAACTGACCGAGCGCCTGCGCGAGCTGGCGGTGGCGCGCGCCGGCCCCGTCCTGCTAGTGCGGCCGGAAATCGTGCTGGAGGTAGCCTTCAACGGCGTGCAGAAGAGCGCGCGGCACGAAAGCGGCTTCGCCCTGCGCTTTCCCCGCATCGTGCGCTGGCGCCGCGACAAACGCCCCGACCAGATCGACGACCTCGACCGCGTGCGGGAGATTTATGAAAAACAGGCCCTCGCTTCCCAACGCTGAGTTCGTTCCCGGAAGCACCCGGACGCGAATGTCGGACGGCTCACCACGCCAGCCGCAGAGCCAGTTGCAGGATTCTCGGATCGAACGCCGAAGAGATGCGATTGAAGTTGCCTGAGCTGCGATTGGAATCAGGGGCGCCCAGGTTGACGCGGTTGAAGACATTGAACGCTTCGAAGCGAAACGTCAGCCTGATCTGTTCGGCCAGCGGAAAGTCTTTGTGCAGGCCCGCGTCCACGTTGGCCAGTCCCGGCATCCGCCACATGTTCCTTCCCTGATTGCCGAAGGTGCCCAGGGCGTTGGGGGCGAAGGCGTCAGGGTTCAGCCAGCGCAGGATTTTTTCGCCGCGGCTCCGTCCCTCGGGTAGATAGGGATTGCCGACGAGGTCCGCTCGCTGCCCGGCGGCGCCGGTGGTGGGAGTGCCGGAACGGGCGTTGTCCACCCCGCTGTAAACGGTATAAGGCGCGCCGGTTTGCAGGCTGAGTATGAAGTTAGTCTTCCATCCTCCCAGGAGCCAGCGGGCCAGCCGGTGCTGGTAACTGCCCGGTATGTCCCAGAGTCCGGAGACGGTCACGACATGGGTGTGATCGAAGTCGGAAGGCCCTTTGTCGAAACGCTGGTTGAAAGGATTCGAGCGGTTCTGGCCCGTGATCTTGTTGGCCGTAGCATCGTCAATGCTCTTGGACCACATGTAATTGGCGAGCACCGAGAAGCCGGCGCGCAAGCGCCGCTCAGCCGTTAGCTGCAAGGAGTGGAACGTGGAGTTGCCCACCGGCTCCACCAGGGTCACCCCGGCGAGCAGGGGATAGAGGGGCCGTCGCTGGTTCGTATCCGCCGTGGTCGCGCCCGGCCGGTAAATGGCAGGATTCATTTCGCGCCCGATGGTAAGCCGCGTGCCTTTGGATCCGGCGTAGGCAATTCGCCCGAGCACGCCCCCGCGAAATTCTCGTTCCACCGTGAGGTTCCAGGCCTGCAAGTAAGGATTTGCCATGTGCTCCTCATAGAGGAAGGCGGTGTGCGGCAAAATGAAGCGGAAGTCGCCAGGCGGATCCAGCGGCGCAGGGAAGGGATTCACCATGCCTGCATAGGGATCCCGGAAACTGTTTTGCATGTTCCCGTAAACCACCACGGTGGTGGCGAACGGCGCCTGATTCGCCTGTGAGTTCGTCATGATGATGTTCATACGGTCGAAGAAGATCCCGTAGCCCGCGCGGAGGCTCGTGCGACCATCTCCGAAGACGTCCCAGGCGAGACCCAACCGAGGGCCAATGTTTTTCCAAGCGGTTTCGAAGCCGCCGCGTGGGATACCGGGGTCGCCTGCGAACAGCACGCCGGGCGGCGCGTACCGGAATCGGGTGGATTGCCGCCCAGGCCTCCATACCGCCAGCCGGTCCTTTTTGTCCCAATACGG
>JAPWUP010000094.1 GCA_028275505.1 Bryobacteraceae bacterium
GCCGCTGATCCCAGCGGGGACCGCCGGAGCTGACAAGGAGGGAGAGTTATGTTTTGGCTGACATGGCTGCTTGCGGGCTGGCTTGGTTCACCGGCGCCGGAGCTTACTCCGGCGTCGCTGGCCGATCGCGCCCGGGCCGTGCTCTCCCCGATCGAGGGCCGCATCAGGATCCGCGGGCTTTCGGCCCCGGTCGAGGTGCTGCGCGATCGGTGGGGCGTTCCACACATCTTCGCCGCTAACATGGACGACCTGTTCTTCGCTCAGGGCCTCGTGGCGGCGCAGGACCGCCTCTATCAAATGGAGATCTGGCGCCGGACCGGGCGCGGCGAACTCGCCGAGGTGCTGGGCGCAAGCTACATCGAGCGAGACCGCTTCGCCCGCCTGGTTCGCTATCGCGGCGACATGGAGGCCGAGTGGCGCAGTTACGCGCCGGATGCGCGCAGGATCTGCGAGGCATTCGCCCGGGGCGTGAACGCCTGGATCGAGTACGTCGGTGATCGGCTGCCGATCGAGTTTCAGTTGCTCGGATTCCGGCCCGGGCCGTGGCGCGCCGAGGATTGCCTGTTGCGCATCTCGGGCTTGCTGATGACGCGCAACGCTTCGCAGGAAATGGCCCGCGCGGAGCTCGTGGATCGCCTGGGGCGGGAAGCGGCCATGCGTTACCTGCCGCCGGACCCGCCCGTTGAGATCGAGCTGGATCCGGAACTGTCTTTGAAGGGTCTCGGGCCTCACGTGCTGGCAAGCTGGCGCGCGGCCGTGGCGGTCCCGGTGCTTTATCGTGACGAAGGAAGCAACAATTGGGTGGTGAGCGGGCAGCGGAGCGTGAGCGGCAAGCCACTTTTGGCCAACGACCCGCACCGTCCCTTACTGATGCCTTCTCTGCGCTACGTCACGCACCTGGTTGCGCCCGGCTGGAATGTGATCGGGGCGGGCGAGCCCGCGGTCCCCGGCATCGCGACCGGCCACAACGAACGGATCGCCTGGGGGATCACGATAGACGGCTTCGATCAGGCCGACTTGTACGTCGAGCGTACGCATCCCGAGGATCCCAACCGCTACCTGTACCGCGGCCAGTGGATGCCCATGCGTGTGGAGCGGGAGCGAATTGCCGTCAAGGGCGCCGCTGCCGTCGAAGTCGAGCTCAAATACACGCGGCATGGTCCGGTGATCTGGGAAGATCGCGCCGGGCATCGGGCGATCGCGTTGCGTTGGGTCGGGACGGAAGCGGGCACGGCGGGCTATCTGGGGAGCCTGTCGCTGGCGCGCGCCCGGAACTGGAGCGAGTTCCTGGCCGCCGCCGAGCGGTGCAAGCTGCCTGCTTTGAACTACGTTTATGCGGACGTGGACGGTAACATCGGCTGGATCGCCGCCGGCCTGGTACCGGTGCGGCGAAACTGGACCGGTCTGCTCCCGGTGAGCGGGCACAGCGGGCAATACGAATGGGATGGATTTCTGCCCGTGAGCGAGTTGCCGCAGGCGTTCAACCCGGCGGCGGGATGGATCGCGACCGCGAATCACAACATTCTGCCAGCTGGTTATCCGCATCGGGTCGGCTACGAGTTCGCTCCACCGTATCGGTTCCAACGCATCGCCGAGGTGCTGAGCAAACCGGGTCGCTTTTCGGTCGCGGATTTCGAAAGGCTCCAGCATGATGAAACGTCGCTGCCGGCCCGGCAGCTTGTCGGATGGTTGCCCGATCGGGAGGCGCCGGCGGTGAGGCTGCTGAAATCCTGGGACTGCGTGCTGAACAAGGATTCGGCTGCGGCGGCGCTGTTTGAGCTGTGGCTGCGGGAGATCCCGAGGCGCTGGGCGGAAGTAGAGGTGCCGCAGCGGCATCGAGAACTGATCCTTCGCAACGTTTCGACGCAGACGGTGTTGCGCCGGCTGGGTCTGATGCCTGAAGCGGCCCGCACCGCCGTGCTGCTCGGAGCTCTCGAAGCTGCAGTAAATCGAGGCCGCGAGCTATTGGGGCCTGATGTCCGAAGCTGGCGGTGGGGCAAGCTTCATGTGGCCGTGTTCCGTCATCCGCTCTCGACCGACGCCGAGCGGCGCGCTCTGTTCGACGCAGGACCGGTCGAGCGCGGGGGCGACGCCTATACGCCGAACGCAACCGGCGGAGCCAACTTCCGGCAGCAATCGGGGGCCAGCTACCGCCATGTATTCGACCTGGCGGACTGGGACCGTGCGGTGTTCACCAATGCACCGGGGCAGTCAGGGCAACCGGGGAGCCCGCACTACGCGGATTTACTCAAGCTTTGGGCCGAGGGACGGTATGTGCCGCTGCTTTATACGCGTCACGCGATACGCCGGAATCTGGCGCATCGGTTGGTGTTGGAGCCGGCTCAACGCTGAGCCTTCTCGAACCAAACGTAATAGTGGTTACCGATGCGGGCGGCGTAGGGTGAGCGTAACAAGATCAGGTCGAGGTAGCGGAGGGGGAAGAGCAGCCAGCCGAAAACGCCGTGAGCGAGGACACGCCAGGCGCGCCAGGGCAGCAAGAGCTTGATCCACTCGAGGACAATCACGAGCATCGTCGCGGTGGGGCCCGTTCGCCAGCCCTCGGCGGAAATGCGGAGACCGCCTGCCAGTAGTCGCAGGGCGTCGGGCGTAAAGCGGTGATAATCCTTCGGGTACTCGTGCAGCGGATGACAGAACGGGACCACGACGTGGGCGCAGCCACCGGGCGCCAGCACGCGCTCGATTTCGCGCATGGCCCGCTCGGGATGGCGCACGTGCTCGAGGACGGCGTCGCACTCGATGCGCTGGAAGAGGTTGTCGGGGAAGGGGAGCTGCTCGACGTCGGCCACAACGTCCACGCCCGGGGCATGGAGTAGATCGAGATTAATGTAGCCAGGCGTGCGAGCGCCCGCGCCTCCGACGTAAAGGTTCCAGCGCCCCAGGGGCGCATCGCGCGGTTCGCGCGGGTTGTGAATCAGCGGTCGAGGAGGCTCGAGCAGGCGTCGAAGCCGGTGCAAGAAGCCTTGAGCAGGCATCAGCGCTCAGCGTAACGCAGCGCGAAGGCTTGCTTGTGGCAAAAAAACAAAGGGCCGCCCCGCTTCTGGGAGCGGGGCGGCGCGAAAGGTTCAAGCCGCGCTGGGCCGCCTGCGCGACTCAGTAATCCATGTCGTGGGACGACGGACCGGTCGTCTCCTTCTTCTTCTCGGGGATCTCAGCCACCATCGCCTCGGTGGTGAGCATCAGGGCCGCGATCGAAGCCGCGTTCTGGAGCGCGGTACGGGCCACCTTGGTCGGGTCAATCACGCCCGCCTGCACCAGATCCTCGTATACGCAGGTCTCGGCGTTGAACCCGAAGTTGGGATTGTCGCTGGCCTTGACGCGCTCCACAGCGATGGCGCCTTCGAAGCCGGCGTTGGCCACGATCTGACGCAGCGGCTCCTCGCAGGCCCGCTTGATGATGTCCACGCCGATCTGCTCGTCGCCCTGCATCTTGAGGTTGTCGAGGGCAGCCGCAGCGCGCAGCAGCGCGACACCGCCGCCGGGCACGATACCTTCCTCGACCGCCGCACGGGTGGCGTGCAGGGCATCCTCGACGCGAGCCTTCTTTTCCTTCATCTCGGTCTCGGTCGCAGCGCCGACGCGGATGACGGCCACGCCGCCCGCCAGCTTGGCCAGCCGCTCTTGCAGCTTCTCGCGGTCATAGTCCGAGGTGGTTTCCTCGATCTGCGCACGGAGCTGCTTGATGCGGCCCTCGATCGCCTTCGGGCTGCCGGCGCCGTCCACGATGGTGGTGTAATCCTTGTCCACGGTGACGCGCTTGGCGCGGCCGAGGTCCTCGAGGCGGACGCCCTCCAGCTTGATGCCCGTCTCCTCCATGATGGCCTTGCCGCCGGTCAGGATGGCGATGTCTTCCAGCATGGCCTTGCGCCGATCGCCGAAGCCCGGGGCCTTCACCGCGCAGGCGTTCAGTGTGCCGCGCAGCTTGTTCACCACCAGGGTGGCGAGAGCCTCACCCTCGACGTCCTCGGCGATGACCAGCAGCGGCTTGCCCGAACGCGCAATCTGCTCGAGCAGCGGCAGCAGGTCCTTCATGTTGGAGATCTTCTTTTCGTGGATCAGGATGTAGGGATCCTCGAGCACGCACTCCATGCGCTCGGGATCGGTGATGAAGTAGGGCGACAGGTAACCACGGTCGAACTGCATGCCCTCCACCGTGTCCAGCTCGGTGTGCATGGTCTTCGACTCTTCGACCGTGATCACGCCGTCCTTGCCCACCTTCTTCATGGCGTCGGCGATGATGCGCCCGATGTTGGTGTCGCCGTTGGCCGAGATCGCGGCCACCTGTGCGATCATGTCACCGGTGACGGGCTTGGAGAGCTTCTTGATCTCCTCGACGACGACTTCCACCGCCTTCTCGATGCCGCGCTTGATGGCCATGGGATTGGCGCCCGCGGCTACCGCCTTCACGCCCTCGCGGTAGATGCACTGGGCGAGCAAGGTAGCGGTGGTGGTGCCGTCGCCGGCCACGTCCGAGGTCTTGGAAGCGACCTCGCGCACCATCTGCGCGCCCATGTTCTCCAAGGGATCCTTCAATTCGATCTCCTTGGCCACCGTGACGCCGTCCTTGGTGATCGTGGGGCCGCCGAATTTCTTCTCCAGCACCACGTTGCGGCCCTTGGGACCGAGGGTCACCTTGACGGCATCGGCCAGTTGGTTCACGCCACGCAAAATCGCCTGACGGGAAGCTTCACTGTATACGATCTGCTTGGCTGCCATCGTCCATCCTCCTTCCTGATTGCCAAAAAACTACGCCTTGGCAGATTCGCCTTCGATCACGCCGAGAACTTCGTCCTCGCGCATGATCAGGTACTCGACGCCATCGAGCTTGATCTCGTTGCCCGAGTACTTGCCGAACAGCACGCGATCACCCACCTTCACATCGAGGGGAACCAGCGTGCCGTTCTCCAGGCGCTTGCCGCGGCCCACGGCCACGACTTCACCCTGTTGGGGCTTTTCTTTGGCCGTATCCGGAATGATGATCCCGCCCTGGACCTGTTCCTTCTCTTCGATCCGTTTGACGACAATGCGATCGTAGAGCGGACGAATGTTCATGGGCTGAATCCTCCAGCGCTTGTGTGGATTTCAAGATCGGGAAGCGGAGCCGGGACAGTTCCGACTCCCGTACCATATTATTAGCACTCTCGGTCGAGGAGTGTCAACATGCTAATGTAAGCTATTGAAAAAATGGGTTTTGCCAGATCCACTCAGAGACCAATGAAATTGGAAAGCGCCCCTTCCTCCCACCCCTCCTCACCTCGGACCTCAACGTGAGCCGCCCTCCAATACGCCCGCACCCGCTCCGCCGACGCTCGGCGACCTTCCCCGTCCACTGCGCCTGCCAGAAGGATCCGACGCGGCGCCACCAGCTCGGCGATTTCCGGAAGATCCGCCTCGCGCAGCATGCCGGGAACGAAGTTGGCGAAGCTGCATCGGTAGTTTTCTGTCTCCACGACCTCGCGGAAGGCCAGCAGGCTGCCGGCCAGATAGAGTTTCTCGATCCTCGACTCCAGGGCCGCGGCGCAGAGTGCCGGAACGCCGAGATGGCCGCGGGCCGCGATGCAGATCGCTCTTGCGCGTGTGATCGAGTATTGCGTCAGGGCGGCAACCGTGGCCAGGATGTCAGTTACGCGCTGGCCCAGCAACGGGCGCCCCAGAATGAGAGATGCCCAGCTCCAACTCTCTTCGTCGGCGTGGGAGCGTGCATAGTGGGGCGCGCCGCGCGCAAACTCCGGCGTGAGATCCCCGATACCGCGTACGTCCGCCGCGCAGACGATATGACCTTTCAGGGCCAGACTCTGATAAAGGTCTCCCTCTCGCCAGCGCGCGTTGCGCCCGGCCGGATCGAGAATCAAGAGAATCCGGCTCGGGCTAGCCGCCTGGTGGGGCACGAAGATCCAGGCCGGGACCCAGACGTGAGGTGACGAAGCCACCTCGACGGCTTGTACGTCGAGGCCTCGGAGCCGGGTCTTCGCCAGCTCGCGGAACTCTGGCGCTTGCGGCGGGCGGTCCAACGCGAGCAGGCGAGCCAGAGCCTCGCGCGTCGGGCGCGACCGCGGCAACTTCCGGGCCTGCTCGCGCGTGATTTCGAACGGCGTCCGGCTGCGGTAATCTCGCACGACGCTGCCCGAGACGGAAACCCAGAGTTCGCGGTCGGGCTCGGGTTCCGTGGGCGGTTCGTCCTCGATCGTGCGGTTCTCGCCTTTGAGCCAGCGCTCGAACCAGTTATAGATTTTCAGCCGGGTATCATAGGCGAGACCGTGCGGCAGCGGGGTCGAAGTCCAGACCAGACGGTCGGGCGCTCCGAGAATTTCGTATACGCGCTTCAGCTTTTCGAATTCGTCGCGTCCGCTCGTGAGATAGTTACTCGAGTAAGTTCCGAAGAAATCTTTCTCGCTTACGCTCACCAGCAGCGGCTTGGGCGCCAGCGGGTAAAGCAGATCCCAGCGGTCCAACCCCAGAGGACCAGACCCGAGGAGATTTTGCTCGGCATCGTCTGTGGAACCCGGTGGGTTGAAGTCCTGGCAAGCGAAGTTTTCGGTATTGCCGCTGGCCACGGCTGCGGCCGCGAGGCGATCGTCCACGCAAGCAAGGAACATAGTCAGAGTGCCGCCGCCCGATTGTCCAGTGGATCCGAGCCGGCGAGGATCGACGAGCGGGTGAGTCGCCAGCAGGTCCAGGCTGCGCACGGCATCCCAAACTTGCCAGCGCGTGGCGGTGTCGCCCACCAGCAGCATCTGGCGACCGGGAACTGTATGTTCGTCATCGGCCGAGGCGAGGCGCGTTCGGTAGCCGGAAGCATCCGGGTAATGGACGCGCTCCCCCTGCCCCATGGGATCGAACGCCAGCACGAGGTAGCCGAGCTGCGCGAGCGCCTGGCAGCAACGCTGATAAGGCCCCGACGCCTTGCCATTCAGGGCGTGCCCCATCTGGAACAGAACGCCGGGCAGCGGCGGCTTCGCCCCTCGGGGGATGTAGAGGTTGGCGGAGACGTAAACTCCTGGCCTGCTTTCATAGAGCAGCTTTTCCACGCGGTAAGCCCGGCGTTCGAATCCGCCAATCACTTTGGCATTGAGCGGCGTACGTTCCGGCATGCCGCCAATCAGTTTCCAGAAGGTTTCGCGGACCCAGTTTTGGCGGCGGCGGACATCTTCCCGACGGCGGAGCGCAGCCAGCTCGCGATTGCGCCGATCCCAGGTTTCATGGGCGAGCGAACGCAACCAGGCGGGCCAGCAGCGAGAATAATCTCGGTAGTAGCTCGTTGGGAAAAGGGCTGGGGCGTCACCCGTAGCGCGTACGTCGGGCGCCAGCCCGGCAGCGAAAAGAGACATGCAGCGCCTGCGGGTCACACGACAAGTGTAGCTGCTGCGAAAGCCCGGCAGCGTGTCGCGGACCGGCTTGCCAGAGATTCAGTGCGGACGACGGGTACTGACGGGCTGCGTCACGGGCGCCCGGAGCCGCGGCAGACGTTGAAGCTTGCGCAAGTGCTCGGGTGCGCTTGCCGGTGAGGAACGGTCCTCAAGTTTGGGAAGCGGCGCAGGTTCCCGGAGCAAGAGCGCAGGATCCGGTTTCGGCGGAGCGGCTATCGGGGCAGGAGGCTTGCGGGACGGCACCTTCTGGGATTTACCGCTGCCGCCGACGACGCGGGGACTGCGGGCTTGGCCTCCCAGTTCGACATCCTCTTCCGCCAGCCATTCGAGCAACGGGTTTTTCTTGTGCTTCTCCGTGCTTGCCATGCCTGCGCCTCCTCGGCTAGTGAACTTATCGGCCGCCGGGGGCCGGCCGCCAGCCCAACCCCCTTGACCGGCCACGCTCTGGTTCGATTCTAGGCCGGATCTGTGCGGGAAGCAAGCAAAAACGTAACACCTACCGTCGGGGGCAGGCGGGTCAGCCGCCCCTTGGAGGGCAGGTGGCCTTCAGTGATCTGCCTTGCGGAACCGCGCAATGAGTTCGCGCCAGGCTCGCTCATCGAAATTGAGCTTTAGCCGTTCGCGACCAATCCGTTGCGCCTCCGAAGCTCGGGGAGCCTGCTTTTGCTGGCACCGTTTCAGCAGGAGGGCAGCTTCGTCGTCCTCCGGGGCGAGCTCCAAGACTCTGGCCAGATAATCGGCGGCCCGCGCAAACTCGCCGCGCTTCCACAAACTGTAACCGACATTGAAATTGAAGTCGGGGTCGTCGGGGTCCCCCTCCAAGGCTTGCAGGAATCCGTCCAGAGCGTCCGGGCGGTTCAGGCGGGCGCGGACGACTGCTAGGTTATTGAGAACCTCGTTCAGCGGGAGTTGCTCCGCCAACCGGGCCAGCACCGATTCGGCGACTGCGAATTCCCCCGTGAAATACCGGCACAGGCCCAAGAGGAATTGGGCGCGCCAATACTTGCTCGATGCGGGGCGCACTTTTTCCAGCCAGCCCGCCGCCAGGCGATACTGTTTGCCCTCGAAATGCAAACGCCCCAACTCGAACAGAGGCGCCGAGAAGTCGGGCGCCAAGCGCGCCGACTGGGCCAGGAAGCGATGCTTTTGCTCGCGAGTTTCCGCCAGCAGCCCGCGTACGTACTGCTCGAGTGCGTCCAGCCGGACTGGGGGATTGTCGCGCAGGAATTCGGCGAGCGCCGGGACCGAATCGGGGTGGAGATGACGGAGCACTTGCCAAGCGAGTCGGCTTTGCAGTTCGGAGAGGCTGTTCAGGGAACCCTGTTCCACCCCGCAGTTTTCCATCCTCAGTCGCCTCAGGTCCAGACAAAAGGCTTCCAGCCTGATGGAGGCGTGGGAGCTATCGGAAGTGGACCCAGGGGCGGGAAACACTTCGTACTCTCCCGACACTGCCACGGCCACATCGAGTTCCTCAGCGATTTTGATCAGGGATCCGCGGGTGAGGCGGGCCGAAGGGGCAAGGGAAAGCCGCTGGCAAGCCATCAGGCGCGCGTCTCGGTCCACGACCAGGATGCCCTGACCGGCCACGGCCTCGGAGATGCGTTCCCCGAGGCTTTCACCGACCCAGTCGAGCTCGGACCGGGAACGGTTGCTGAAGGGGAGGACAACGACGCTCAGGATCCCCGTGTTGTCATGCTCAGTGGGTATGAGCGACTGAGCGAGGCTAGGAGCTGTCGCGGCAAGGACTAGCAGAGCGGGGAGCCGTCGCATGGACTGGGCCCGAGTGTAGCAAACGGCTCCCTGCCCTTGCTACGGTGCTGCCGGGCTACCGGGTGCTCGCGAAGCGGTTGACGCCTTCAGGAGTTATGGGCGTGCGGCGGGTTGACCGCCGCTCTCGATGGTGATCAATCGAAGACCAGCCGGAGGTTGGTGCCGCCGAGACGGATTTCCTGGATGCGGGCTTTCCCCTCACCGGCCGCGTAGCGCACAGAGGTCGAGCTGAACTTGGTGTCGGCGTTCTCGACCTTGACGGGCGCTTCGACCCGCTGTTTGCCGGCTCGCAAAATTGCCTTTCCGTCTTGCAGCTCCAGCCGGTATTCGCCGGGTTTCAGTTCAGTACCCGCGACGATGGAGGGCTGGAAAAGGGTAACGGAATAGGTCTTGGCGCTGGCAATCCCGACGGCCAGCAGGACAAAGAGAACCAGCAGTTTCTTCATGTTTGGCATCTCCTTAACCGGTTGGTAGATCATCAGCAAACCGTTTGGGACAGCCGGTTGGCTTCCCAATCTGGAAGACGATCCGCGCGGGAAAAGGTTCCCGCTTTCGGCAGCCATTCAGATTCGGGCAATGTTCACTGGTTCAGGAATTGCCGTACGATCTCGCTCGCCGCAGCTTGAACGTGCGGCTGGTCTCCGAAACCATCCAGCCACACCACGCCGGGTTCGTGCCGGAACCAAGTCCACTGACGCTTGGCGTAGCGTCGCGTGTTGCGCTGTGCGTAATAGATGGCCTTGCGAAGATCCAGCTCGCCGCGGAGGACCTGAAGGGCCTGGCGGTACCCGTGGGCCTGAAGCGGCTTGATCGTCTCGGGGTAACCCATGGCGAGGATGCGCCGGACCTCATCCAGCAAGCCGGCCTCGAACATGCGGACGCAGCGCTCGTCCAGGCGGCGGTAAAGCTCCTGCCGCGGAGGGTTGAGAGCAAGTTTGAGCACGCGGAAGCCTTGCAGGGGCTGGCGGCCAGCTGCGAACCAGGAGGAAAGAGGGCGTCCGGTCAGCATGCATACCTCGACGGCGCGCACGAGCTTGTGGCGATCCGAAGGGTGGATCCTAGCGGCGGCTTCCGGATCGTAACGCCGCAGAAAGCGATGGAGCAGGCCCGGACGCCGAGTCTCGCGCTCCATGAGCCGGCGGCGGAGGTCCTCATTGCGGGAAGGACCGGGGAAGAGGCCATCCACGAGGGCGCGCAGATACAAGCCCGTTCCCCCTACCACGAGCGGCAAACGCCCGCGCGCAACGATTTCGGAAAGGACGGCGCGCGCTCGCCGCGCATATTCGCCCGCTGTAAAAGGTTCGTCCGGATTCACGATGTCGAGCAGGTGGTGGGGAATGCCGCGCTGCTGCTCGGGGGTCAATTTCGCGGTGCCGATGTCAAAGTAACGGTAGACTTGGAGAGAGTCGCAGTTGAGGACCTCCCCGGAAAACCGGGCGGCCAGGTGCAGCGCGAGCTCGCTCTTGCCCGAACCCGTGGGGCCGAGCACTGCCACGAGCGGAGCTGGTTTGGCTTGCGACATCGGCTCTGATCCCAGTCTAACGACGGGTCAGGTGGTAAGCGTGGCTACATCGCAGCCGCGCTATACTAGGGGACGAGTGGTCGGAGAGCCCGTGGGGTCGGAAGGCGATTCTGCTGCGCGGGTTTCGGGCATCACGATGTCGCTGATACAAAGAGTAGCACTTCTGTTTTTGTTGGCTGTTGTGCTCGGGGCCGGTCAGGGTGCCCCGGGGGCCGCCAGCGAGGTGGATAGCCGCGCCACAGCATACTACCACTTCAGCATGGGTCATCTCTACGCCGAGCTGGCTGGCATGTACGGAAACCGCTCGGAGTACGTAGACAAGGCCATCGAACACTACAAGGCCGCGCTGAAGGCGGACCCGGGCGCTGCCTTTCTGGCTGAGGAGCTGACCGACCTTTACATCCAGGCGGGTCGCTTGCGCGATGCCGTGGTGGAGGCAGAGCAGATGCTGGCCCGCGACCCCGGCAACGTGGAGGCGCATCGCATTCTCGGCCGGATTTACAGCCGGATGATCGGCGATCCCGCGCAGGGGCGCCTCGATGAGGGGATGCTGCGGCGCGCGATCGAGCAGTTTCAGAAAGTCACCGAGAAGGATCCCTCGGATGCCGAGGCCTTCGTGACGCTGGGGCGCCTGTATCGGTTGGCGCAGAATTCCGTTGAGGCCGAGAAGGCGTTCCAGAAGGCTCTCGAGTTGGACCCCGACAACGAGTACGCCCTGCATGGGCTTGCGCTTTTGTACTCCGATTTGGGGGACACGAAAACGGCGGTCCAGATGTGGGAACGGCTGGCGCAGCGGAATCCCCATCCACGGATTTTCCGGGCGCTGGCTGCCACCCTGTCCGAGGCCCGCGATTACTCAGGCGCGGTCGCCGCACTCCGGCGTGCCTTGGAGCTGGCACCGAAGGATACCGAGATCAAGCGTGAGCTTGCCGAGAACCTGCTCCTGAAAGGGGACTACAACGAAGCGGCTACGTTGTACCGGGAGCTGGCCGACGCCAACCCGCGGGACGCCCAGTATCCGTTGCGCCTCTCCCAGATTTATCGTCAGCAGGGGGATCTGAAAAAAGCGCGGGAGGCGCATGAGCGCGCCAGGGCACTCGATCCCGGCAGTCTCGAAGTTCAGTACAACGAGGTCAATCTGCTGGAGGCCGAGGGGCAGTTGGCCGGTGCGATTGCGCGATTGAAGGAGATTCTGAACAGTACTGCGCGGGTGGCATACGCGCCGCCCGAGCGCGCCAATCGCGTCATGCTGCTCGAGCGGCTCGGCTTGATGTACCGGGCGAACGAGCAGCCGAGCGAGGCGGTTGAGGCCTTTCGGCAAATGGCGCAACTGGATGCCGACCTGGGCGCCAGGGCGGCGGCGCAGATCATCGAGACCTATCGGGCCGCCAAGCAGTTTGCGCAAGCGGAGCAGGAAGCTGAGAGAGCATTCAAGCAGTACCCGAACGATCGGATGCTCCGGCTGGTGCGGGCTTCTTTGCTGGCCGACCTCGGGCGCGGGGCCGAGGCGGTAGCGGAAGTCAAGCGGTTGCTGGACGGCTCGAAAGACCGGGAGACGTACTTGGCCTTGGCGCAAATTTGCGAAAAAACGAAAGACTTCGCGGGGATGGCGGCAGCACTGGACGAGGCCGAGCGTCTTTCGCAGTCTGACGAGGAACGGGAGGTGGTCTTCTTCATGCGCGGCGCCATGTACGAGCGCATGAAGAAGTACGATCAGGCGGAGGCCGAGTTTCGCCGGGTCCTCAAGATGAATCCGCGGAACGCCTCGGCGCTCAACTACCTGGGGTACATGTTTGCCGACCGCGAAGTCAACCTGGAAGAGGCGCTAGAACTGATCCAGCGGGCTGTGGAGCTGGAGCCCAACAACGGCGCATATCTGGACAGTCTTGGCTGGGTTTATTACCGCCTCGGGCGTCTGGATGAGGCCGAGCGCTATCTGCGGCTCGCGCTGGAGCGTGTCCCGCGGGATCCCACAGTGAACGATCATTTGGGCGACGTCTTGTACCGCCAGGGCAAGATCAAGGAGGCCATCGCGCAGTGGCAGATCTCACTGAAAGAGTGGGAAGCCGGCTCGAAGGCCGAACTCGAACCGGATGAGGTAGCAAAGATCCAGAAGAAACTCGAGGGAGCGAAGAGCCGGCTGGCAAAAGATGGCGGTAAGGCTTCCCCCCGCTGAAGGGGATCACGCTGCCGGGACTTGCCCGCGCACGCTTCTCAGGGTTTCGCGGATAATTTCGATCGCCCTCACGCAGTCAGTCTCGCTCACGTCGTAGTGGGTGACCAATCGAAGCTGATGCGAGCCCGTCGGATTGATCAGTAGTCCCTGTGTTTTCAGGCGGGCGCTGAGGTCGGGGGCAGAGATGCCTGTCGCCGAAATATCCATGATCACGATGTTTGTCTGGACGGGATGGGGGATTGTCACGCCCGGCATTTCGGCCAGAGCTTGAGCCAGAAGGCGGGCGTTGCGGTGGTCTTCGTGAAGTCGGGCGGGCATTTGCTCGAGCGCGATGAGACCCGCTGCTGCCAGTACTCCGGCCTGGCGCATTCCGCCGCCGAGGCGCTTGCGATAGAGGCGCGCCTCGGCGATCGCGTCACGGGATCCAACGAGAAGCGAGCCCACGGGTGCACCCAAGCCTTTAGAGAGACAAAACATGACGGTATCGGCACCCCGAGCGAGTTCGTGAACCGGACACCCCAGGAATGTGGCAGCGTTGAAGAGCCTGGCGCCATCCAGGTGAACTCTCAGGCCAAGGGCGTGTGCGCGGTCGCAGATTTCGCGAAAGACGTCGGGCGGATAGACAGTGCCGCCCGCCATGTTATGAGTGTTTTCGAGGACGATGAGGCCTGTGGGGGCCCAGTGCGGACCCAGGGGACGGATGTGGGGTTCGATGAGGCGCCAGGTGAGAATACCGTGTTCGGCTTGGATGGGCCTTGGCACGCAGCCCGCAAACCAAGCCATCATGGCCAGCTCGTAGTTGAAGACGTGAGAACGTGCCTCGCAGATGACCTCCTGCCCGTGGCGCGTGTGGAGCTTGACAGCGATCGTGTTGCCCATCGTACCGCTGGGGACGAACAGGGCGGCTTCCTTGCCCATGATTTCGGCGGCGCGTTCCTCCAGCCGGTTGACAGTTGGGTCTTCGCCGTAAACGTCGTCGCCAACCTCAGCTTCCGCCATCGCGCGACGCATGGCGGGAGTGGGCTTGGTTACGGTATCGCTGCGGAGATCTATCACGCGTTCTGGCATAGCTGCAGACCTATTCAGGGTACAGCATCCGTAGGGCCTGCGAGGTGGGGATTCGGGACGAGGATCCTCTGGGCAGCGGGGTTCATCTGGTAGGCTTGATGACCGGAATGGTACTCGAATGTATTCCGTATTCCCGATTGCCGGGCGCTACTCGGCTCGCGGGAGACTTCCTGTACGCGTTCGAGAAGGTCGCGCGGTTCTACGTGTACGATCCATGGGACGCGGCCTCCGTGCTGCGGCGAGTTGAGAAGATGGACTACCCGCGGAACAGGCGGGAAGCGCTTGTCCAGGTGCTGCGTGTACAGAATCCCGGATCCGAGGCAGTGGAGCGGTTGCGGGAGCCGGATACGGTCGTTGTGATCACTGGGCAGCAGGTTGGGTTCCTGACCGGCCCCGTTTATACGTTGTACAAAGCGCTGAGTGCGGTGAAGGTCGCGCAGGAATTGTGTGATCGGGGAATCCCTGCGGTGCCAGTGTTCTGGATGGCGACCGAGGATCACGATTACGACGAAGTGGCGGAGTGCTGGGTCTTTGACCACCGCGGCGCGGCTGTGCGGATGCACGCCGGTCGGACTGAGGGCGCGGGGGTGCGGCCGTGCGGGGAGTTGGACGTGCCCGAGTGGCCCATCGAGATGTTGGAGAGTACGCTGGGTCAGCTTCCGCATGGCAGGGAGGCAGTTGACCTGGCCAGAGAGTTCTACCGCCCCGGGCAGCGCTTGGCCGGGGCATTCGGGGGTCTGCTTGGAGAACTCGTCGGAGAGGGCAGGCTAATCCTGTTCGATCCTCTGCGGCCTGAGGCGCGGGAGCTGCTGGGGCCGATACTGATGGAGGCAGCAGAAAGGGCGCGGGAGCTTGTTGAGGCTGTGCGGACGAGGACCGGAGAGGTCGAAGCCTTGGGCTATCACGCTCAAGTGCGGGTCGAACCGGAGCCGACCCTGTTGTTTATGCTCCAGGCAGGACGCAGAGTGCCGATCAGGATGGAGGGTGGTGGTTTCCAGGATTGTGGGAAACGCTTCGGAAAAACCGAGTTGGAGAGGGTGGCGCGTGATTTGTCGCCCGGGGCGCTGTTGCGTCCGGTGGTGCAAGACTGGGCCTTCCCCGCGGCGGTTTCGGTGGTCGGGCCGGCTGAGCTTGCTTACCTCGCCCAAGCGAGCGCCATTTACGAGGTTCTCGGGGTGGGACAGCCTGTACGAAGGCCGCGGGTGAGTTGCACTTTGCTGGATCGAGCATGCGCGGGGGTTCTGGAACGTTTCGGTTTGAGCTTGGTGGGGGTGTTTGGACCGGAAACGGCACTGCGTGAGGCCATCGGCAGGCAGCTGCGTCCGGTGGAGTTGGCGGCCGCGGTGGAACGTGCGCAGGCTGAGGTGGTTAGCGCGCTGGATCGAATTGGGGCGGCGTTAGTTGGGTGGCGCGGAGCGGTGGAGCGCAACTTTGAAAAGAGTCGGTCCAAGATTCTTTATCAGATGGGCAAGATCGAGCGCAGTATCGCCCGGGAGATGGTGCGCCGGGATAGGGGAGCGGATGAAGGGGTTCGGCGCCTGCTGGGCTTCGCGTATCCCGGGCGGCGATTGCAGGAGCGGGTGTATTCCGCGCTGGCGTTTATCGCCTTGTGGGGCATGGATTTCGTTGCGGCCGTTGAACAGGCTGTCGCTTGGGACTGTCGTGAGCATCAGGTTGTGGTGCTTTGAGGCGGTGGCCGTTATACTAATTAGAGGGACCGCGCTGGAGTGGCGGAACTGGCAGACGCACGGGACTCAAAATCCCGCGGAGCTTCGGCTCCATGAGGGTTCGACCCCCTCCTCCAGCACCA
>JAPWUP010000312.1 GCA_028275505.1 Bryobacteraceae bacterium
GCGGACCGGGCGTCACGGTCAACTGAATGGGCTTGGTATTGAAGCCGCCGGTGTACACGGTCAACTCGGCGGTACCGATCTTGGGTCCGAACACCACGTCGCAGGTGGCCGTGCCGGTGCCGTCCGTCAGCACGGTGCCGCCCGCACAGGCTGCGGTCGGTCCGATCGCGGGATCAACGTTGGTCGAAATCCGTACGCCGACACCGGGAATGGGCTGGCCGGCTTGCGGCCCCGAACTGGCGACGACGCGGACCACGATCGCCCCGGCCGCCGTCTCGCCTGCCTTGCCCTCTAACCGGCGATCCTCTTCCGGCGGCTTGAGCAGGAACACCAAGGGATCGGCCGCCATCCCGCCGCCCGGCAGCGTGGCGAGTGTCGTCGTGATCGTGAAGTTCACTGCCGAACCTTGGCTGGTGGCCGTAACCGTGGTTTGCGCCCACGAATATCCGGGGCTGACGAGGCTGGCCAGCATCAGGGCGCTGGCTTGACCGTTGGCGTCCGTGAGCATGGTCAGGCTGCTGCCACCGCCCGCGGAGGCGCTGCCGATCGGGCCCGGCGTCAACGTGCCTTGGCCCTGCGAAATGGTGAATTCCACCGTGGCGGCCGGGACGGGGTTGCCTGCGGTATCGCGCACCTCGACCACCATCGGCTCTGGAGTGACCATGAATTCGCGCACCACTTGGCCGTTACCGGAGACGATGCGAATGCCGCCGGTCGGTCCCGGCCCCACGGCGCCTCCCGCTACGTTGATGGTGAAGGTAGCCACGAGGGATCCTGCGATCGTCGCGTTGACCGTGAAGGTCCCCGCAGTGCTGGGCGCCTGCACCGTGGCCAGCGCATAGCCCTCGCCATTGGTCGCGGCGCTGGACGATTGAATGACCGCACCCGCCTGCGCAGTCGTCCACGCGACGGTAGCGCCCGACACCGGCCGCCCCAGGGAATCGAGCGCTCTCACGATAAGCGGCAGCGTGGTTGCCAGCGGGGCCACGGTTTGGTTGTCGTTGTACTTCAGCACGCTGGCGGCTGGGTTCGTCGAGGCAGGCGCTACGATCGAGAGGCTTCGCGGCGTGGCCGTCAGCCCTACTTGCCCCACCAACTGGTAGGTGCTGAGATCGATCCGGTAAATGGTAGTCGGCGCCAGCAAGAAGAGATAGCGAGGCTGCGGCAGTTCGTTGGAGACACCGCCCGCCAGGATGTTCGTGATCTCGCCGATGCCGCCAAAGCTGGGCACGCTGATGTTGAAGGGACTGATGGTGACTTCGTAAATTCTCTGGGTGTCGCTGGAGAGAGCAAAGGCGCGGTTGGGGCCAGCTATGAAAATCCTGTCGAGTGTGACGCCAAAGTTGGGGATGGTGGCGGCCACCGTCCTGTTCAGCAAATCGAACAACAGCACCGAGGAGTTCCCGGCCACCGGCGTCAGGTTCGTCGCTACAGCGTAGCGCCCGTCGGGCGTGAAAGCGAGTTTGCTCGGCTTGCCGTTGAGTCCGATCCCGTCGGGCAAGGTCAGCGTCATCCTCCAGGGGTCCACCTCGTAAACGCGATTGACCGTGGTCACGTAGACCATGCCGTTGGGGCCGACCGCGACGCCCGTCGAGGGACCCGGGATGGCGACCTCGCCCACTCGCGTATTGGTCGCCAGGTCAATCGCGACCAGCTTTTGATCCGACGGGCTCAGCACGAACGCCCGGGTCGAGTCCAGGCTCACCGCGACGTCGGTCGGGTTCGTCCCGGCGTTCACGGGCAAGGGGTTTGGCAGGGTAGTCCCGGTTCCCGTGATGTCGAAAATGAACAGGCTTCCGGCCAGAACGAGCAGTTTGCGGCCGTCAGGCGTGACCGCTCCCGCCGTGCCGTTGTTGAGCAGATCGAAGGTTTGCAGAACGGTGTAGGTTGCGCCGTCCAGCACCGTGAGCGTGCCGGTTCCTGAGCCGGCAATGACAAAATAACGGGTTCCCGCCGGATTCGTCAGGGCAACCAACGAGGCGTGGGATCCTTGGTATGAGGTCCGGTAGGCGAAAGGTTCACCGGACACGATGCTGACCGTTCGATTGCTGTCCGGCCCGCCCGGCATCACAAACAGCGTTTGGGCTTCGAGCAGGCTCGCCGTCGCGAGGAACGAGAGTGCAACAAGCGTGCGCCTTACCTGGATCATGCAAGACCTCTCAGACTCGAGAATGGGATGAGGCGAAGCGGGCAAAATTCAGTCTAGCATCAAGGGCCGCGGTTTGAAAAGGACTTGCAAGCGAGTGTGAAGACACAAAAAGAGGGGGAGCCGAAACTCCCCCTCATCGGATACTACTCGCAGTCGGCTTACTGGCCCAGCACCTCGCTCGAGAAGCCGGTACGGCTGGGGAAGAGCGCGTTGTCCATCACCAGCGCCACGTAGCCATGCGAGAGTTTCGCGGCGCCGAGGTCGCTGATGAAGGCGAACCCGTGAGCATACTGGAACCGGCACTGGGCAATGATGTAGCCCTGGAAGCCGGGGGTCGCAGTGATGCCATGGGTCCCGCCAGCCGACAGCGTGAAGACCGCGGTGTCACCGGCCGCGATCACCGCCGAGGTCTGAGGCGACGGAGGCGCACCGCCACCCGCCGTCTGCCCGTAGTAGTTCAGCGTGCAGGCGCCGGATTGCGTCGAAGTCCCGAAGGGATCCTTCGAGGTGTTGGCGATCGCAATGCCGGTGTCAAAGCCTGCCTGGTTGGTGACGAACGGGAACAGCAGGTTGGTGGTGCACGGGTTGATCACGACCACGTTGCGGGCAGCGCCGGTGTCAGCAAACCGCGGCAGCGGAGCCGTTGCGCTCTGCGTTGTCACGGTCGAGATCGGCGCGAAGCTGGCCGCAGCCGTCATCGTGCCCAGACCCGGCAGACCAGCAGCGGTGTTCGCCTTGTAGGCGATGACCACCGGGACTTCCACGCGGCCCGGGAACAGCGGGTTGGTCGCTAGCACTTCCCACACCGCGATGCCAGTGCCACCGGAGATGGTCACAGGCGCGATGCTGTAGGTTGCGCCGCACTGGTCCGTACCCGTTGACGTCGCCGATACAGCCGAGTAGGCGCCCGCGCCGCTGGCGTCCGTGGTCACCAGCTGCAGCACCGTGCTCTCGGTGGTCGCAATCTCGCGCGTGCCGACGAACACCTGCACGCCGGCAGGCACGTTGCTGAATACGACGCGGAAGCGGGTACCAGTATCGGCCAGACCGGCAACGTTCAGGCCATTGGTGGTCGTGAACGCCGGGTTGTAGAAGCCAGTCTCCGTGTTGTAGAGCTGACCGCTGATTGGGTCAACACCCGTAGGAGCAGCCTGGGCTGCCGTCGCGGTGGGTGTTGCTGGCGTGGTGGCCACGTTCCGCTTCTTGAAGGCGGTAGCGAAGCCCTCTGTGAAGCGGATGCGGAAGGCCGTGGTGGTGAACGCCTTGGTCGGATCGCCCGCCAGATCGGAGTTGACGCTTACGCACTGCAAGAAGGAAGCGCCGGCGCTCGCCAGGCTGTCCGAGCTGCATGCATTCCGCCAGCTCACCGACAGACCGGGCAGCACATAACCCACGATCTGCTGCGGATTGTTGACCGCCACCGAGGTCTCGCCGCTGATGGAGACGAACATCACGATCTGGGTCGGAACCAGCGAGGACGACACGCCAAGCTGATTGGCATTGGCGCGCACGTTCTTGATGCGGAGAATACGGGTAGCCGTCGTGCCCGGCGGATCCAAGGGCACACCCAACCAGACCAGCGAGTTCGCTGCGGCATAGCGTGCCTGGTAAACGTTGCGG
>JAPWUP010000314.1 GCA_028275505.1 Bryobacteraceae bacterium
AGCAGCGCCTGGGCGTCCGGCATCGCATAATCCAACAGTGAGGGCTCGGCGCCGCGCAGCAGCGCGCACACCGCCCCCAGCACCAGCACCCGGCTCGCCATGGCGCGATTATACCACTCGCCCGCGCGCTTTCTTTGCGCACGCTACCGTCACACGGCTGGCGCACACCTGGCGAGCGGAGGCTCACCGCCGAATGGTAGCGGCAACCTCGGCTTCGGCGACGCGGCGCAAAATAATGGCCCGCCCTCAGTAAACCAATTTCAGCCCGAACTGGATGCGGCGCGGCTCGCCTGCCGACCGAATCTGCCCCGCTTGAGGCAGATTCACCGCGGAAGCAGGTAGCCCGAAAGCCGGCGTGTTGGTGAAATTGAACATCTCGGTGCGGAACTCGACCCGGTAGCGCTCCTTGAAGTAAAAGTTCTTGCCGATTTTCAGATCCGACGTGCGCACGCCTGGCCCGAAAAGGATGTTACGTCCCGAATTGCCGTAGGTGTATTGCGCCGGTGCCGGGAAGGCGGCAACATCGAACCACCGGTCCAGGCTGCGCTGCGAAGCCGGCAGCACGCCCGAGGCGATCCGGTTGGGATAGTTGGTGGTCCCAGTGTTGGAAAGATCGGTCGAAATCGTAGGCGAGAAAGGACGGCCCGTCCGGAAGTTCACGATGCCGCCGATCTGCCAGCCGCCTAGAATCCAATCCATCGGGCCGGAGACGTTCATCCAGCGGCGGCCGCGGCCAAAGGGCAGATCGTACACTCCCGCCGCGACAAAGTTGTGCCGCAGGTCGTAAGCGCTGTTGCCGCGGTGCACGCGAAGGTTATATGCATCGCGTACCCCGCCGCCCGCCGTGCCGTCGTCGAGCGTTCCCGCGCCGTCGTCAATCGTATGCGACCAGGTGTAGGAAGCAAGGAAAGTCAGCCCCGCCGAGTACCGCTTCTCGGCCTTGACCGCCAGCCCGTTGTAACTAGCGTTGCCCGAAGGCTCCGCCAGGTTGATCCCTGCGAAATAGGGCATGGGTCGGCGGAACCTCAGCGGACCCGGGCCCGGAGTCGGAGGCTGGTTCATGTTCCGGTGCCGGATCATGTGCCGTGTCGAAGCGCCCAGATAGGAGAGCGTCAGCACCGTTCCCCCGGGCAATTCGCGCTGAATGTCGAAGAACCATTGCGCCGCGTGCTGCGTCGGGATGAAGCGGTAAGCCGGGCGAATGGTCACCAGTTCCTGAACCGTGGTGGCCGGAATCAGCCCCGGTGGAAAACCGTTGCGGACCACGAGAGCGGGCTGCACCAGTTGATCGGTGGGAAAACTGATTTCCGTGAAGTCAGGAGGCTGGTGGTAGAAGCGCCCGCTACCGTCGTGCGAGATCGCGTCGGGGGCTCCATAGAACAGGCCGAAGCCCGAGCGGATGACCGTGCGTTCGTTGAGCTGGAAGGCGAAACCCACGCGGGGGGCGAAGTCGTTGTTGTCATGCTCGCAGCCGCAGTCGCTTTCATCCCGGGGACGCACGATCCGGAAAGTCTGGCTGGCGAAGTCCACTTCGAAGCGCGCCACCGGGGTCTTCTTGTAGCTGGGCGGGCCGAACCGCTCCCAGCGCAGTCCCAAGTTCAGCGTCAGCCGGCGGGTAATGCGCCAGTCGTCTTGCAGGTAGAGAGCATAGTTGCGTGTGGCGGCCGTTTCCCCGTTCTGGTTGCCGATCGTGCCCCCGCTGGCAAGACCTAACAGGAAGTCCGCCATGCCGTCGCCCGTGCGCGCACGGTTGTTGGGATCCTGGCTGAACACGCCGCCGAAAGCCATCTGGCCGCGGGCAAAGCGCGCCGCGCGCCGGAATACCTGCTCGCCGCGATATTCAAAACCGGTCTTGATCACGTGCGTACCGCGCACGATCAGCGTGTGATTGGCAAGGTGCAGCAAATCCAGGTTGTTGCGGTTGGGCCAGAAACTGCGCGTCCCCACTTCCGCGTAGCCCGTGGGAGTAAAGCGGGTCATCCCGCGGCGGTTATCGTCCCCGAGGTCAGGAAGACCCTTGATGCCGAACTTTTCATTGAAATTCTCCTTCCAGGGAACATCGAGCAGCGACTCGATGCGAGTTACGCCGAAGCGGAACTCGTTATTGACAGCGGGGCCGAAGGTCGCATTCCAGTTGGCTACGCCGCTGTGGCTTACCAGATCCGTCGTCGTCCACTGTCCGCCGTCGGCGGGCAGGGGCAGCGGGCCGGGGTCCACCATGTCGTAGCTGCGCCGACTGTAACGGCCGAACATCCGGTGCCCAGCCGAGAGGTTGTGGTCCACGCGCGTATCCACCTGGTTGGTGTCGTCCTTGCGCGAACCCGCAAAGAAATGATTGGACACCAGACCGGGAAGATTGGGCTGGGGATAGAGATCAATCACGGCCCGGGCCACAGGGTCGAAGCGCGAACTCGGAATTCGGTTGCCCGCGAACGGGTCGCGAACCCAGCGGCCTGCTTCCTGCCGCGTTGTCGCCGGATCGAAGATCGGGCGACCAGTCACCGAGAAATCGCCGTTGCGCAACTCCGGCCGCGGAACCGTGGCGATGTTGGTCTCGCCCAGGCGGATGCGCGTCCCCTCTACGCTGCCGAAAAAGAAGGTCCTGTCCCGCACGATGCGGCCGCCCAGCGTGCCCCCGAATTGGTTCTGCCGGTATGGAGGTTTGCCCTGGCCGACGGCGAAAAAGTTCGTGCCGTCCAGCTTGTTATTGCGCAGAAACTCGTAGAGGCTGCCGTGGAATTCGTTGCTGCCGGACTTGGTCTGTACGATCACGGTTCCCCCCATGCGGAAGCCGTACTCGGCGGAGTTGTTGTTGGTGACGACCTTGAACTCGGCCACGGCGTCAATGGAGGGGGTGACGGCCTGAGCCTCGAAGCCGAGTTGACCGCCGGAGGCCCGCGAACTGTTGTCAATGCCGTCCAGGAGCACGTTGACCTGGTAGGCGCGCTGGCCAAGGGCGCTGAATGTCCCTTTCGCGCTCGTGCGGCTACCCGCATCGGGCACGACGCCGGCCGTCAGCCGGGCCAGCTCCAAGTAATTGCGCCCGTTGAGCGGCAGCTCGACGATGCGTTTGTTGTCAATCACCTGACCCACCACGCTGGTCTGCGAGTTGAGAAGCTCCGCGGCGGCCTGCACTTCCACCGTCTCGGTCACCGTTCCCACGCGGAGACGGAAGTCCACGGCTACGGTCTGGTTCACGTTGAGTACCAGGTTTTCCCGTTTGGCCACCGCGAAGCCTTCTTTGGTGGCTTCCACCCGATAGGTACCGGGGATCAGAAACGGTACGGAATAGAAACCGCTCTCGTTCGTCACCGTGCTCACCACCACGCCGGTGGCAACGTTGGTGACTGCAACCCTCGCTCCCGGAACGGCAGCGTTGCTTTCATCGGTCACCACGCCTTGCACCGTCGCGTGTTGCGCCAGAACAGGCAGCGTGAAGACCAAGGTAGTCACAAGTAACTTCGCCCACTGAATTCTCATCTTGCTCCCCTCTCGGTCCCCCGGAGTCCGAGCGGAATTTCACTTCCCCCGGGGCCACCCTGAATACTATCTGCCCAGCGCGCCGAGTGTCAAGTGGAGTCGCTTGCGTCGTTGCCGCTACCAGTTCACGTCAATGTGAGGCAGGCGGCGCGGTGGATCGCCGGTGGCGGCGTAAAGCTGGAGCAGCGCGTACGCCAGATCGTCGGCGCCCGTGATCGCTTCGTAATGGTTGGCCGAGCCGTCGGCCCGGAACAGGCCGTTTTTCGG
>JAPWUP010000313.1 GCA_028275505.1 Bryobacteraceae bacterium
TGCCGCTCGTTGATCAGGCTGGTCACGTTGTTCTCGATCATCTTCGAGATCGAGTGATTCCAAAGCAGCGTCAAACCGTGCGAGAAGCGTTTCTCCAGACTCAGTTGCAGGGCGTGATACACCGTGGTGTGCGTGTTCACTCCGCGCAGCGTCACCGAAGTAAATTGCGGGAAACGGAACCAAAGCTGCCGCTGCGCAATGGTCGGGGAAGCACCCAAGGGCACGGTGGCCGGAATCTTCCCGTAGAACGGGTTGGGGATTCGTTCGTTTTCTTTGACGCCCAGCGCCAGGTATACATCCGGCTTCTCGTTGAGATTGAAAGCCTCAATGCCTTTTACATTGAGCACGCGCACAAAGTTGGCTTCCGCCTTGATTTGCCACGGCAACTCCTGCTGGAAGCCGAACTGCCACTGCTGGTTGTAAGGCAGCACCCGGTCCTGCGGCACCGCCATGATCGCGTCGCCCACCAGCGACAGCAAACCTTCCGACGCCCCGGTGATCTTGGGCACGCCGAGCGGGAACGGATTGGCCAGCGTCGTGTAGGGCGTCGCGCCGCGGTCCGTGGTGCCGATGTAGGGAATGTTGGTGCTGAAGGTGCCGGGCACGGGAAGCACATAATCCAAGTTGTCGAGGAAGCTCGAGTAAAACAGCCCATAGCCAGCGCGAATCACCGTCTTGTCGAAGAGCTGATAGGCCAAACCGAACCGGGGACCGAAATTGTTCCAGTCGGTCTTGCCCATCTGCCGCGGATTCCCGCCGACGCCTGCAAACAGAAGCCCCCCGCGCAGATCCAGACCGGGGATTTGCAGCGGGCTGGGTGTCTCGGTGTCCAGGCCGTAAGCCATCCGGTTGAAGCGCTCCGTCCAGGGCTTTTCCACCTCCCAGCGCAAGCCCAGGTTCAGGGTCAGTCGCCGCGCGATTTTCCAGTCATCCTGCACGAACAGCGCGTAATAATAAGCCTTCATGGAGTAAGGAGTCGGGCCGGCAATCTGTCCGTTGGCAGGCATGCCCAGCAAAAGGTCCGCCATGGCCGTGCCGCTCACCTGGGCGGTAGTGGGTACGTAGGGATCCGCCTGCGAGAAGGTTGGCCGGAAGTTGAAATAACCGCCCGCCGCCGAATCCGGACTGATCTCGTTCCAGTGCAGCCGCCGCACGTCGGCGCCGAACCGCAAATTGTGTGCCTTGCGCAATGTGGTCAGCGTCGGCGTCAGCACATAGGTATCGTTGGCGCGGATCTTGAACCGGTGACCCAGCCGGATGAACCCCTCCGCCATGTCAATACCGGGCCACGACGGCCTCATCTGGTTGGCCAGGATGTCCGGATGCAACTTCAGGGCCTTCGGATCCTGCACGTTGCCTGAAAACCAGGTGTCGCTCCAGTAGCGGTTGAATGAGAAACGCAGTGTGCCGATCACAGCGGGCGTGAACGTGTAATCCTGATTGAGGGTGGCGTTCCAGAAATGCCGCTTATCCGCGCCCGGATCGCCGCCCACCGGGGCGTTGCGTAGACCAGGCGGCAACTTGGTGAACGTCACGTCCCAATCCATGTAGGCGAACCGTCCGAAAATGCGGTGCTTGGGACTCACCAGATGATCAATTCGCTGGCTGATCTGCTTGGCCGGATTGTAAGCGCGGCTCTGCTCGTACCAGTTGTACAGGCCGATTTGCGTGGGCACATCAGCGTTCGGCTTGGGATACACGTTCATGATCGCCGCGCCCGTCTCGTTGAACATCGAGGCCGGAATGCGGTTGCCGGGCCACGGCTGCCGAATCACCGTCGTGCCCTCGACGCGTGTGGTGAAGACGTTATAGATGGTTAGCGGCGTGCCCCGTGCGTTCAGGGTTTGCGAGAAATCACCTTGCCGCTCCCGCTCGGTTGGCACCCGGCCCCCGTAGGTCGGGTTGCTCCAGCGCGAATCGTGTTGGACGCTGGTGAAGAAAAAGGTCCGGTTCCGCCCGTCATAGAGCTTCGGCAGATAAACCGGCCCGCCGAAGGTGCCCGAATAGAATTTCCTTGGATCGTCCGGGCGCGGCAAGCCGCGTTTGTTGTTCAGCCACGAGTTGGCGTTGAGGGCTTTGTTGCGATAGAAGCCCTCGAAAGAACCATGCACTTCGTTGGTTCCCGAGCGCGTGGCGTAGACCACCACGCCGCCGTTGGATCGCCCATAAGCGGCGTCGAACATCGTGGTCTGCACCCGCAGCTCCTCGACCGTGTCCCCTGAAGGCGAAGTGGCCATGGCGCCTCCCTGCCGCGGCATGGTTACCGAAGCCCCATCCACCACGACCTCGTTGCGACCATCCGTGGCGCCGCCTCCCAGAATATTGAAGTAGTGCTGACCGCTGTCGCTGAACCGCCCGCCGCCCCCACGCACGCCGGGCGTCAGCGATATCAACGCCAGCGGATTCCGGTTCGAAATGTAAAGCATGTCCAGAAACCGGCGATCAATGACTTGGGCGATGTCGGCCGAGGCCGTTTGCAACAGCGGCGCCTCGG
Source organism: Bryobacteraceae bacterium (assembly GCA_028275505.1). GTDB lineage: Bacteria > Acidobacteriota > Terriglobia > Bryobacterales > Bryobacteraceae > DTHT01. The sequence goes on from JAPWUP010000313.1 coordinate 2,495, forward strand.
CGCGCACCGTCACCGTCTCGCTCGTCATGCCCACTTCCAGCTCGAAATTCAACGTGATCTTGTCCCCGGTCTGGACGTTCAGCCCCGATCGCTGCACCCGCTTGAAGCCCGCCGCCTCCACTTCGATCCTGTAGCGGCCCGACTCCAGCAACGGCACGAGGTAATGTCCCTCATTGTTGCTCTCGGTCGAGAGCTTCCAGTTCGTGCTCTCATTGGTCACCGTGATCCTAGCGCCGGGAACCACAGCCCCGGTCGGGTCCGTCACACGCCCGAGGATACTGCCCCGGTAGTCCTGCGCCAACATGCTCACAGCCATTAACCCGATAACGATCAGCTTGTTCCGCATCGTAAACGAAGACCTCCCTGATTTCGGTCGGCCCCGCCCACCCGACCCCTGTCGCCAAACCCATCGAGCGGCGCCTGGCCCGCAACTCAGTCTGCGCCCCTAAAGCCTCCCCGTCAAGGGTCTTCCAGCTTACTTGCCCGACCGCAACCGGTTAATTAACTGCCGCTTTACTGCGCTAAGATAGTGCTGCGATGGCGATTGGGGACGCCAACGGGGACGCCGAGCGCCGACAGATCGCTCGCATCCTCCAATCCGAGACCTTCCGCAACGCCGACAGCCAGCGTCGCTTGCTCGCCTACCTGGCTGAGAAGACCCTCAGTGGCGAGGCCGACCAGCTCAAGGAGTACACAGTGGGCGTCGAGGCTTTCGGCAAACCCGCCAGCTACGACCCGCAGCACGACGCCTCGGTCCGCATCCAGGCCGGCAAGCTCCGCCAGAAGCTGGAGGAATATTACCGTTCGGAGGGCCGCGATGACCCCATCGTCGTCTCTTTCCCCAAGGGCCGCTTTCGGCTTGTCTTTGCTCCCGCTGCCAAACCCACGCCCGAACCAGTAAGACCTCCGCACCGGATGTGGAAGCGGTTGGCGATCGCCCTCGCCGTCTCCCTGTGTGGCGCCTTATCGTTGCTGGCTTATAGCCTCCTGGCTCGAAAACCCGCCCTCACGGCCGAGCAGAGGGCGATCTGGGGACCGCTGATCAGCGGGAGGCGTCCCATCATTCTCAGCCTGGGTGCGCCCCTGTTTGTCAAAACTCCATCGGGATTCTTCCGCAGCCCCAGGGTCAACCGCTGGGAGGAGGTTCTCAAAGCCCCTGAGTTCGGGTGGATGAAGCCCCAACTGGAGTCGGGCGACGCCGTGCCCGTCAACATTTACACCGGGCTGGGCGACGCGCTTTCCGCCGTGCAAAT
>JAPWUP010000012.1 GCA_028275505.1 Bryobacteraceae bacterium
CCGGTCGGAGGCGCCGAGCGGCCGGGCCTCCTCCAGGGTCACCGGCCCATCGAAATGCCCGGGCAGGCAAATCCGCTGACCGATTAGGGAGTTGAATGGGTTCTCACTCACCGGAGTTCGACCCGGCAAAACGGCGCGGTCGCTAGGGCCAAACGATGCCGGCTCTACGCCGTAACTTCGGAAGACAGTATAACAGCACGAGCGTAGGTCCGCATAGTGAATGAAACCTGACTGTCTCTCAGGAGGTCGGGCGCATAGCGTGGAGCGACTCTGTGCACAAGGAGCCCGGTGGGCGGCGGCGATGGCGGAGATCATGGAACCGAGTGCGGGGAAACCCGTGCTGCCGACGGAAGGACCGGGGAACGGGCTTGCAAAGCCATGGCCGTGAGCCAGGCTCAATGCGATGTTGTCGAGCTCAAAAGCGTTGCACCTTTACTTGCGAATGCAAGGGGGTAAGCCACGCGTCCCCCTCACCAAGGTCAGACCAAAAATGATCGGAGATGCCAATATTAGGTTCTTGTTGTGCACCATCGCGCCCGTTCCACGCTCGTGCAGCTCGCGACGTCAGTGGTAACCAAAGCCGGCCTGAGGCAGGATACGTGCCATTTAGCCTTTTATCCTAATTTCATGACGGTATCGTTTGTTAGTCTTCCGTCGCCCTGACGTATAGCCCTACTCGCTGCGGCGCGCAGAGGTGTGGGGGAGGCCCGATGCACCGCGCGCCGGCTACGATCCGGGTTTGTCAAACTAAAAAAGTGAGCGTGGCGGGAGGCCCCGCACGCATCCGGAGGAGAAACAGGTGTCATTGAACGACATCATCGGAAGGGTCGAAGGGGCACCCGTGGTGAAAAAAGCCATCAGCGCCCCGGAGGTGCTCTGCGAAGCCTATCACTATCCGCGACCCAGCTCTTTTTCGCGTGGCATTCGCGTCGAGCTGGGCGACATCGTCATTTTGTTCATATCCGGCACGGCCAGCGTCAACGAGCGCGGTGAGTCGGTCCACGTGGGCGATTTCCGCGCCCAGACGCGCCGGACCTTCAGCAACATCACTGCTTTGCTTGCCTCGGAAGGCGCCAGTTGGAAAGACGTAGTCCGCACGACCTGCTACTTGCGGGACATTGAGCGCGACTACGCTGCCTTCAACGAGGAACGCACCGCCTTCTACCGCGAACAAGGCCTGGACCCGCTGCCGGCTTCTACGGCGGTCCAGGCCGTACTCTGCCGTCCGGAATTGCTGGTGGAGATCGAAGCCATCGCGATCTTCCGCAAGAAACCAGCGAGCGCCGGCCCCGGCTAAGGGGCGCCGACCTCGAAGGGGATGGCCGGGAGCGGACCGACGAACTGCCGGCGGACGTTCTTCGCCTTGCCCTCAGCGGTTTGAGCCGGCAGCAGGAACGCATTCACGATCAGGTTGCCGCGCAGCCCCGGCCTGGCGGTCTGCGGGTCGAGGCTGAAGCGCAGCAATAACTCCTGTCGCTCCGCGTGTACCTCTTCCAGGCGGACGCCGGGCGGGGGATCGTCCAGTTCGAGCTGAAGTCTCTCTGCCAGCCTGCGGCTCAGCAAAGGCAGGCGCACGGTTGCGGTCTGCCCGGGTTGCAGACGTACCGGTCGTTCCGCCGCAGGCTTCCAGGGAAGGCCTGAGGCGCCGCCGAGCACCAGAACCATCCATTGCTCGGCAGGGACCAGATGGTGATAAGCGAAGGCCTGCATCATATCTTCCGCCGGGACGGCGTCATGGCAGACTTGCCTGCCGGCAATTTGGGCGCAGCCCTCCAATTGCAGGGTGAAAGGTTCTTCGGCCTTCGCCATCGGTGCGGTCAAGGTGAGCCGCAGCTGGTCCGTACCCGCAGGAACTCGCGCGCCGCTCAACCGAAAACCTTCGGGCGCGTTCTTCAAGCGCAACGCTACGTCGCCCGCAAAACCGTCCTTGCGAACCACTGCCACGCGGAAAACGGCCGTGGCCCCGCGTCGCACGTTGAGACTGGCAGGGGCCAGGCGCAACTCAAAGTCCGGTACTGGATCACTGAGACGTAATCGGTACGCGTACTCCGCTCCGCCTTTGCCCTGAATATCACTGACCCGGACGAAGTAACTCCCCTTGGCAGGCAAGCGCCACTCCAGACGCGAGTCGGCGTGGTGAGTAACTAATGCCACGGACGGGTCTTCGGCGTCGTCGCTGGAAGCCAGGGGCCGCCCGGCCGAGTCCAGCAGCTCGAGGAAAGAGTCAAGAGGCGATCCTGCGCGGCGAGCGTACACTTCCGCGACGATCGTTTGCCCGGCGCGCCCTTCGAAGCGGAAAACGTCGCGATCCTTGCTTGCCTGGATGCGGCCGTTAATCACCACGGGAAGCTTCACCCGCTGCGCGCGGGTCAGCTCGTCGTTTGGCTCTTTTTCTGACAATTCCGGCCAGCGACTGACCACAAAGGGTCGGCTGTTAGACCACAGGCCGTCCTTCCGGACGCGGATCTCACGCGAGTCTTCAGCCGGCTTCAAGCGCAGTCGGTAAGTCGGGAGATTCCAGCCCGCAAGCTGCACTGTAAGACGCTTGCTTGCCCTTCCGCCCAGCGGGAATATGTCAGCCAAAAAGGGCAACTCGCCGGCGCGGATTCTGTAAACGAAATCCTCGCGGCCGCGGTAGAGAGAATCGCGCACCTCGAGTAAATAGTCGCCGTCGCGGGGAACTTCAAACAAAAGTACCGGATCGGGGTTGAAGCGATAACTCCCGGCGAAGGCCACTTCCCGCCCTTCCGCGTCACGAAGGATCAAAGTAGCTTGAAACCAGCCCGGTACTGCATCGGAGATATAAGGAATCAGTTCCCGGGCGCTGACTTCAATAACCAGGCGCTGGCCACGACGGGCGTGGAAGCGGTAGCGGTGAACGCTGGCCGGGCCGATCTGGCCGTTCAAGATCGCGGGCAGGGTTATCTCCACAGGGTCATTGTCGCTGCGGTCCCGTTGCTGACGCAGCAGTACGGGCACGCCGCTGCCCGGCTCCGTTACGACCTTGACAGGCGGACGCGAATATTCGGGCAGTTGTCCGATCCAGAAGCCCAGCGGGTTGGTCAGCCCGGCGTTTGTGAGCAGCCGCAGTTCCCGCCGTCCGCACGGCGCTCCCGCCGCCACGCGCACGCGGAGCTTTACGGTTTCCGCGATGGCCGCGCTGGCAGGACGGCGTGCTGAAACGGCGAGCTTCTCTTTGAGTTCAGCGATCTGTTTGTCCAGTTGGGACACGGCCTCCCCGGGCCCGCGGGCGCCGGCTTCGGTCCGTTTCTGAACCAATTCTTGCAACTGTTCTCTCAGTTTGGCCACCTCGGCTGGAGTCAGGGGGCGTTCGTAACCGACCACCTCGGCTTCCAAGCCGGTACCGGAGAAATAGACGCGGCGCGTACCTGCCAGGTACTGGCCGCCGACGATGATTTCCAACTCCGCTCCTTGCCGAGCCCCCGCCGGGTACACGTAGCCGATGTGGGGCGCAGGCTGCTGCGCGAGCAGCGACAGAGATGCGACGATCCACAAGGTGATCGTCTGCTGCCTCTTTCGGCTGAGCACGGGCATCATGTCGCTTACATAATCTCCCGAAGTATGCCCCCGCTGGGGACTTCGCCGGGAGCCGGCAATACCTTTACGTCCTGACCCAGCGGGTGGGGCAGGCGGGCTTGGGGATCGATACCTAGTAAGGTGTAAATGCTGGCGATCAAGTCAACGGGGTAAACGGGGCGATCCTTGACCTCTTCGCCCTTGGCGTCGGAGGAGCCGACGACACAGCCGCCACGGAACCCGCCCCCGGCCACCAGCACCGAGAACACATTGCCCCAGTGGCCGCGTCCGCCGTTCCAGGGAGGCTCCCACAACACGCGAGGGGTTCGCCCGAACTCGCCGCCGCACCAGACAATCGTGGTCTTGAGCAAACCGCGCTGATCGAGATCTTCCAGCAGGGTGGCCAGGCCCCTGTCCAGTTCGGGGAGCAGGCGGCGCATGGCCTGAAAGTGCTGTTTGTGAGTGTCCCAGCCGCGATAGTTGATGGTCACATAGGGCACACCGCGTTCCACCAGGCGCCGGGCGACCAAACAGGATTGACCGAAAACGTTACGGCCATAGGCTTCCCGGACTTGTTCTTTCTCCTGACTCAGATCGAAAACCTTGCCCGCATCGCCCAGAATCAGGTCATAAGCCTGCTCTCCTGCCTCCCGGAACCCACTCAATTGCGGGTCCTGGCTCATCGCTTGCGACAACACGTCCAGGCGCTTGAGGTATTCCCGTCGGGCTTTCTGTTGCCCGTCGGAAATCCCCGGCGCCACAATGCCTTCTACAGCGAAGCGGGGAGCGGCGGGATTGCCTCCGGTGGCGAAGGGTTTGTAGCGGGATCCCAGGAAACCCGCCTCGGAAAAACGCCCCTGGGGCTCCGTCAAAACAATGTAGGGCGGCAACAGGCCACGGTAACCTGCGTTATAACCCTTGAAGTAAGACACCACCGCACCCACGCAAGGAAAGACGTCGCGGCCGCCCGGCATGCGCCCCGTTTGCACTACGTAAGAAGCGGTCTCGTGGGCATTGATGCCGTGAGTCATGCTGCGGATGACCGAGTAACGATGCGCCTGCTGCGCGAGGAGAGGAAGTAACTCGCAAAGGCGCAGCCCGTCCACCTTCGTGGAGATGGGGTTGGTGAAGGGGCCGCAGTAGTCATTGCCCGCCTCCGGCTTGGGGTCGAAGGTGTCCAGATGGGCCGGCCCGCCCCACAACCATATCTGGATGACCGAGCGTGCCTTGGCCTCAGGCTGCGCGGCCCGCGCCGCCGCCCCGGTCGCCAGTGCCGCCCCCATGCACAGCAGCTCGCGCCGCGAAATTCCGCACCCTTGGTCTCCCATGGTTCCCTCCTCTCAGTGCCGGTACAGGAATTCCGACGTATTGATCAGAACCCACGCCAGGTCTTGTATCGCCTCGCGCGCGGGAACGCCCGAGCGCGAATGACTGATTATCGCTTGCAATTCTTGCTGCGTTGGATAGCGAGAAAGGATCAGCAGGTAAAGATTATTTACGACTTGTTGCAGACCCTTGCTGTTGCGCAGCAGCATCCGCAACCTGGGACTGTTCTGTAGTTTCTGATGGATGTGACTGGAGTTCAACAAATGCAGCCGCTGGGCTGCCGTCACCCGGTTGCTACGCTCCGACTCCAAACCGGTATCTCGCGGCGGACGGCCAAACAATTCGAGAAACGGACTCGTGATGCTGCCATCGGGCAGGGTAACTGCAGTTTGTCCTTCTGGCATCACCGTGAACGGCTCGGGAATGGGACTTACGTACCTTTCCGAGGTGCCGGTAATGGCGCACAGGGCATCCGCCAGCACCTCGGCCTCCAACCGGCGCAAGGGGTAAAAAGCGAAGTGCTCAGCGGCTTGCGGGCGATGGTCGCGGGGCAGGGCAGAGAGCTGGTAAGTGTGCGAGTTCAGGATGAGCCGGAACAGGTGTTTCAGGTTGTAACGAGCCGCTACCAGCTCACGCTCGAGATACGCCAGAAGCTCCGGATGGGACGGCGGATTGTCCGGACGGATGTCATCGGGTTCGTGAATGATGCCGCGCCCCAGCAGCCATGACCATACGCGGTTCGAGATATTGCGGGCAAACCATGGGTTCCCGGGCGCCACCAGCCATGCTGCAAAAAGCGCGCGCGGGTCTTGTTCACCTGTTAGCCGGACTTGGGTTCCGTCCGGCAAACGTGCCGTTTGTCCGGCGCGGAGCTTGGTCCGATCGAAGTAGACGATTTCCTCTTTCCACTCGCGTGTCGGCTTGAAACCTACGCAGCAAAAGAAGGCAGCCAGCCCGTCCCATTGCTCGGCCGGCCACTTGTCGGCGCGGGCGCCCATGAAAGTGAGGGCCACGGCCTGCGCGATGCCACGGGGCTCGCGGTTTTGCACGGCGCGGTAGAAATTCACGGGCGGATCGCGGAAATTGCTGCCGCTTGCAGTAAGCAGCTCGCGGGCGAACTGATCATAGGGCTTGTTTTCGCGCAACGACGCCCGAATCCAGCGGTAGTATGCTTGCGCTGCCTGCGGCCAAAGATTGATGGGGAACTCCGCCTTGACACGGAGCAGATCGGACCACTTCATGGCCCAGTAATCGGCGAACTCCTCGCGTTCGAGCAGGCGGTCTATGAGGCGGCGGCGCCGGTCGGGGCTGCTGTCGCCCAGGAAGCGTTCCACCTCATCAGGCTCGGGCAGCTTTCCCAGGACGTCCAGGTAGGCGCGCCGCACAAAAACGGCATCCGAACACAATCGCGCCGGTCGTATGCCCAACCGCTGCCACTGCGCGAAGACCAACCGGTCCAGTTCACCTTGCGGAGTGGGTTCCCCTTGCTCGAAAATTTCCGCAGGCCACTGGGCCATCAAAGCCAGCGGCAGGCACACCAACCACACCCGCATGGCCCGTTTCCTACCCCAGCTTATCACTGCTGCGCACGCAGGACGTGTGCGTGGCCGGGTCTCAAGGTCGTCCCTCGGGCGCTGCCCGGAAACCGGCCCCGTGGCGGGCGCTCACCGCACCTTGCGCAGTCGGGAGCCACCAGATCCGAAGGCTTTGGGAGCGGGCGCTCTGGCGCGGGCAAGTGGGAATCGGAGGGAGCCGTGCCCATTCACCGCTTGTCAACGCCAATCAGCCGCAGGACAGCATACAACCGCGTATAGAAAGCGGAGGCGCTAATTCCGCGTCAGGAAGTGAAGCGTGGCAAAGGTGATCGAGTTAGCAACGGCGCCGCCGTTGCGCCGCAAGCCGCCGGCGCTTCCGGTTCCGCCCGTGTTACAAGAAGTGCCGGAGGCGCAGGGGGGCCGAAACCGTACCGCTGCCTATAGTCCTACTTTGCTGAAAGCCGCAACATACGCGGTTACCGATAACGCGCTGAGCCGCTTCGTTTTCCCTTTAAAACTCGAACAGATACTCGGGCGGCGACGATTCTCGCTTGTTACTTGCCGGTAAACTGGAGCCGGACTATGACAACACGAGAAAGCGGAATCCGTTGGGTAAAAGATACGGAAATGGCGCGGCTGATCGGTATATCGGCGGGTGCGCTGCGAAACTGGCGGGTGGAGGACGTTCGAGCCGGAAGGGTCTGGCCGAAGCCTGGCCATGGCGGCCTCTACTGGAGGAAATTCGGCCATTCGGTTCGGTACCTTGTCACGCCCGAGATTCTTGGCGCGCCGGCGGGGGCTGAGTATGGCGCCGAGCGTGGCTGAGGCGGCCGCCGAGTACGCCCGGCGCGGCTTCGCTCCTATACCCGTGCCCCATCGCGAGAAGCGGCCGGTGCTGCCGGAGTGGCAAAAGCTGCGCCTGACGCTGGCGGACATACCGCAGTACTTCAACGGCCGGGGCCAGAATGTCGGCCTGCTTCTCGGTGTGGGCGGCTTGACCGACGTGGACCTGGACGCCTCGGAAGCCGCCGCGGCCGCACGCGAACTGCTGCCGGACACCGCCTTCCGGTACGGCCGGCAATCCAAGCCTGGCTCGCATGCCATGTATGTGTGCGAGCCGACGCCGACAACGCGGCAGTACAAGTGCCCGCTGACCGGCGCAAGCCTGGCGGAACTGCGCGGCTTGTCGAGGCACGGCGAGACCGGCGCGCAAACGATCGTGCCTCCCAGTACTCACCCGAGCGGCGAGCTGGTGCGGTTCGAGCCGGGTTGCCGGCCCGAGCCTGCGCGCGTTTCTGCCGCCGAGCTGGAGCGTGCGGTTTCGCGCGTGGCCGCCGCGGCGCTGCTGGCGCGGCACTTTCCCGGCGAGGGCAGTCGCAACGAGGCGTTCCTGGCGCTGGCTGGCCTGCTGGCACGCGCTGGCTGGAGCCAGGCAGAGACAACGCAGTTCGTGCGCGCCATCTATCGCTGCCTGTGGGGCGCAGCCGCCGACTTGCGCCAGGCCGAGGCCGAGGTGGCGCACACCTTCGAGCGCTTCCGCGAGGACGGGGAGCTAACCGGATACCCGACGCTGGCCGAGCTGATCCACGAGAAGGTGCTCAAGACCGCGCTACGCTGGCTCGGCATGGAGACCGGCGCTCCGCGGGCAGCGGACGGGCGCAAGCTTACGCAGACCGAACCCTCAAACGATTCCAGCCTGGCCGATCCTGAGGATCGCTTTGTCCGGCTGCCATTGACCGACTCAGGCAATGGTGAGCGCCTCGTCCTGCGCCACGGGAAAGACCTGCGTTACTGTCACCCACAAAAGACCTGGTGGATCTGGAGCGGCCGGCGCTGGGAACCGGATCGAACAGGCCGCGTCATGGAGCTGGCCAAAGCCGTTGCCAGGGAGTTGTATCAAGCTGCCTGGAGTTTGCCGGATGCGGAACGCAGGAAGCAGACCGCGTGGTGGGCGATCCGGTCCGAGAGTACCGACAGGAAGCGGGCGGCGTTGGTATCGGCTCAATCGGAGCCGGGTATTCCGATTTTGCCGGAGCAATTTGACGCCGACCCCTGGACATTGAACTGTCTGAATGGCACGATTGATCTGCGCACCGGAAACCTTCGCCCGCACCGTCGAGAAGACTACTGCACGCGCATGGCGCCCGTGCGGTATGACCCTGCCGCCCGCAGCGAGCTGTGGGAACGGTTCTTGGAAGAAGCCTGTGGCGGCGATCGCCAACTGATCGAGTTTCTCCAACGAGCCGTAGGCTACAGCCTGACCGGTTCCACCGCGGAAGAAAAGCTTTTCTTTGTGCATGGCCCTGCGGCCTCCGGAAAGTCCACTTTTCTGGAAGCGATTCGATCGGTGCTTGGCGATTATGCCAGGACGGCCGACTTCGAGAGCTTTATTCAAAGGCTTGACGCCGGCGGAATTCGTAACGATATCGCCGAGCTTGCCGGCCGCCGCTTCGTGGTGGGCATGGAGGTGGACGAGGGCCGCCGGCTGGCCGAGGCTCTGGTGAAGCTGCTTACGGGCGGAGACACCGTGCGGGCTCGCTTCCTCTACCAGGAAGCCTTCGAATTCGTACCGCAATTCAAGCTGTGGTTAGCCGCCAACCATGCCCCGCGTGTGCGCCACGACGATTCGGCTCTGTGGCGACGCATCCTGCGCGTACCGTTCGAGCATGTGATCCCGCCCGATCGCCGCGATCCTTCGGTCAAAGCGCGGCTGAAGGACGTCGAAGAATCCGGCCCGGCGATTCTGGCCTGGGCGGTCGAAGGTTGTCTTCGCTGGCAGCAAGACGGTCTTGCTGTGCCTGACGTGGTGCAGGAGGCCACCCGGCAGTACCAGGAAGACATGGACCCGCTGCGCGATTTTATCGCCGATTGTTGCGTCCTGGCTCCCAACGCCTGGACGCCCGCGGCCAAATTGCGTGAAGCGTACGAGACCTACTGCCGCGAGAACGGCGAGAAGCGGCTGATCCATGCCAGGGAGTTCGCGGCGGGCCTTCGGGCCCGAGGCTGCGAGCCGGACAGGATAGCAAAGGGAGTAAGAGGGTGGCGCGGAATCGGTTTGCTTGCCTACGAAGAGCAACGGCTTGGGTGACACAGGTGACGGAGGTGACGTCACTTCCGGAAAAGTCCTTACGCGAGGCTTTCACTATGCAAAAGTTCCGGAAATTGACGTCACCCGCGTCACCCAAGTCACCCGCAACCTTGCAAGGGTTTGACGAAGAAAGACTTGTGAGTCGAGTGTAGGGTGACACCACCGCCAAAACCGGCGTCACCCATGCGTCACCTGGTGTCACCCGCCGGATGATGCGGCTTCCGCAAGGCTGATTTCACCCGCGCTCGCCGACTCGAGAAACCGACAGGTCTACCTGGCCAGGCTGGCGACGGCCGCGCATGGGGATCAGGGGCCGCTTTAGAGGGGCGGGAACGCGGCTTGCTTGGGGGCCGGGCTGCGGCCCCAGAGGCCCCGAGGCCTGGCTAAGGGGCGTTCAGGGGATAAGGGCCGAACGGCAACGGCGGCTCGTCACGTGACCCTCCCTGTATGCTTCGCGCGGAAAGTAGGTCGGTTAGGTCGGCTGGAATTCCGAAGAAGTTCCCTAATCGGTTCCCTCGTGGGTTTTTTCGTCTCTTGCCGTGGCCGGTAGGTGGTTTCCTTTTCAATGGTGAGCGCGGGAGGAGTCGAACCTCCAACCTACTGATTAAGAGTCAGTTGCTCTGCCAGTTGAGCTACGCGCCCGTTGCTGTTCGGCTCGTGGAAATGGCGGCAGGCGCTTCCCGGCTCCGCGGTCCTGTCCGCGACCCCGCTAGCCGCGGATATCGGACGCTTCGGCTTGCGCCCTGAACGGACCTGCGTCCGCCGGCGCCAAGCTGAGGCGCCTTGCCATCGCCACGGTTCAACGGCTGCCACCTCGCCGACCCTCGACGGCCCGGCGAGGCAGGCCTCTTTCAGTGTAACACAAACTTCGACCGGCGCTTCAACACGCTCCACCGCCGCTGGCGCCGCCCACGGAGCGCAGAAGAATCTCACGGCCCACACTGCGGCATCTGCAGGATTCCGGCTCCATAACGTAGACGCGGCTGGCCGGGCCATACCCTCCGCCGCGGTGTCAGAGAGCAGATAGCGAGGGAGGTCCCGCGCTTCATGGCTCTACGGCCTTGATGGTCAGCGTCACGCCCTGCCGTTTTTCGCCGAGCGTAGCCCTTGCGCCCGCGGGATTCCACACCGTGATGTTTCCGGTCGTGTCGTAGAGGCCGTAATCGCCCTCGGTCTCCTCGAACAGAAGCACCGGGCGCTCGCGAGTGTCTTCGACCGTGCAGTCGGCGAAATCAATCCCGCCGAAACGGGTAGTGACGCTCGTGCGAAAGAGGTGCAGCCAGATCGGGGCCCACGCACCCGCCGCACCGCCGCTGGTTCCCCGATACATGCGGTTCCTCGCCACGTTTCGCAGGGTGCAATTGACGAAGCGCACGCGCGCGGCAGCAGAGGACTTGTCCTGGACTTTGATTCCGTAACCCTCGGTGTTTTCCACCGTGCAGTTGCGGAACTCGATCCATCCTCGCGGACCGTCGTCGGCCAGCTTGGTCACGCGAATGCCCGTGCCCCGCCGGCTGCTCACGCGACAGTTGTCGAAAAGGATAGAGACTTCGCCCGAGCTGGCCTTCAGGTTGGCCAGAAAGATTTCGATGCCGTCACCGTAGTTGTCCTCGAACCGGCAATTGCGGAAGACCACGTTGCGCACACGCTGGGCCGGCGTGTCGGGTTCGATGTCCACCCCGGAGGAAGGCGGCGTGCCCCAAGTGTTGCGGAATACGCTGTCTTCCACCACCAAGTCCTCGGCGCTGATCACGCTGATGCCTTGACGGTAATGGTTGTCGCAGACGACGTCCTTGATGTGGACGTTCTTCGAGTAAGGTTGGCGTCCGCCGGCAACGAAGATGCCGTCGCCGCCGCTGTCCTTCAGGGTCAGGCCGTAGACTCGCAGGTTCGTGCAGCCGCGCAGGGAGAGCGCCATGCGCCACTCCGATCGCGGATATTGCCCGAACCAGCGATTCCAGCCGAACTCCAGCAGCACCTTGCCCACGATGTAGTCTTCCTTCTGCATGCGCAACGTGGCCCCGTAGCCGCGGATGGTGAGGTTAGTTACATCCTGGGCCGTGAAGAGCGAGTCGCCGGTGCCCCGAAATTCACCGCGCTTGGCGGTGATGACCACGCCGTCCTCGAGCACCAGCTCCAGATTGGAGGCCAACCGGATGGGCCGCACAATCCAGTCCTTGCCCATGTTGGGCACGATCACGCGCCGGGCGCCAGAAAGGATGGCGGCCTGGAGGGCATCGGTGGCGTCCTCCTCGTTGAATCCCCACCATGCTGCGTTGGCCGCGTGGCGCTTGCCCGAAAGCACCTCCTGAACCGCCTGCGGATCGGGCGCATTGGGGCCCCACGACGATGTCTGTCCGAACATCCGGCAAGACAGCAAGGGCAGCAACCACAACCACACTGCGCAGTTCCTCGTGCGATGCGCTTTCATGCGACCATTGTCCGCGATCACGGAGTGCGAAGGACGGGACGCCGAGGCCATGCTGTGCCGCAGCGGTACTCTCGGCGGCCTCTGAGGGAATGGGCGAGACGCGGGGATGAAACGGACCTTGACCGCTCAGCTCAGCCTGCTTTCTCGACGGTCCCCTGAGCCTTAGCAACGATCAAGCGACTTAAGGCTTTGTTCGTCCCGCGCGGGCGTCACCCGATGCCATGCTGGCTTCAAAACATCAGGCGCAGCGCGAGCTGGACAATTCTGGGATCGTTAGCTTGCTGCGGCGTCACCTGCCCGAAGGAGGGCGAGGTGAGGCTGGTGTTGGGCGCGCCGAAGCCCGGCGTGTTGGCCAGGTTGAACGCCTCGGCCCGGAGCTGCAATTTCATGCGTTCGTAGACGGGAAAATCCTTGAACAGTGAGAAATCCAACGTCACGGGTACGTGAGTGCGGATGCCCGGCAGAGTTGTGCTCAGCGTGCGCAGCGTGAAGGGCGGCTGCTGAATCCACGCCACCGGCTCCGTAGGGCTGACGCAGTTCTGTCGCACGCCTGTTGTCAACACCGTGCAGGTATTGAACCAGCGCTGCATGGTGGGCTTGGGGAGCTTGGGATTCACGCCTGACGAAAAAGCTCCCCCCGGCGCGCTTACCAGCGTCCCAGTCATGGCCCGCAGGATGAAGTTCGTCTGCCAGCCGCCCAGCGCGTAGCGGGTCACGCCACGGCTGCGACTGAAGAAAGGCAGCGCGTAACCGCCGCTGACCACGAAGAGGTGGTTGGGCTGCGAGGCCTGCGCGCGGGCTGGCTTCTCCAGCGGATCCTGATCGTTCAGGTAGCCCGTGGCGCTCATGGGCTTGCACCAGGTGTAGGATGTGCGGAAATGCAGACCAGCGCTGAGGCGTTTCTCCAGGGATGCTTCCAGCGCGTTGTAGGAGGTCCGCCCGTAGGGCCACTGCGAAATGGTCACGTTGCCGAAGTGAGGGTACGGTCGGAGCAGTTGCTGCTTGGGCACCGTGGGCCCGTTGTAAGCGCTGCCCGGCAGCATTCCGGCCAGCGGGTTGGGGACCTGCGTGAGCAGGTCCGAGCCCAGCGCCAGGTACTGGACGGGCACGAAGTTCATGTTCTTCGAAGTGCCAAAATCGCGCGTGCGATTGCCTGCGTAAGACACATCCAGCACCATGCGGAAAGGCAACTGTTGCTGGAGGCTCACCGAGAACTGCCACGCGTTGGGGATCTCGCGCCCGAACCAGCCTGCGCTGATGTTCTGGCCAAGCAGCGTGGCCAGTCCCAGCGAACGCCCGGGCGGCTGGATGATCCCTGTCGGATAAGGATTGCTGAGGCGATTGGCGGGCGTCAGGCCGCCATCGGTGGAGGCGACGTAGGCCGTGGAAGTGCTGAAGCCCAGGTTCCCTCCGGTGTCGAAGCTCGGCATGTAAGTCAGCCCGAAGCCTCCCCGAAGCACCGTGGCGCCAAACAAACGATAGGCGACACCGACACGCGGCTGCACGTTATTCAGGTCGCGCTGGAAGGGCAGGCGATGGTCTTTGTCTGTGAAGAGCAGGCCACCGCGCAGATCGAGGCCCGGTACCTGAAGCGGACTCCTGGCGTTGAAATCGAAGCCGCGGTTCTGGCGGTCGTAGCGCTCGCTGAGCGGTGACTCGTAATCCCAGCGCACGCCCAGGTTCAAGGTCAGCCGGCTTGTCAGCCGCCAGTCGTCCTGGATGAAGCCCGCCCAGTAGAGCGCCTGGTAGGCGGGCGCAATGTTGTAGGGCACGCTGGCGCTGGCCGGGTAGCCGAGCAGGAAGCTGGCGAATGCGTTGCCGGCGGCGGCCTCAGCGCGCAGGGCGTCGCGCTGCGTAAATGCCCGCGTGAAGTTGAACGTGCCGAAGTTGGATATGGGCATCTGGAGGTTGTAGCGCATCGCCCTGAACTCGAATCCTGCCTTGACGGAGTGCGTGCGCGCCACCCGATTCACGGTGGAAGTCACCGAGTGAGTGTCGGTCGTTGTGTACTGGCTCTCGGCGGCGGTCAGGGTGGCGTAATCGGTGACTGCCACGCCGGGAAAGGTGAGCCGGGGAAGTTGGGCCACCAGCGATGGCGGGAAGCCGAGCGCCGATGGATCGAACTCGTCGCCCGGCCGCTTCAGTCCGAAAGGATGGCGCACCCAACCGTATCGGTTATCCCAGACCAACCTTGGGCTGAGGACAGCCGTCCAGGTCAGCGCGGCGCCGTAGTTGTTTCGCCAGTGCTTGTAGCCGAAGTCGCCCGGCGGGCTTGCGGGGAAGGGGAAGGCGGCGTCGCCCTTGGTTTGCGTGCGCACGTTGCGTACGAAGCGCCCCATGAGTTTGTGGTTCTCGGTCACCTGCTGGTCCAGCCGCACGGCGTACTGGTTGTAGCTGTCCGTGTCGGCGTTGGGACTGGCGACGTAGTTGAAGGCCCCGGTAATTGTGCCAGGCTGGTTAGGGCGCGGCCAGTACTGCGTCAGCCTGGCAGCCACCGGATCTATGCGCGCACCGGGGATCCGGTTGCCCGGAAAGGGATCACGCACCCAAGCGCCGCCAACCTGGTGCGTGGTGAGCGGGTCGTAAATGGTGATCGGCTGGCCGTTGGCCTGCAACGTCTGTGAGAAATCACCCTGCCGCTGCAACTCGGTGGGTACGGTGCCTACGTAAGGGTCGGGGTTGCTGTTGCGGATGGCCTCGAAGGAGAACATGAAAAATGTGCGGTCGTGCCCGTCGTAGAGGCGGGGGATCCACACCGGACCGTCCAACTGGACGCCTGGCTGGTTCCACCGGTAGACGGCTCGCGGGCGATTGGCCCAGTTGGATTCGAACAGGTTGGCCGTCAGCTTGTCGTGCCGAAAATAGTGAAACAGCGAGCCGTGGAACGCATTGGTTCCGCTCTTGAGCGCAACATTGACGATGGCGCCCGAGGTGCGACCGTATTGCGCGTCGTAAATATTCGTCTGGACGTTGAACTCTTGTACGGCTTCCGGGGACGGTACGAATCCCACGTAGGTGTGATTGGCGCGTTCGGGCGGCGCGTTGTGGACGCCGTCCAGCAGCACCTCGTAGCGCCCGCCGATGCCCTGCATGGACATCTGGGCGGCCGCACCGTCAAAGGGCCTCCCGTAAGAAGCCACTTTGCCGGTGTAGAGGCCGCTGTAAACGCCTGGCGTGGTCGCCGCCAGCAAAAATGGATTCCTGCCCAGCAGCGGCAAGTCGCGCACCTTGGCCGAATCCACCAGCTGGCCCCGCGACGCCGTGGCGGTTTCCAGGAGCTCGGCTTCCGCGGTCACTGTGATCGTTTCCGTGGTGGCGCCGACCTCCAGCGTCAGATCCACCTGGAGCCTTGCCCCCACGTAAAGCTGCACCGGCTCACGCACTGCTTTCTTGAACCCCGAGGCGGTCGCAGAAACGCTGTAGCGTCCGGGGATCAGCAAGGGCGCAACGTAAACGCCGCTTTCGTTGGTCCGGAATGTCGAAACGACGTTGGTGTCGAGATTCCGGATTTCCACCGTGGCGTTGGGAACCACGCCCCCTTGAGGATCCGTGACGGTTCCGGTGATCGTTCCGCGGAACTCCTGCGCACGGGCGGCAACCAGTGCGAGAGCCGCCCAGCAGAGCAAGTTGAACGTAAAAGAGCCAGCCAGGGTTCTCTTCCTCATATGAGACCTCATAGCATTTTTCCGCTTTTCCTTGTTAACAAACCCATCATAGGCCGGCGGGGCGCTTCGGTCAAACCAGCGCCGGCGCATCCCGCGACCCCGTTCTCACGAGGCGGCCCGGCGCCGCATTGCGGCAGTAACTGGCCGGATTCGTGCGGGCGGAATCGGGACGCTACGTTCAGCGCACCCGGGCCCTCCGGTCGGTAGGGGCAAGGCTGCCGGCGTGGATGGGATACATGCGGCCATGCGCCGAACGCGCAAACTCAACCATTTCCCGATATGGCAAGTCCTGTTGGTTGAGGAAACCGAGATTGTAATTCTCGCCGTCGAAGCGGCCGGTGACGGGCTGATCCACCATCTGGAAATAATGCACTCCCACGATGTCCGGGTGCGCGGCGGCGTGCTCGAGATAATACTGATAGGCCACACCACGCTCGGTTTGATCGCGCACCATGACGAGCGACGGCGCGTAACCGCGCTCGGCTGCTCCGAAGTGAAACTCGCCGATCAACACGGGCCGGCCCGTGAGCTGCGCCAGCTTTTGAACCAGCTCGGGCGGCGGCTCGAAGCGGTAGATGTTGATGCTGACCACATCAAACACGTCGTTGGCGCGCAACACCGGATCCGGCGCGGCGCCCGCCCAGCGAATTCCCAGGATCAGATGGTTCGGGTCGGCCTTCTTGATGGCCGAACAGACTACCTGAAAGTAGCGGCGGGACAATGTCTCCATCAACTCCTCGCGCGCCGCGGCGTGGTCGCCTTTTTGCGCCAGAAAGCGGCGTACGAAGTCCTGGGTGGCCGAAGGTTCCGCATCGCGCAGGATGGAATCAATCAGGTTGCGATAAGGCCAGCGCGGCTCGTTGCCGATGAAGTAGCCGATCAGCCTCGGTTCCTCGCGGAAACGGGCGCACTGGCTTTGAGCGTCCTCTTCGGCGCTGCGCACGAACTCGTCAGCATACACGTCCGGGAAACCCTGCCAGCTCTTGCGGCTGCGCCCCAGGCGCACGTTCGTCACGAAGGGCATCTCCGGTCGCTCGAACAAGGCGGCGTCCGACCAGTTGCCGATCGTGTTGAAGCCCCAGGCCTTGAGGCGGCGGACCTGGGCCGCTTTCCAGCGCGCCACGAAATCCTCCTCCCCATGCCGTAGCCGCACGTTCGCCTGGTAGAAATCCGCTGTTTCGCCGGCGCCCGGCGGCAGCCTGGCGAAAAGCATCTCGCGGCCTTTCACCCGTGTAAGATCGCGGTATCGCACGCAATCCATCCCCGCCGACCAGAACAGATGCCCGTCGGGATCCACCAGCCACCAGCGCCCCTCGATGCGCGCCGTGTGGAAGAAACCGGTCGCGCGTTCCCTGCGCTCGGCCCAGCCGCCGTGAGCCGAGTAAGGAAACTTAGGCGCCCGTTCCAGCTCGGCGTCCTCCCGGCTCCAGGCTTGCTTCAGCTCCTCCAGCGAGTGCACCTTGCCCGGCCATTCGGCCGCGATCCACTGGCCGAACTCGTCCACCACCGGGCGCGCGAGCAGCACCTCATCGGCGACTTCGCCGGTGGCGAGCGCGAACGGACCCAGCCGCAGCGTGACCTCGCGATTGGGCGCCATCCGGATCACCAGCGACTCGACCTCTCGCAGGTCAATGTGGTTGCCCCAGTTCGAGAGCCAATACCCGCGGAACTGGCGATTGTTGGTGTACTCACGCGTCAGCAGGGCGTTCGGGATCACCGCCTTGACAGGCACGTTCTCGAAAGGCTGCACGCGGTAAGTAAATGCCTGCCCTTGCCGGTTTCTGATTTGCAGCTCCCAGCGAATCGTGGAATCGGAAACAAACTCGAAGCACAGACTGTAGCGCGTCCAATCCCGGGCTGTTTCCGGAACAGGAACTGTGAGGCTCCCGGGCATTTCCCCCGGCGCAAAGCGCAGCACCACGCTGTCCGGCTTGGGCCCCGGCGCAACCTGTACGCCTTCGATCTGCGCTTTCTTGAGATTGTTGGGGGCCAAAAGACCGGCCAGCGGGTTTTCAGCCCCTGTCAAGCTGAGCGCAGTAACAAGCGCAAGAGTGAATTCTCTGGCAATTTGCATCAGAAATCCATCCTCATGCCTACTTGCACTGTTCGGTTGCCACTAACGCTGGTCACTTGCCCGAACAAGGGGCTTTTGACGTCTGTGTCGATGCCGCCCAGCGTGTGGCGATTGAACGCGTTGAGGAACTCGGCCCGGATCTGGTAACGCCAGCGCTCCCGCAAGCGGAAGTTCTTGAGCAGGCCGAAATCCTCGTTGCGCGTCCAGAAGCCGCGAATCTGCCCGTAACGGACAGCGGCATTGCCCAGCGTCAGAGGAGGCGGGTCCGAGAACAGCGCTTTGTTTACGTAGGTGTTCTCCGGCGCCGCGATGTTGGCGAAATTGAACCGGGAGCTGTCAAACGAGGCGTTCTTCATGGGCCCGGCGGCCACATTGGGTCGTTGGCCGCCGTTCCATCCGTTAGGCATGGGATTGGAGGCCCCGCCGAAGCCCAACGGGCCTCCCGAGTTATAGTTCAGGATGCCGGAGAGCGACCACCCGCCTAGCACGGCGTCCAAGACGCGATGAGGCAGCGGCAGGGCCCGCCCCTTCCCTACCGGGATATCCCACTGGAAGTAAGCCTTGATCATGTGGGGCAAATCGAAACTGGCAGGCGCTTTTTCCAGGCGCAGATTGTAGTAATCCAGCGGCCCCGCATTATCGCCCAGGAAAGAAGACTCGGTGTTGGAAAGCACCTTGGACCACACATAGTTCGCGTAAATGGTCAGGCCCTTGCGCAATTGTCTGTCCAGCGTGATCTGGAGCGAGTGGTAGTGCGAGAAGCCCAGCGGCGCGGCGTAGGGGCTGATGGTGTTGATCCCCGAAAGCTGGGGAAACTGGCGCAGTGCGCCGGCGACCGTGCCGCGGTAACCGGGGAAGGGATAGCGGACTCCGTTGGCTGCAGCCTCCTCGGGACTGCGCACCGGGTTCGTCAGCCGCTGTCCGAAATCCGTCAACACAGAGGCCGGCAATTGGTTCAGGCGGGCCAGCGCGTTGTTCCTGATCCCCGTGGATTTGTTGGCCACGTAACCGATGTCCAGCACGGTGGAGGAGCCAAGTTGCCGCTGAATGTTGAAGTTCCATTGCTGGGTGTATGGCGCGTGCCCGTAAGTGGGATCGATCATGGAAGCACTTCCGGCGCGGTTGGCGTAGGAAGGATCCATCGCGCCGGGGATGAAGCGATCGGTGGGAAAGCCGTCGTCCCAGTTAAAGATGCCGCGCCAGGGCTGCACCGGGTCGGGGCTCAGGTTGTATGATCCCTGCCACGGAAAAGCGCTTGCCCCCGGAATCGGGCCATAAGTATTGAACAGGTCGCCTTCAAAGAAGATTCCGTACGCGGCTCGCACCGTCCATCGCTCCAAGGGCTGCCAGGCCAGACCCAGCCGCGGCCCGAAATAATGATAGATGCGCTGGCCAAAGTAGCGCTTCCCGGTGCACAACGAGCATTTGCCTGCGAAATCGTAGGCCCCGAATAGGCCGGTTTGCGGGTCGGTCTTGGTTATGTTCCAGGTAGCCATCCGGTCGGCCACTTCGAAATAGGGCGGCGAAAACTCCCAGCGTACGCCGAGGTTCAGCGTGAGCTTTCGGCTGGCTTTGATGTCGTCTTGCAGGAACGCCGCGTAATAACGCCTCCTGCCGCCCAGGCCGATCGGCACGCTCAGACCCGCGCTGTCTACGATGCCCAGCAGGTAACTGGCGAAGGCGTAACCGGTTTGCGTTCCCGAGAAGGTTTCCCCGGGAATCGCGGTGGCGCGGGCGGCAAAATTGAAGCTCCCGCCCTGGGTGGGCCGCGAGTTGAGCTGGTTGCGGCGATGATCGAAGCCGAACTTGATGAAGTGCCGACCCC
Source organism: Bryobacteraceae bacterium (assembly GCA_028275505.1). Taxonomy (GTDB): domain Bacteria; phylum Acidobacteriota; class Terriglobia; order Bryobacterales; family Bryobacteraceae; genus DTHT01. Next base: position 19,482 of record JAPWUP010000012.1, read on the forward strand.
ACGTGAGGCTGCCTGTGGAGAGCAACCCGCTGCCCGCGTAGACCGACAGATCATTCTGAGGGTCGCCCGGAGTGGCCAGCGTCACGAAGGGACCGCCGCCCCAGTTCACCGTAGGATACCCGTAAGTGCTCAGGTTCTTGATGCCCAGCTCTTTGGCGCCGTCAATATCTTTGTGAACGCTGCGGTTGGGGTTCGCCATGAAATTCCAGGACCCGTTCACGTTTACCAGGAAGCGCGGGGTCACGGTCCAGTCCCAGGCAAGGCGCGCCAACTGCGATTTGATTCGTTGCCTGCGGGCCTTGGAAAGCGGTCCACCCTCGGGATCGTTGGGGTCCCACATGCCCCCTGCATCCAGGAGCAGGCGTGGCCGGGCGACGTAGGAATACGAGCCCGAAAGCTTGTGACGGGAGCTCAGCAGCCGGTCGCCTTTCACTGAGAACTGGTGTTGGTCGAACTCGGGCGTGTTAGTCACCGGGAAAATGCCGTTGTTGACCAGTGCGATTTGCCCGGTAGCGTCCCGAATCGTGGGCAGGTAGTGCTTGATTGCGATCGCGTTCAGGCGCTGGGATACCTGGGAAAAGCGCGATTTCGGAATGATGTTTCCGGGGAACATGTCGCCCACCCACCGTGAGCCGACCTGCCGAAAAGTTGCCGGATCATAGATGGCGCCGCGCAGAACGGGCCGTCCCAGAGCATCGGTCGCCGGGATGGCCGGTCCCAGCAGCCGGCTGAAATCGCCTTCATAGAACTCGGGCAGCGGCAGGGTCCGGTTGGGCGCGCCGAATCCGCCGGTGCGCTCGCGATAACGTTCATAGGTCACGTAAAAGAAACTCTGGTTACGCCCGTCGTAAATCCCGGGAAGATAGACCGGGCCGCCAAAGGATCCGGCAAAGTTCTGTTTCCGATCCTGGGGCCTCTTTACTCCCCGGAAGTTATTTACCCACGTGTTTGCATTTAACGCCTCGTTGCGCAGCGCCCCGTAGGCGCTTCCGTGCACCTGGTTCTGCCCGGACTTCATGATGAAGTTGAAGACCCCCGCTTGCATCCGACCGAACTCCGCTGACATGCCGCTGGTCTGGATCTTGAATTCCTCCACCGCTTCGAGGGAGACCGAGGATTCGCCGAAGTGGCCGGCCCGGTAAGTGCTCACGCTGGCGCCATCGAGCAAAACTTCTTTGGATGCGGTGGTAGAGCCGTTGATGTGCGAGGTCCAGGAACTGCCTGTGACGCCCGGGGTCAGCCGGTAAGCGAATGCCTCCGGGGATCGCGCGCCGGCAAAACTGAGCGGCAAGTCAACGATGGCCCGGCTGGTCAGCGACGTCCCCACCTGTGGCGAATCGGTTTGCACCCGCGGCACCTGCGCGGTGACCTCCACGGTCTCCGTTAACGCGCCTACCTCCAGGACGGCGTCAACCCGAACTACTTCAGTGGCCCGCAACTCCACGCCGGAACGCACAAATTTCTTGAATCCCGGGCTCTCGATCGAGACTTCGTAAGTCGCCACAGGAAGATTGGGCACGGTATATTGCCCGACCGCGGTGGTCTCCGTGACATAAGTCGCGTTGGTGGCGACGTCGCGCAGGGTAACTTTGGCTCCGGGGACAGCCGCCCCGCTGGAATCGGTGACTACGCCAGTGATTGTTCCGCGGTTCAACTGGCCTGGTAACTGTGCAGTCGCCAGCAAAAGTGCGCCGGCGACCACCAGCCGCGCCACAAAACCTCTTCTGGCCTCTCCGAACAACGCCGTTCTCATTTCTGCCTCCTGGCTCGCCGTATTGTACCGTTTTTTTCTGCCGCGCCGAGGCCTGTCGTTTCTCGGGCCCTCACTTTCGTCGTCCCAGGCGCAGCAACGACAGCTCCCGCGTGACGATGTCTTCCAGCGCCTCGGGATCCCCCTTGGCGGGGCCGTGCCAGACGCTGCCACCGAAGGTCGTGATGTAGATTTTTTCGGGATCAGACGGATCCGGGATCACGCGGTGCCCCCACTTGAAGTTGAAGCCGCGGATGCGTTGCCAGGTCTCGCCGCGATCCTCCGAGCGCCACGCTGAGGACTCGAAGCCGGCCGCATACAGCACGCCGTTGCGCGGATCCACCGTCACGTCGTAAATGTGCTGGTCCGCAGAAAGGACGTTACGCCACGTCGAGCCGCCGTCGGTGGACAGGAAGATGCCGCCATCGCGGGCGCCATAGGGAGTCCGGCGTCCCCACGCCGCCAGATAGAGACGCTGCGGATCTTCGGGATCTATCGCCAGTCCGTTGGGTCCGTTCACACCTTCGGGCAAACGGATGCGCGTCCAGTTTTCCGCGCCGTCGCGCGAGCGATACAGCGCGCCATCGCCCGGGTTGTTATAGCTGCCGTCCTCGGTCCGTCGCGCGATGATCAGATAGAGGGTTCCCTCGCGATCCCGCACCAGCCGCCACGCGAACGGCTCGGCGCCCTCGATTCCCTGATTCTTCAAGGTCCACGTTCGCCCTCCGTCCACCGACTTGTACACCCCGCGCCCGAAGGCCGCCGCATACAGCACGCGAGCCTCGGGCGGGCTTTCCGGATCGAGCAGGATGTCCGTGACGGCTGAGGGCTCCATCCCTTCGTTGGATGCCTGCCACGTCCGCCCGCCATCCTCGCTCACACAGACGCCGCCCTCGTAGGTGGAAGGCGACGTCGTCCGCCACATCTTGGGCCGCGGCAGATCGTGCACGCGGCTCATGGCGCCCCAAACCTTGCCGCGCACCTCGGGATCGAACTCGATCCAGTACGTCGTGTTCCACCACCGACGCGGCACGCCGTCAATTGAGCTGAGCCAGCTTCGCCCGCCGTCCTCACTGCGGAAAAGGCCGATGTCGGTATAAGTGATGAAAATCCTGCGGGCGTCGAAAGGATCGAAGTGCACGCCGTAGCAGGTGGTCACGTCGAGGCCGGTGCTGGTCCAGCCGGCATCGTCCACACGACGCGAGTAAACGGCCTGCCACGTGTTGCCGCCGTCCGTGGTGCGCATGGTGCGGCCGTAGTCCGTCCCGTAGCAGACGTCGGGATCCTTCGGCGCGACCCCCAGATTGAACGGAGGTCCTGCCCAGCCGGGTCCGAACCGCTCGCTCAGCCACGCTTCGCGGATGTTGTCCGCCGTGCGGTTGGATTCTTTCCAGACCAGGCGCCAGTTGCGCCCGCGATCGTCGCTGCGGGCCACGCCGAACCATGTGGCGCCGCCCTCGCGCAATCCGCTGTAAGAAAGGTAAACCCTGTCGGGATGGTTGAGGCTGGTGGCCACGGCGCGCAGTTGAGCGCCGTTCAGGCCGGTCTGCCGCCAACTGGCGCCGCCGTCCTCCGAGATCCACAACGCCGACGCCGTCAGTCCGTAAACGATCAGCGGTTGACCCTCGCCGGGGAAACCCGCCGAAGCGTCAGTAAAGGAGGCCACGCCTTCCGGCGCCGGGCCGTGACGCCACTCGCCGTTCTGGCGGACCATGACGGTGCGCGTGCCCACGACGTAGATCGTGCGGTCCTCGGCAGGAGAAGCGGGATCCACGTAGATCTGCCGCGCGCCATCCGGCAGCGACTCCATGCGCGACCACGTTGCGCCCCAATCCCGCGAGACGTGGAGCGCGCCGTCCATGGCCGCATAAAGCGTGCGTGAATCGGACGGGTCCACCGCCAGCGCCGTCATGCGAGGCGCCGGGCGGCCCGACGAGTAAATGGTCACGCTGGCGTGATCATCCGGCATCAGGATCCCGGTAATGGTGGCCGGATCGGGAAACACGAGCGACCAGGTGGCGCCCGCATCCGTCGAGCGCCACAGACCAATGCCGTAGGCGTAGATCGTGTCCGGCGCGACCGGATCGAAAACGAAAAAGCGCGTGGTGCCGCGCAGGTTGAACATGCGCCAGGACTCGCCGCCATCGTGCGTGATGTAAGAGCCGGTCATGTCACACGCCACCAAAACGCGGCGGCTGTCGTGTGGGCTGATGGTGGGAAGGAACTGGGCGCCGCCGCCTCCCGGCCCCAGAATGCGCCAGGCGTCCCGACGCGGCGCCCCTTGGCCCGACACAAGAAGCACCGCGGCGGTCGCCGCCCCCGCTGTGATGATGAGTGCTCGCATGGCAAGCATGCTATCGCGTCCGGGGCCGCCCGTGCTATCTTCCAGGCATGGAGCTGACCCGGCGTGATCTCCTGGTTTCGGCAGCCGGAAGTCTGGCGGCGCAGGTTCCTGCGACCGCGGCTCCGGCTCGCATCCGTCTGGCCGTTTCCACGTACTCGTACTGGCATTTCCGCGGCGAACGCTACCCGATCGAAAAAGTGATCGAGGACGCGGCGCGCATCGGTTTCGACGGCGTGGAAATCCTGCACCGGCAGATGCGCGATGAATCGCCCGCGTACGTCAACGAGATCAAGCGCCTGGCGTTTCGCAACTCGCTGGCGCTGGTCATGCTTTCCATCCACCAGAATTTCGTCTCGCCAAGCGAGGAAGAGCGCCGCAAGGCGATCCGGCATACCGAACACTGCATCGAGCTGGCGGCACGACTCGGCATCCCTTGCATCCGGATCAACTCCGGCCGCTGGGGCACCATCAAATCCTTCGACGAGCTCATGAAGGTGCGCGGCATCGAGCCGCCTCTGCCCGGCTACACGGACGAGGACGCGTTCAAGTGGTGCATCGAGTGCATCGAGGCGTGCTTGCCCGCTGCGGAGAAGGCCGGCGTGATGCTGGCACTGGAAAACCACTGGGGCCTGACCACGCAGCCGGAAAACCTCCTGCGCATCTATCGTTCGATTCGCTCGCCGTGGTTCGGCATCAACCTGGACACCGGCAACTTCCCGGACGATCCCTACGCCGGAATCGAGAAGCTGGCCCCCCACGCCATCATCGTGCAGGCCAAGACTTATCACGGCGGAGGCGAGTGGTACACGCTGGATCTGGACTACAAGCGCATCGCCGCCATTCTGCGCAAGGCCGGCTATTCAGGCTGGGTGTCGCTCGAGATGGAGGGCAAAGAACCAGCCGCGACGGCAGTGCCCAAAAGTTACCGGATCCTCAAGGAAGCCTTCGGCTAATCCGGATTGGCGCGGCTCGCCGGCGCCGCTTCGGCGGCTTCGCGGATCAGGGCGGCGGTTCGCAAAGCGCCGTAATCACGTTCGAGCCTCGCCGCCAGTTGCTCGAGCTGGTCGCGCGTCGCTCGCCCCGGGCGCAGCGCTTCGTAAATTTCCAGGATCTCCTCTTCGGGAACCTGGGTGAGCTCGGCGGCGCGTTCGAGATTCTCGGCCAGTTGCCGTCGCCCTGCGGCGCGCGCGATCTCGGCTTGCATGCGCAGGGCTTCCGCGGTCACGCGCAGGTCCTCCATGCCGGCGCGGCCTTCCAGCAAGGCCTCCAGCGTCAGATCCTGGTAGCGCAGCCCGGATGGCGTCCGCAGCCGATCGGGGTGATTCTCCGACAGCGGATAGGACAACGGCTCACTCATCCCAGATCACCTCCTCAGGGTCGCGCCCGGCCTCCACCCGTTCGATCTCGCGCCGGTGCAGGATCGTCGTGTGCACGATATATTTCAAGCGCGCCATGTTGTCAATGACGACCGGCGCCGGGCGGGTCGGCTCACCTTTCGCGTAGCGAGCTGCATTGCGGCCGATCGCGCGATAGCTTTCCAGCGTCAGGTTCGGCGCCTGCGGGAAGAGTTCGAGATTGTTCAGCGGCGGCAGGCCGCGGCGGTGAATCACTGTGGTCCCCTTGGATTGAATGCCGATGGCGATCCCGGAGCCGCTCAACTGCGAGCCCGTGTAGCCGATGGCGCCCAGATCGGCGCTGTGATAGACCTTGACGACGCGCGCCGTCAATCCCTCATCGCGGATGCCCTGGACGAGCGCAGCGAGCACTTCCCGGTGCGGCAAGCCTGTTAGCGTCGCATCCAAGGCCGAGCCGAATGCGGGACCTACCGCGATCACCACCTCGCGCGGATCTTCGCCGCGACGTGCGGGACGCGCCGGGCGCAGCCAAGGCTGTCCGGTCGCCGGCCGCCCAATGCTTCGCGGATCCCGTGCCCAGGGCAGATCGCAGATCTCGCGCAAACGCTCCGGATCGAGCCGGTAGCCTGTCCCCGGACCGCGGTAATCGTTGGGATCGTTGATGGCGCTGATGACCCGCGGTCCCGGCAATAGCATGGCCGAGGTTTGCAGGTAATCGCCGGAGACGCGGAGTTTTTGTACGGCCAGAATTTTCTCGGCGATGTCGCGGAAGCCGCGACGCGCCAGCGCGCGGATCACGTCCGCCCCGTTGCGCCCCTCGCGCAGGAAGCGTTCCGCGGCTGCGAGGTCGGCCACCACGTCGCGATCCGGCATATCATCGCTCGAGCGTGCGTAGACGGCGGCTTCGACCTCTTCGTCGCGAATGGGCGGCAGGCCCAGTTCCTCAAAAACGGCTTGCAGCGCCTGCGCCGCGCGACGGCGGACAGCGAGCAGTTCCTCCTCGGGCACGGGACGCAGGCCGCCGTCCACCAGCATGTCGCGCTGGATCACGTTGTAGTCGTCCAGATCCTCGCCGTCGAAGTTGCCGCCGCCGAAAAGATTGTCCTCGCGCGGCATCACGCTGTAGCCGGAGAAAATGAAGTCCGTGCCCGGCAGCAGTTGCAGCATGAGCTTGGCGGTCTTGCGGATGTCGGAATGCGACGCCATGGCGTCGTTACCGGAGGCCACTTCCAGATCGAGCATCGCTGCCAGCAGATTTTCCGCCAGCACCGCGCGCACGCCGCCGGGCAGTGACTCGGGCAGCGCGATGCAACTGATCGAGCCGTTCTGCACGCCTTGCGAACCCGCGCCCTTGACGATCAGCAGGCAACGCGCCTCCAGGTAAATCATGGACTTGCCCCCGGCATGGCCCATGAGCGCTTCCGAGCCGGTGCCGGAGGTGAATCGCACCTTGATGCCGCGGGAGGCGTAGGCCGAGGCCAGGAACGCTTTGGACCACGGCGTGTCGTCGCCATCGCGAAACGCGCGCTCATCGCCGTAGACCGACAGCGTCTCGGCGTAGGTGGTCAGGCCCAGCAACGCCAGCCGCAATCCCAGAGCCTCTTCCACCGCACACTGCGTGAGCGCGGTTCCGCGGCCCGTCTGCGAACCCACGAGTACGGCCAGCGCATTCAGCGGGGCGTAGCGCGAGACGCCCACCGTAGTCTCGAGTTCCGCAAAGCCGCGCTCGGCTGCCTCGGCGGCGTCGGCGGCCAGCAACGCCGGGCTTTCCTTGCGGTTGGTGACGTGCGCCTGGTTGGCGGGCGTGCGCCGGGCGCGCATCCTGGCCAGCGCGATCATCATCTCCAGCACGTTCAGCTCGGCTACGACCTGCATCAATCGCGCCGGCGTCAAGCCTCCGCACAGCCGCACCAGCCTGGCTCGGGGCACGTTGATATCGGTCAGCATGCGCGCCAGCTCGCGGGGCTCGAAAGCCATGGCTTCGGGCGCGGCCTCGCAGTCAATGGAGTGGCGGGCGATGAAGCGGTCCAGCGCATCGAATTCGCTTTCGCACTTGCCGTCCAGTTCGACGATGCGGCCGTTTTCGATCCGCAGGCTGGCCGGGGGATCGTACGGGCTGTTGAACAGAACGAGGCCCGCCTCGGGCCACGGGTGGATGAACGTATCCTTGTGGATGGGGCGGCTGGCGCGCGCCAGTGAGCGTTTGGAAGTCATAGCCGGCCGGGCTGCGCTTCCGGCGGAAACGCCGGACCTATTCGAATGATAACGGTTACCGCGAGGCACGTTGTCGGCGGAGAGCCGCGGCCGCGCCCAAAAGGAGAACAGCCTTGGTCAAGGGCCGGCTGCCAGCCGCGCGGCCTGGAGTTGCCCCAAGGTCAGATCGAGCGTCAGCTCGGCGATGGCGACCGACCGCTGCGCCTGGGAGAGCAGCGACTGGCTGGTCAGCAACGCCGACTCGGCCTCCAAAACAAAGTTGATGACGCTGCGCCCGGCCTCGAACTTGAGACGCTCGTCGTGCAGCACCCGCTCGCTCTCCGCCACCGAGTCCTTCAATGCCCGGACGCGGCTCTGCGCGCTCTCCAGATCGGCCAGGGCTACGCGGACTTCCCGGGCGATCCGCAACGCCAACTGGCGCCGCGCAAGCCGAAGCTGCTCCAGTTTCGCCGCTGCCTCCTGTTCCTGACCCTTCCTTCGGCCTCCGTCAAAGACGGGAACTGAGACATGCACCCCAAGGACCAAATCGGTTGCAGCATTGCCGGGCGATGGCGCATGAATCACCGCCGAGGGCAGCATCCCCGCGATGAGCTGGGGGAAGCCCACCGGCGTATTGGACCCGTACTGAATCGCCGCCGCCCGCAGATCGATGCGCGGCCAAGCCGATTTGCGCACTGCCGCCAGGCCAAGCTCCGCAGCGCGAAGCTCGTGATCCACCGAGCGAATCTCCGGGCGGGAGGAGATCGCGCTGGCCAGCAGCGTGGCCTCACCTGGCTTGGGCTCGGATGGCGGAGAAGCTGCGGGGCTGTAGCGCAACGCAGGAAGATCGCCTTCGTAGCCCATGACGGCAGCCAAGGCGCTCAGGGACGAGCGCTGCGCCGATTTCAGCGTAGCCAAATCGCTTTCCATCTGCGCCAGTCGCGTGCGGACCTTCAGTGCGTCCACCGGCACGGCGCGCCCTGCCGCGACCAGTTGGTTCGTACGGTCCAGCAGCGCTTGCAGGCTTCGGATGCGCGCTTCCGTTGCCCGGATCAGGTCCGTATAGGTCAGGCAGAGCAGGAACAGGCGGGCGGTCTCGAAAATAACCTCCTGTTGCTTGCGGTCGGCCGCAAAGCTGGCGGCCAGGACACGCTCGCGCGCGGCGGCAATCTCCATCTCCGTTTTGTGGAAGTCCCAGGCCAGGAACTTGAGTTCGGCGGCAGCCGAGTACAGTGTGGGGTCGAACCGTAGCAGCGCCGGTGGAGTCCCCGCAGGATAGCCATGCTCGAAGCGCCACCGCGTCGCGTCCGCGGCCAGGTCCAACTGGGGCATCCGCGATGAGCGAGCCGCGGTGAGAAGACCTTGCCGACGGGTCACCTCCACGCGGTCGGACCTCAACTCCGGGGAATGTTCGAGGGCGTACTTGACGGCATCCTGGAGCGTCAGCTCGCCGCTGGCCGGCGCCTCGGACGCAGCGCCCACGAAAACGCCAATCGTCAATGCTGCCGCAAACCTGAGCAGGGCGCTCATGCTTCAGCCTCCTGAGGGTGGGTGGCCGCCAGCTTCTTCCGAATTTCTTCGGGCAACCCGTGGTCTGGCTTGCTGGCGTACATCAGGTTATAAGTGACCGGAATCACGAACAGGGAGAAACCGGTGGAGACGACCAGGCCGAAAATCAGCGACCACGCCATGCCTCCGAACACGGTGTCCTGCGTGACGGGCAGCGCCCCGAGCACCGCGGCGCCGGAAGTCAGCAGGATCGGGCGGAGCCGGACGGAGACGCTTTCGAGAATCGCCCGGTTCAGCGGCAAGCCACGCATCAGAGCCAGGTGGATGAAATCCACGATAATGATCGAGTTTCGCGTCACAATGCCCGCCAGCGCGATCATGCCGATGAAGGCAGGACCCGAGAAAAAGACCGGGTTCATGAGCCCGGCCACGCTGCGCTCGCCGAACTGATTCAACAGCCAGAAGCCCGGGAGCACGCCAATCACCATCAGCGGGATGGAAAGCATGATCACCAGCGGCAACTGGTACGAACCGGTCTGGTTCATCAGGATCACGTAGATGCCCGCTAACGCAATCAACATGGCAAAAGCAAGGTCGCGGAACAGGTTCATGGTGATGTACATCTCGCCTTCGTCCCACCACCTCACGCGGATGCCTTCGGGGACCTCCCAGGCGACTCCTCCGCCCTTGCGAAACATAGTGCGGCTTGCGAGCGGCCGCGGTTTGGCCTCTCTGTCCACGAAAAGCCGATTCCCGCCTGACACTTGATCTGCTCTCAGATCGAGTATGGTTTCCACGGGAGGCCTTCCCGCCATTTCCCCGAACACATAGACCACGCGCTCCGTCTGGCGGTGATAGATGGTCTTGTCCTCCAGTTGCGCGCGCCAGCGCCCAAGCTCGGAAATGGGAACCAGGCGTCCTCCGAGACCTTTGACATAAATGCGGGACAAGTCCGGCGCGCTGGAGCGTTCGGCCCGCGGAAACCAGAGCCCGATGCGGACCGGCAAGCGTTCATAAGGCATCTGCGCGATGCCGGCGCTTTGGCTGCCCAGGGCCAGGCCGATGGTGCGGGAGATCTCATCGGTCGAAACGCCGTTCAACGCTGCCTTCTCTTTATCCACCTCGAAGACGAGTTTGGTCTGATCCTCATCAATCGAGTCGTCCAGATCCACGATGCCGGGCTCCCTGCTCATGCGCTCTTTGACAATGGCGGCCGCCCTCATCAGGTCCTCGTAAGAGTTGCGTGGCTCTCCGTATACGGCCGCCACAATCGTGGACATCGCAGGCGGACCGGCGGGCAGTTCGACAATTTTCAACTTGACTCCATTGCGCCTGGCAAGCGCCGTCAGGTCGGCCCGCAGCCGCAGCGCCACGGAATGGCTCGAGTGGACTCGCTGCGTCTTGTGGATCAGGTTGACGCGGATGTCGGCGCGGTTCGGCGCCCGGCGCAAGAAGTACTGCCGCATCATGCCGTTGAAATCCACCGGCGAGGCCGTTCCCACATAGGCCTCATAGTCGGTAACCTCCGGCACCGAGGCCAGATAGTGCTCGAATTCGCGCGCCACCGCATCGGTTCGCTCCAGCGGCGTGCCCACCGGCATGTCGAGAACCAGCAACAGCTCGTCTTTGTTGTCATAGGGGAGTTGCTTCACCCTTACCTTGCGGGTCAATACCAACAGCACGCTGCCAATGAACAATGCCACTACGAAAAGGAGGAAGATGCGGCCCAGCCACCGGCGTTCCACCAGGGGCATCAGGGTACGCCGGAAAAACCGCTCGGTCAGAGACGGCCTTCCCGCGGCAGGGGCGGACATCGCGGTCCCGCCGTGGCGTTTCAGGAAATGATAGGCCAGCCACGGAGTGATGGTGAAGGAGACGGCCAGTGACATCAGCATCGTCACCGGGACGTTCACCGCCATGGGGCGCAGGTACTGACCCATCATGTCGGTGACCGAAAGCAGCGGAAGGAAAGAAAGCATCACGGCGAAGGTTGCGGCAATGAGCGGGGGACGGACCTCGTTGATGGCTTCCAGCACGATCGCCTTGGTCGCCTTGCCCCGCATCTGGAAGTGACGGTGGATGTTCTCCACGTCCACGATCGGGTCATCCACCAGCAACCCGAGAGCGATGGTGAGGGCGAACAGCGTGATGCGGTTGATCGAAAATCCCAGAAAGTAGTTCACGATCAAGGTCAAGCCGAAGACGCAGGGCACGACGATCGCCACGACCAGCGCCTGACGATAGCCCAAGCCCATCGTCAGAAGAGCCATCACCACGGCAATGGCCACGAACAAGGCCTCTTCCAACTCCTCGACCTTCGCGTTGGCTGTGATCCCGTAATTGCGGGTGATCACCACCTCCACGTCGGAAGGCAGGACGGTTTTCTTGAGCTCTTCCATGCGCTGGATCAGATCGCGCGCGACCCACACGTTGTTGGATCCGTGCTTCTTGGCCACGGCGATGGTCACCGCGGGCTGCGGCTCCCCGACGCCAGGCGAAGAAGAGGCGGGGCCTCCCACCAGGCTCCCGGTCGCGCCCTCCTCTTTGGGATGGCTCCACGCCTGCCCGCGGTGGAATCGGACGTAATCGAGGAACTCTCCGGGACCGTCGGTCACCTCGGCCACGTCCCGAAGATAGACGGGGCGCCCGTTCCATACGCCCACAACCAGTTCCCGCAGATCCCTCGCGTCCGCGATGAAGTCGCCGGCTTGAACCCGGACGCTGCGGTCGTCGCGGTCGAACGTCCCCGCCAGGACGCTGCTATTGGACGCCTGGATGGCGCGGCTGATGTCAAGCGCGGAAATACCGTAGGCTGCCATGCGCGTGGCCGAAGGCCGGATCAAAAGCTCGCGCGGACGCCCGCCCACCACGTACGCGGTCCCTGCATTGGGTACGGACTGAAGCCGCGGAACGATCTCCTCGGCCATCCGCCGAAGCGAGTAATCGTCGTGCGACCGGCTCGTCAGGGTGAAGGTGACCACAGGTACATCGTCTACATCCACCGGCTTCACCACCCAGCCGGCAACCCCGGGCGTGATCCGGTCCATGTTTTCGTTCAGCTTTCGAATGAGCTTGACGTAGCTTGGCTCCAGCGGCTCGCCCACGTAAAAGCGGACCGTAACGATGCTCTGGCCGGGCATGGAACGCGAGTACACGTACTGCACGCCGGGGATCTGGAGAAGCATTTTCTCCAGCGGGGTCGAGACCAGTTGTTCGACCTCCGCGGCCGTGCGCCCGGGAAACGAGACCATTACGTTGGCCGCGGCGACCACGATCTGTGGCTCTTCTTCCCGGGGCGTGATGAGCAGGGCGATTGCGCCCGCGGCCAGCGAGACCAGGATGAACACCAGCGACAGGTTCGACTCCAGGAACCTGCGGACAATGCGGAGGGTGAGCGTTTCATGCGAAGGATTCATTTCGCCTGCCCCGTGGTGGTTGCTTCGGCGGTCTCGGCCACGATCACCTCGCCCGGCGCCAGCCCGCTCAGCACTTCGATTTTGTCGCCCACGGCGCGGCCCAACTGGACCGTCCGGCGTTCCACGCGCCCATCCTGAACAACGTCCACCGTGGTGAGCTGCCCCGCGCGCCTTACTGCCGGGGTGGGTATCAGCAAGACCCGTTGCGGCGCTTCGGGTATCAGCAGCCGGCCAAACATCCCGGGCACCAGATCACGGGGATGTTCCAGTCGCACCCGGACCAGAACGGTCCGCGTCGCGGGATCCGAAGAGGGCACGATCTCGGCCACCCGCCCATGCAGCGTGCGCTTCAGGGCGTCAATGCGAACCGGATATGCCCGGCCGATGCTGATCCGGCCAAGCTGTTCTTCGGGAACACTGGCTTCCAGCCACAGCCGGTCTTGTTGGTACATGGTCAGCAAAGGCTTGCCCGGAGCGGCCAGTTCGCCCGTTTCCGACAATTTGTCAATCACCACTCCATCGAAAGGGCTGCGGATTACCGCATAAGACAAGTTCGCTTCCGCTTCGTGCTGCGCCTGTCGCAGCCGTTCCAGGTTCGCTTGCGCGGTCTTGAGCGCCGTTTCCGTGTTCTCGAAGTCGTAGGCGCTGATCACTCGCTGGTCGAACAGCGGCTTGTCACGCTTGTAGTTGGAAAGAGCTTGCGCGAAAGTCGCCTCGGCCGCGCGGACCGCCTCCCGCGCCTGCTCGACGCGCGCACGGAGGTCACGGTCATCGAGTTCGACCAATATCTCTCCCTTGGCGACTCGCTGGCCGGCGGAGACGCCAATGCGGACAATGGTCGCCACCACGCGTGAGGTTACGGTGGCGACATATTCAGGCCGCACCGTCCCCACGGCCTCGGTGGTAACGGGGATGGTTGTGAAGGTGACGGGTAGAGTCGGGAGGCCCTCTGCCTTCCTCTCCGGAACCGCCGCCCTGCCGGGCTGGATCCGGTTCTTTCGGAAGAAGCCGAAGACCCATAGCATCAGCAACAGGATGACCGCGATCGAAAGGCCGATACGGAGCGCCGTCGCCAGGCGATGCCGCTTGCCCGGAGTCGCGCGGGGGGCTTCTCCGCCAAGAGCGAGTTGCCCGGTACTTGCAGTTTCGTCATTACTCATACCGTTTCTCCCTTAGCTGCGTGACACTCTGCGTCCAGGTTGCGAAGGTCGGCCTGGCCGGTGGCTTCGTGGCTCAAGATCTGCTCCAGCAGGGGCCGGATCTGAGCCAGAAGGGAGTGCTGCTCGTTGATCTCATAGTTGATCCGGAATCCTTCCCGCCACCCTTTCACCAACCCATGGCTCCGCAGGTAGGCCAGATGACGGGAGACCAAGGGTTGCGGAAGACCGAGAATTGCCGCCATCCGGCAAACGCACAACCGGGAGCGGAATAACAAGTTGAGGATCCGCAACCTCGTGGGATCTGCTAGCGCTTTGAAGAAATTGGATATGTGGGTCATGTCCTTTTCCGGCCAGGCAAGCGGGCTCTCGGACCGCTATTCTCTCATCAATGCCATCCTGTCTATACGGATGCAGGCATAGATCCCGGGGTGACGTCAGCCACCCGGGAAAGCTGCGAGATTGGCGTTCCCGGCAGCGCCGGGCCGCCGCATCACGCCGATTCTCGCCGCACCTCCAGCTCTTCCAGCCAGGCGCGCAATTCCGCGGGCAAGGGCGACTCGATCACGAGCCATTCGCCGGTGGCCGGATGCGCGAAGCCGATGCGGTGCGCGTGCAGGAAGTAACGTTCCAGCGGCGGCATGCCCTCGACGCGGCGGGGCGCGCCATACGCCGGATCGCCGACCACCGGGTGCCCGATGCTCGCCAGGTGGGTGCGAATCTGGTGGGTGCGCCCGGTGCGCGGGCGAACTTCCAGGTACGTGAAGCCCGGAAAGCGACGCAGCACCCGATACTCGGTGGTCGCCGCGCGACCCTGCCGGACGCGCGCGGTCATTCTCGTGCGGCGGACAGGATCCCGACCGATGGGCGCTTCGATCACCCCGTGATCTTCCTTCAGCTCCCGGTGGACCAGCGCCAGGTAAACCTTCTCGATTTGCCGCGCGGCAAACTGCGCCGCCAGCCGCTGGTGCGCCAGGTCGTTTCGCGCCACCAGAATCACGCCGCTGGTCAACCGATCCAGCCGGTGCACGATGCCCGGTCGCAGTTCGCCGCCCGCCCCGGAAAGCGAGCCATAGCGCGCCAGCAATGCGTTCACCAGCGTGCCCGAGCGCCGTCCTGCGCCGACGTGAACCACCATGCCCGCCGGCTTGTCCACGGCGATTACGTGCTCGTCCTCGTAGAGCACGTTAAGCGGAATGGGTTCCGGCTCGGCGCGCAAAGGGGGCGGAGCCGCGGGCTCGACTTCGATGATCTCGCCGCCTTTCAGACGGTAAGAGGGTTCGCTGACACGCCCGTTGACCCGCACGCGGCCGGCCCGAATCCACTCCTGGATGCGGGCGCGGCTGGTTTCCGGCAGTTCTTCGTGCAGGAATTTGTCCAGGCGCACGCCCGCGCGCGAGGCAGGCGCCGAAAGCGTGATTCTGGAGTCCTCAGGCTGCACGTTTTACAATAAGCGCGATCGGTCCCGCTCGCGACGCAGCGCCGCCGAGCGGGTCCCACGACCATCGAGGATAACCAAAATGAAGCGCATCATCGTCAGGTTCCTGACTGTTGTCGGCGCCTTGACCGTGCTCGTATTCGTCCTCGGCCTGGTGGCCGGGATTGCCGCGCGAATCGCCCGCGGGGGCGTACCGTCGCCGGCCGTGCTGGAAGCGAATTTCGAGGCCCCGCTGGCCGAGTACGTTCCCGACGATCCCGTGGCCCGCGCTCTGTTCGGGGAACGGCCCAGCCTCCGCGATGTGCTCGATGCCCTGACGCGCGCCTCCGAGGATCGCCGCGTGAAGGGTCTGATCGCACGCGTGGGCGCGGCGCCGCTCGGCATGGCGCAGGTGCAGGAGCTGCGCGACGCCATCCGCCGCTTCCGCGAGCACAAGAAATTCGCGGTAGCCTTTGCGGAAACCTTCGGCGAATTCGGCCCCGGCGGCAATGCCTACTATCTGGCCACGGCCTTCGACGAAATCTGGTTGCAGCCCTCGGGCGACGTCGGCTTGACCGGCGTGCTGGCCGAAGCCTTCTTCCTGCGCGGCACGCTGGACAAGCTCGGAATCACGCCCCGGCTGGACCATCGCTACGAGTACAAGAACGCGATGAATATTTTCACCGAGCGCAAGTTCACGCCTGCGCATCGCGAGGCCACCGAGCGCGTGGTGAAAAGTTTTGCATCCCAGATGCTTCGCGGGATCGCCGAGGGACGCCGCATGAGCGAGGAGCAGGTGCGCGCGCTGGTGGACCGCGGCCCGTTGCTGGGGCCGGAAGCGCTGAACGCCAAACTCGTGGACGGCCTGGCGTACCGCGAGCAGGTGTACGACAAAGTGAAGGAACGCGCCGGTAAAGGCGCCAAGGTGATTCCTCTGATGGAATACTTGCAGCGAGCCGGACGGCCCCACACTCGCGGCAGGACCATCGCGCTCATTTACGGCGTGGGCGGCGTCCAGCGCGGCAAGAGCGGCTTCGATCCTGTGTTCGGCGAGCTGGTCATGGGCTCGGACACCGTGGCTTCCGCTTTTCGCCAGGCCATCGAGGACAAGGAAGTCAGGGCGATTCTGTTCCGAATTGACAGCCCCGGCGGCTCCTATGTGGCTTCCGACACGATCTGGCAGGAGACCGTGCGCGCGCGCAAGGCAGGCAAGCCGGTCATTGCTTCCATGGGCAACGTGGCGGGCTCGGGCGGTTACTTTGTGGCCATGGCTGCGGACAAGATCGTAGCCCAGCCCGGCACCATCACGGGTTCGATCGGCGTGCTCGGCGGCAAGATGCTCACCACGGGCTTCTGGCAAAAGCTGGGCATCACCTGGGACGAAGTGCACGAGGGCGCCAACGCCACCTTCTGGACGGGAACTTCGGACTACACGCCGGCGCAATGGGCGCGGTTCCAGGCGTGGCTGGATCGCATCTACGACGACTTCACCAGCAAGGTCGCCGAAGGTCGCCGCTTGCCCAGACAGCGCGTTCTGGAAATCGCCAAAGGGCGCATCTGGACAGGCGAGGACGCCAAGGCTCTGGGCCTGGTGGATGAACTCGGTGGATTCGATGTTGCGCTGCGGCTCGCCAAGCAGGCAGCCGGAATTCCCGAAAAGGAAGAGGTGCGCCTGAAGCTGTTCCCGCCCCGCAAGAGCTTGCTGGAAGTTATCATGGAACGGCTCACCGGTCGTGAGCCTCAGGAAGAAGAAGCCGGCATGGTCGCGCTGCGACGGGCGCTGGAGCTGGTCCAGCCTTTCGCGCGCCGCGTGCGCATGCTCGATGCGGCGCGCGCGCCGCTTGCCATGCCCTGGCCGTGAGGACGTCGCTTATGCAGAAATTCATCCGTTCCGCCATCGTTCCCGTTGCCGGTTTGGGGACGCGCTTGCTGCCCGCGACCAAGTCGCAACCCAAAGAGATGCTGCCGGTGGCCCGCAAGCCCGTCGTGCAGTACGTGGCCGAGGAGCTGGTCGCCAACGGGATCGAGCAGATCCTTTTCGTAACCGGACGCGGGAAGACCTCGATCGAAAACCACTTCGATCACGATCCCGAGCTGGCGCGTCTGCTGGCCGCTTCCAACAAGCACGAGTTGCTCGAGCAGTTGAGCGCCGTTGAGCTCAACGCCAAGTTCTTCTACACGCGGCAGCGACTGCAACGGGGCCTGGGCGACGCCGTACTTTGCGGCGAGCACTTCGCGGGCGAGGAGCCGTTCGTGGTCGCCCTGGGCGATTCCATCATCGGCCTGAATGCCGCTTCTCAGGCCGTCTCGCGGATGGCAGAACTGTTCCAGGCGCGGCACGCAAGCTGCGTGCTGGCAGTAGAGGAAGTGCCGCCGGAAGAGACCGTCCACTACGGCATCATCGAAGCGGCGGAGAGCGAGGGCGACGTGTTCCGCGTGGCGAATCTGGTGGAGAAGCCGGCCCCGGGCCAGGCGCCGAGCAATCTGGCCATCGCCGGACGTTATGTGTTTTCCCCTCTCATCTTCGACATGATTCGCAGAGTCCAGCCGGATTCGCGCGGGGAAATCCAGCTTACCGACGCCATTCAATTGATGTGCGAGGAAGGCCGGCGCGTGCTGGCGCTCAAGCTGCCGCCCGGGGAGAAGCGCTACGACATCGGGAACTTCGGCAGTTACTTTGCGACGTTTGTGGAGTTTGCTCTGGCCGATCCCGAGTACGGTCCCGGCCTGCGCGAAACGCTGGAACGTCTGCTGGCGCAGACGGCGAACCGGGCATGAACCGGCTGGCGCGCTGGGCGATCCTCTGGCTCGCCATCGCGCTTTTCCGCCTCTGTCACAGCGGCATCCTGTGGCCTGAGGAAACGCTGCCGATGGCGGCCGCCGTCCAGATGCTGCACGGGCGCCAGTTGTATCGCGACGTCTGGTTCGACAAGCCGCCCCTGGCGCCTGCCATCTGCCTGTTGTGGGGCGCGGAGCCGGGCTGGCCGCTGCGCCTGGCGGGAAGCCTTTACGTGCTGGCCGCTTGTGTCCTTGCAGGACGGCTCGCGCGGAGCCTGTGGGGAGAACGGGAGGAAAAAATCGCTGCTGCTTTGCTCGC
The DNA here is from genome assembly GCA_028275505.1 of Bryobacteraceae bacterium. Lineage (GTDB taxonomy): Bacteria > Acidobacteriota > Terriglobia > Bryobacterales > Bryobacteraceae > DTHT01. The sequence continues at coordinate 37,720 of JAPWUP010000012.1, forward strand.
CTTCTACCTGACCTTCTGGCTGCCCGCGGCTGTGATTCCCCTGGCATCCGATCTTCTCATGCTGGCCCCGCACGCCGCCGCCATCTGGTTGGCCATCGAGCGACGCGCCTTCGCCGCCGGCATCGCGGCCGGCCTCGCCTTCCAGTGCAACCCCAAAGGACTCTTCGTTCTGGCGGCTTGCACGATCTTCCATCCGCGCGGCGTGCCGCTCCTGCTGGCCGGCTTCAGCGTTCCTTCTGCGCTCGTTGCGCTTTGGCTGGCGGCTGAGGGTGCGCTAGGAGATTATTACCGCGAGGTCTGGCAACTCGGCGCCACATACGCCCGCGATACGTTCCTGAAAGCGCCGCTGCGCGTGGGCTTGGCGCGTACCGCAAGTTGGGCAGGATTCCACGCAGCGCTCATCCTGGGAGCGCTGGCCTTCTGGCGGCGGGAACCGGGCAGGCTGGCCCTGCGCCTTGCCCTCTGGGCCGCGCTCGGACTCGCAGGCGTCGCTTTGGGACTGCGTTTCTTTCCGCGGTATTACTTCCTGCTGTTGCTTCCGCTGGTGGTGGCGGCGGCCCGCGGCCTCACGCTGATCCCGCGTCCGTACCTTGCGCTTGTGGCTGCCGCCCTGCTTGTACCCACAGTGCGCTTCGGTCCTCGATACGTCCTGCTCGCCGCGGACCTGGTGGCGGGCGGCCCGCATCTCTGGCGCGATGTCGCGTTGGATGCCGACAGCCGGGAAGCGGCTCGCCGGATTCGGGCGTCGGCGAAGGCCGGAGAGACGCTGTTTGTCTGGGGATACCGCCCGGAGCTTTACGTTTACACGCGCATGCCCGCCGCCAGCCGCTTTCTGGAATCGCAGCCGCTGACGGGCGTGTTCGCCGACCGCCATCTTTTCGACACGCACGTCTCGGATGCAGCGCTGGCCGAGCGCAGCCGCCGTGAGGTCATCCAGAGCCGTCCGGACTGGATCGTGGACGGCCTCAGCGCCATTCAACCGGCGCTGCGCATGGACGCTTATCCCGAGCTGCGGCGCTGGCTTGAACCGTACCGCCCGGAGGCCGCCACGCGGCTTGCGCGCATCTACCGTCGCGCGGAAGGCCCGCGGCCGTGACGGGCGCGCGCTTCACGCCGCTGCGGCCTGGCCGCCATCGCTGTTGACGAACGAGCTCTCGAGCACGCGGCCATCGTGCATGTGCGCCCTCAATCGTACGATGCCGCTCAAACGCGCCTGGCCACGCAGTCCCACATTCAGGCCGCGCGTGGCTTCGACAAGAATCAGCGACCCGAGGCCGGTGAAGTCCTCGTTGCCATAAAGCCGCCGCAGGCGACGCTGGAAGTTCTTGACGAGTTCCTCGCCCGACTTCACCAGTTCGCGCATCGCGCGCTGCGGCTCGTGCTCCAGCGCCCGGCGCAGGCCGCCGGCCTGCACGCCGAAGCGGATCAGGTGGTCAATGAAGACCGCATCCGCCACGAGCAGCGAGTGGAACAGGCGCGGCGCGCGCTCCACTCCGGCAAGAATCGTTTCGCGCCGCGAAGGACGGTACAGCCGGGCCTGCTCCGCTTTGCCCGCGGCCACGAGCAGTTGCTCGATGCGCGCCAGCTCGGCGGCCAGAGCCATGCCGGTCGAGCGACGCGCTATGGCCACGCTCTCCGAGCTCATGATGTCGTAGGCGAATTCGTTTCTGGCTTTGCTGCGGAACGGGAGCGTGCAGCGATAGACGATGAGCGGGCAGGCGGTGGCCGGCGTGTCGTAACGGGCCAGATCGCGGAAATACAGGAACGGGATCCACAGGCGCAAAGCCTGTTGCACGGCCACCGAGAGTTCCGCATAGGCCTCCTTGTAGTTCAGGCTGCGCTCGACGGGCGCCTCCAGCCAGGCCGCGGCGTCGGCGCCGGGGAGCGAAAGAGACATTTCTGCCTCGATTTGTTCTGCCTCGCCGACGATTTCCTTCAGCCACGACAGCGCCGCGTCGAAGCGATAGGCCGCCAGCAGCGACGCCAGATCCGATCGCGCTACGTGACTGTTCAGCCGCCAGGTGCCCGACCACGTCAGACGGAACCGCGTGTCCCGTTCCGCCGGCCGCGTGATGAAAGCGCCGCACAGGTGCATCGCATCGCGCGCCAGATCCTGCTCGCCACGGCTCACGCGGGCGCTGCGCTCCACGACGACCAGGCGCCCGTCCAGTGTCGTTTCGATGCTGGCCTGGGCCACTGCCGACAGCCGCTCGGCCCACGAGTTGCGCGCCAGAAAGGGCAGATGGACTTCGAGAAGCTGCTGCCGCTCGATTCCGTGTGTGAGCACGCCGGGGTACCATCGGGGCGCGTTCACCGTCACTGTCCAGTCCGCACGCACGCGGCCGCGCAGCCATTCGCGCCATTGCTCGGGAAGCGAGCAAACGTCTACGGAGACGTCCAGCCACGGAATTTGCGGTGAGCCGGTCAGCGCCCGTGCGGTCAGCGCCGCGATGAGGCGATTGCGGAGCGCGGTGGGAGCGTTCGATTCCAGGCTCGCCATCAGCACACGCACTTCCGGCGCCGGCGCATTCTCTTTCGCACCGGCAACCTGCTCCTCAGCTTGTCGAGCGAGGCCCTCGAGAAACTCCAGAACTGCCGGTTCATCTAGCAGGCGAGCGGTGGTGCGGGCCGCCTGTCGAAGTTGTTCGAATCGGGACGGTTCCACAGCGCCATCGAGCAGCGTGCCGGCGCAAGCTTCGATCCAGGCTTCCGCCGGCCCGCCCGGACGCAAGTGCGCCCATGCCAGGTCCTCGGCGAACTCGGCAGCAGAGCTGGCTTCTGCGATGCGGGCGAGCCACTCGCGCAGCTCTGCCATGCGCTCGGTGTCCGGCAGCGCGCGCCAGAGAGCCGTCGTTGCGGCGTGGTGGGACTGCCGCCAGAAATCGAGGGCCCGCATGACGTGTTCGCCCGCGCGACCGCGGCCCGATTTTTCCAGCAGAGCTTCGAAGGCGGTGAAGGGGTGCGCGTCCAGCAAGGCGCTCAGCAGCTCGTCGTGCGCGCGATCGCTGGAATAGCAGGCATCTACCGACAGTTCGCGGACAAAGTTGGGCTCGCGTTGCCGAAGCGGTTTTACGATCAAGCGGGCGCGTTCCTCATCCTCTCGCCAGAGTGCGCAGAAGAACGGGCCTGCAAGCGCAAGGCGAACCGTCGCCCTCCAGAGCGGCTCCAGAGGAAGCGCGAGCCGGCCCTCGAGTTTGCCGGAGATCGGCTGCGCAAGCCAGCTCAGGGCGAAGCCGAAACAGATCGGCAGCTCGACTTCGAGTTGTCCCGCGTGAAGGTAACCCAGGACGCGGCCCTCTCCGAGTTGTACGGGACGCTCGAGCGCTTCCCGGGCGTCGGTTCCGGGAGCGCCGCAACAGCCAGTGGCCGGATCGAGCAGAACGGGGCCATTTTCGGGTCGCCGGAGCACCTCGGCTTCGAGCGACGCCAGCGACGATGACAGTGCTGTGTCTCGGATCTCGATCATCGGGAATGCAGCTCCGAAGAGGAAGTGCGGCGACGAAGAGCGCCGGGCGGGATGCCATTTGATTATACTGGCAGCGTGCTTGAAACCCAATGGCGAAACCGGACGCCCCGTGGCGCCCGGCTGCGGCAACCTGTTGAGACATGGCGGGTTGCCAGACCTGGCCGTTTTTCGGCTCCGCTTGTGAATGGCCGGGCGTCAGAGTGGCAGTGAGGTGGGCAAGATGATGACGCGGAGGTGCGCAATGGCTTTGACGGCAGGGCTGCCATCGCTGGCTCAACCGGCGGCCCGCAAAGGACGTCTCAAGCAGGCAGTGGCGCGTTGGTGCTTCAACAAATGGAGTCTGGAAGAGCTGGCGCGCAATGCTGCCGCCCTCGGCATCGAGGGAATTGATTTGATCGGGCCTGACGAATGGCCGGTGGTTCAAAAGTATGGCCTGGTGCCCTCGCTGGCTCCGGGCGGCGGTACGATTGCCGACGGGCTGAACCGAAAGGAAAACCACGACAAGATCGAGCGGCAACTGCGCGAAAACATCGAACGCGCCGCCGCGGCCGGCGTTCCCAATGTCATCACCTTCTCCGGGAACCGCCGCGGCCTGTCCGACGAGGAGGGCCTGGAGAATTGCGTGGCCGGCCTGAACCGGATCAAGGCCTTTGCCGAGGACAAAGGGGTTACGGTCTGTCTGGAGCTGCTCAACAGCAAGGTGGATCACAAGGACTACCAGGCGGACCACACCGCCTGGGGAGTCGAGGTGGTCCGGCGTGTGAACTCGCCCCGCGTCAAACTGGTCTACGACATTTACCACATGCAAATCATGGAAGGCGACATCATCCGCACGCTGCGGGCCAACATCCAGTGGATCGCCCACATCCACACGGCGGGCAATCCCGGTCGCAACGAAATTGACGACACCCAGGAGCTGAATTACCGCGCCATCGCACGCGCGATTGCCGACCTCGGGTTCCAGGGCTTTGTCGCCCACGAGTTCGTGCCGCGCCGCGACCCGCTGGAATCGCTCAAGCAGGCGGTCGA
>JAPWUP010000350.1 GCA_028275505.1 Bryobacteraceae bacterium
CCGACAATGCCGTCCGGGGTGATCACGGCCATCCCGCGCATGACGCCGCTGGTGGAACCGCGATCCACGAAGACCACTCGCGATGTGGCGCCCACGCCCGCTCCGATGACTCGCGCGGCCACCGTCTTCGAAGGGTTGCGCGCCTGGAACACAGCCAGCGCCCGGGCGCGTTCCGCCGTCGCCAGCTCGTTCTTCAGGTACTGGTTTTCCAGCTTGAGCCTCCCGATCTCGGCGCGCAGTCGCCGGTTTTCTTCCACCGCGTTATGGAGCAATAAGTACGACTCGACGAAACTGGCCACCGTGCTGCGGGCGCCTTCCAGCAGGCGCGCGACGGGCGTCACGGCCGTCACTGCCCATACCCGGATCAGGCGAACGTCCTGAGCGGTCTTGACCTGGTAAGCCAGCAGCAGCAACTGCGCAAAGATGAGTAGCAGCAGGACGCTGAGATTGCGATACCGGCTCAGGAACTCCATGGATGGCTCGCGGCGCGCGAGAAGCGCAAGAGTGAGTTGTCAGGCGGGCTCATTCAATGGCGATCTTGCGCAGAAGCCGGAAGTCCTCCAGCATCTTGCCGGTGCCGAGCACGACCGAGGCCAGCGGATCCTCGGCAATGGAAACCGGCAGGCCGGTTTCTTCGCGAATCCTCCGGTCCAGGTTCTTCAACAGGGCGCCGCCGCCGGTCAGCACGATGCCCCGGTCACTGATGTCCGCCGAAAGCTCAGGCGGCGTGCGTTCCAGGGCAACCCGGATGGCGTTCACAATCGTGGCCACGCATTCGGAGAGGGCTTCGCGGATCTCGCTGTCATCCACAGTGATGGTTTTGGGGACGCCCTCGATGAGATTGCGCCCCTTGATTTCCATGGTCAGTGGCTTGTCCAGGGGGTAGGCCGAACCGATCTGGATCTTGATCTGCTCGGCGGTGCGTTCACCGATGAGCAGGTTGTACTTGCGCTTGAGGTACTGCATGATGGCGTCGTCCATCTCGTTGCCCGCCACCCGTACGGAACGAGAGTAGACGATTCCGGACAGCGAGATGACGGCCACGTCCGTGGTGCCGCCGCCGATATCCACGATCATGTTGCCGCAGGCCTGCGTGATGGGCAGGCCAGCGCCGATGGCGGCCACCATGGCCTGTTCCACCAGGTAGACCTCGCTGGCTTTGGCGCGGTAAGCCGAATCTATTACCGCTCGCTTCTCGACTTGGGTGATCTCGCAGGGTACGCCGATCACGATGCGCGGGTGGACCAGCATTCGCCGCCCGTGCGCCTTCTGGATGAAATAAGTCAGCATCTTCTCGGTGGTCTTGAAATCGGCGATCACCCCGTCCTTCATGGGCCGGATGGCAACGATGTTGCCGGGCGTGCGGCCCAGCATCTCCTTGGCTTCCCGGCCCACCGCTTCGACTTCGCCAGTGAGCTTGTTGACGGCCACGATGGAGGGTTCGTTGACGACGATGCCCTTGCCGCGGGCGTAAACCAGCGTATTCGCCGTGCCCAGGTCTATGGCGAGATCGGAGGAGAACAGGCTGAACAGCGAGCGGAAATTCATTCCCATCAAAAGGTTAGCACAACCAACCCGGGCGCTTCAATTTACGCCGGCTTATGCCGTGGCTCGGGGCTGCGCCCGAGCAGCCCGCGGGCGCTCCCCGATCGCGGCGCGTGTTTTGGCTTGGGGGGACTCCGCTGTGCGCAGACCGCGGGCGCCGGAGGCCTCCGTGTCAAGTCATTTCCTCCGGTAACCGAACAGCCGCCCGTTGGGTCACGAAAGAAGTAACCGAACGGGGGTGAGTTTGCGGGCCGAATCCGGCCCGGTTTCGCTCCGGCGGATGGTCCTGAGCAACTCATTCTGACGTTGCTCGATCTGCTGGTGCAGCTGGATCGGGTTCAGGCTCGCGTAACGCTGTTCCAGGCTCTGCCGCGCCCCCTGGCTGAGCTGGCCCGATGCCAGCAGGCGCTGATACGGCGTGGCCGGCACATCATAGCGGCGATGCATTTGGCTCCCCCTCCGGGTCTTCGACGCCAGCCGCATCACCGGCTCGCCCTCCCACCAGTTCGAGGCGATGTCCGCTGCGGACAGCGTCCAGAGGAAACTGCCGGCGGTGGACTGGCCGCACTGGGCCACGAAGTCCACCTGTAGGTTGCCCACTTGGCCGCGGTCCCATTCCTCCGCCGCCTTCAGCGGGATCTGCTCCAAAAGCAGACGGCGCATCGAACTGCCGCGGCGCCGGTCCAGGCGCAGCCGACGACGCTCGGGCGCCAGGCCAGTGCGCTTGACCGCTTCATCCAGCAGTTGGCTCTTGACCGCTTTCGGCGCCAGGCCGTACTTCTCGTGCAGCTCCCGCAAGCATTGGTTGCGAGCTTCGGCATCCATGACCTCAATGTGAGGCCCCTGGCCTGGCTCGAGCCCAGCCTGCCCTTTTCGCCTATCAGCGGGAGGGTCCTCGGCGGCGCGGCCAGGACCCGTCAAGGGCGAGCGCGGCGAGCCGGAGGGCACCCTTGACGGGTGGCCGCGCTGCCCAAAATCGCCCTCGGCGAAAAGGGCAGGCGAGCCTCCGCTACGGTTACTTTTTTCCTGACCCAACGATCCCGCCTTCGATGACATTTTCGATGACCCAATTCGGCGGGATCCTCTTGAGGCCTCCGGCAGCCCGCGATTTCGATGAGGGCACGGTTCACCTCGGCGGGATGATCCATGCCCCAGTTCTACCGGGCGACGTCCTCCCACGTGACACCCGGCTCGCAGATTCGCGCAGCGATCGAAGCCAGGGTGTCGCCGGGTTGGACCGAATAGAGCGGCGCCGACTCCCGACTGGAAAAGACCAAGGGCATCCGGGCTATCCTGGCATACTCTACCTGAAAGGCAACCTCGCCGCAAGAGGACGGGCCGCGGCCTCCGCTGTCATGTTACATTCATTGCTTCGGAGACCCGGCATGAGCATGACGCGACGGACACTGCTGAGAGGGGCTACTGGCCTGGCGATCGCCCAACGCCGTCGCGCGCCGGCGGCCCCTCCCAACGTGGTCCTGATTCTGGCCGACGATCTGGGGGCCTGGATGCTCGGCTGCTACGGCAACAAGGAGATCCGCACGCCCAACATTGACTTGCTGGCCCGCGCCGGCACGCGCTTCGTGAATCACTTCGTAGTCACCCCCATCTGCTCGGCCAGCCGCGCCACCT
>JAPWUP010000103.1 GCA_028275505.1 Bryobacteraceae bacterium
GGCTCGACGACGACCTCGCGCCCCGCGTGCCCATCGCGCTGGCCAGCGCGCTCTTTGTGGTTTGGTACTGGCGCAGGTTGAGCCGCGAGTTCGGCGAGCGCGCCGGGCTGTATTCCGCCGTGATCCTGGCTACCACCGCCGGTTGGCTGGCCTACAGCCGCACAGGCGTAACGGACCTGCCGCTGGCAGTCAGCTTTTCTGCCGCCATGCTGCTGGCCTTGCCCTGGCTGGTCCGGGGCGAGGCGAAGGGACTCAGTTGGTCCGCAGCGCTGCTGGGCCTCGCCGTTCTGGCCAAGGGGTTCGTGGCGCCGGCGCTGGCTTTGCCCCTTCTCTGGATGGGGCGACGAAGGTGGCGCGCGTGGCTGCAGCCGGCCCCGATCCTCTCCTTCCTCGTCGTCGCGGCCCCTTGGTATCTGTTCGTTTCGCTGCGCTATGGCTGGGCGTTCTGGCAGGAGTTCCTCCTGGAACACCACGTTGCCCGCGTTTACACCGACCGCCTCCAGCACGTGCAGCCGTGGTGGTTCTATCTCCCCGTGCTGGCGGCCGGCCTCTTTCCCTGGACTCCGCTGGCAGCGCTGCCGGCGCGGCGACAGCTCTACGGCGACGTCCGTTTGCGATTTTTCGCGGCCTGGGCGCTGTTCGGTCTGGCCTTCTTCTCGCTCGTCCGCAACAAGCTGCCGGGCTATCTTCTTCCGTTGCTGCCGGCGGTGTGCGCGCTGATCGGAGTGGCGCTGGATCGTGTGGAGCGCGTGCGCTGGACGCTGGCGATTTCCGCCCTGCTATTGGCGCTCGTTCCTCTCGCTGCTGGAGTGCTGCCCTCGGCGCTGGAGGTCGGGATCCGCAAGGCGGAGTGGCCGGAGTGGCCTTGGACCGCGATAGCGGGCGCGTTGCCGCTGGCGGCCTCGTGCTGGTGGTGGGGGCCTCGACGCAGAGAGCTGGCCGTGGCAGCCATCGCAGTTGGCCTCGCCGCAGCGGTTCTCTGGATGTCCGCAACGACGCTCGTCGCGCTCGACCGCCGGGTCTCCGTGCGGTCTTTCTGGCGCGAAACCCAAGGCCGTGCAGCCGCCTGCTGTCTGGAAGGCGTGGACCGCGAGCACCGCTACGGCCTCAATTATTATGCGGGGCGGGCGCTACCTGACTGCGGGCAGCAACCTGCGCCCTGTCGAATCCGTCGGACAGCCGGTGGCACGCTCGAGCTGGCGGCGCCGTGATGCCGCGCGACCTCAGGTGATTTTGGCCTCCTTGAGCGCCTTCTCGATCTTGGCCTTCAGATCCTTGGTCTTCTTGGTTTCAGGCACCTCGCGGAGAATCGCCAGCGCCTCCTTGCAAAGCACGCCAAGCCGCTGCGGCTGATCCAACTTCTTGGGACCGAACAGGCTCGACAGATCATAGAACGCCTCGGCAAAGGCCATCAGGAAGGTCGCGCGCGGGACTTTCACCGGGGGCGACTTGAACAACTCCTGGGTCTTGGCGGTGTCGTCCGGAGCGCCCACCGCACGGCAGGTCATGAGCAGGACTTCCCGCTGCGTAGTCTTGCGCTCGACGGCCTCCAGCTCGGCTTCCTGGATGAGAATGCCCTGGCTGATCTTGTTGAGCTGGGGGATTTCGGCCGCGCTTCCCGTGGGGTAGGTGAACTCCAGAACAATTTCAGGATCTTTGTTCTTTTCGCGGAAGCGGAACATGGTTTCGGCCGCCTGCACGGCATACTGGCCGGCATGGATCCGGAATTGGGACATCTGGCGGCGGAACGGCGTGGGGTTGGTGCGGTTGGCGAAACCGCCCCGCTCGAAGCAATCGGCCAGGATCATGTAGCCCTTGGCCATGCCGGTATCCAGGACGAGCTTCCAGGGCTGGGCGCGGGCAATGTACTCGTTATCGGTCTTGGCCAGTTGTTCCAGATGATCGCTGGCCTTGACGTAATCGCCCGCGGCGAAGGTCTCTTTAGCCGCGGTCCAGTAGAAGGCGGGGGTGCCCTTGGCGGGCGGCGGGGGAGTACCGCCGGTGCACGAGAGCATCCACGCATTGAGGGCAAACAAGGCCGAAGTCATCAAGGCTTTCTGGTGGCGAGCGGTCATGTAGATGCCTCCGCAGCAAACCTCTATCACAAAACGCGGCAGGATGCAAGCGTGCTGGCGAGCCTGGAAATGGCGTCACGTCCGTTCCGGACACGCGGCAGCCGAACCGCCAAACTGAACGCAGACCTCCCGGCGATCGTCGTCCAGGCGGCGCAGGTGAATCTCGATGCGATCGGCGGGCCAGAGATGGGGAAAGCGTTCGCCCCATTCCACCAGCACTACGGCGTCCCGGTCGAGCAACTCATCCAGACCCACGCTGTCCAGCTCCTGAGCTGTGCTGATGCGGTAGAGATCCACGTGGTAAACCCTGGGACCCTCGCCATACTCGTGGACCAGCGTGAAAGTAGGGCTGGAAACGTCGTCCGGCTCCGCGGCGCCAAGGCCGTGCACGATGCCTTTGGCCAGCGTGGTCTTCCCTGCTCCCAACTCGCCGATCAGCAGCACCACGGCCCGCGACGGCAACTCCTGCGCAAGCCGCCGACCCAGCGCGATGGTTTCTTCTTCCGAGTTTGTGAAGTAAACCTGCACGGGGGTCCTCAGCAGAACCACGCGGGCGGGCGGCCTTCCGCGATTTCCCGCATGGCCTGCGGGAAGAAGCCCAGCAGGTCTGTCGCGATCAGCGCCTGCTCGCCCCACTCGGCGGCCCCCAGCTCACCCGCGAGACCGTGCAGGTAAACCGCAGCCGCCGCAGCCCGCACCGCATCCGAGGGGAACTGGGCCAGCAACCCGGCCAGCGCGCCGGTAAGGATGTCGCCGGAGCCTCCGGAAGCCAGGCCCGGCCCGCCGGTGGGATTCACGCGCACCCGGCCGTCCGGCGTGGCAATCAACGTCCGGTATCCCTTGAGCACCAAGGTGACCTGCCGCTCGGTCGCGAACGATCGGGCAATCCCTACGCGGTCGGCCTGCACTTCGCGCGTGCTGAGGCCGGCCAGCCGGGCCATTTCACCGGGGTGAGGAGTCAGGATACGGATCTTGCCCTCGCCGCGGAAGGGTGTCCCAGCCAGCGCGTTCAATCCGTCGGCATCCACCACCACGGGTTGCGGCAATTCAGTGAACAAGCGACGCACCACCTCCACCGTCTCTGGGTGCGTACCGAGGCCCGGGCCGAGCGCGATGACGTCCTTGTTCTGGGCCAGCTCCAGTAAACGCTCCAGTGCGCGGGCGGCGATAGCGCCCTCGGACGTCTCGGGCAGAGGCTCGGGCATGATCTCGGGCGCGTGCGCAGCGATCATGGGCAGGGCGCTGGAAGCCGAAGCCACGGTGACCAGACCGGCGCCCGCTCGCAAGGCGGCCAGACCCGCCATGGCCGCGGCACCGGGCTTGCTGCGCGATCCGCCAATCACGAGGACGTGCCCGAAGTCGCCCTTGTGCGACCAGGGCAGGCGCGGCGCGAACAACGGCGCCAGCTCTCGAGCCTCCACCAGGGAAAGAAAGATGGAATCGTCAGCCTCGTAGAGATCGGGCGGGCTTCCTATCGGCGCAATCCGCAACCGCCCCACGCGACGGCAGTTGGGTGGCAGGATTTGCCCGACCTTGGGCGCCGTGAAGGTCACGGTGTAGTGCGCCTGCACGGCGTCTCCCGGCGTCTCCGCCGCGTCGCTTTCCACGCCCGACGGAATGTCCACGGCGACGATTCGCGCTCGCGGAAAACCGGTATTGATCTCGCGGATCCACTCCCGCATGGGTCCGGTCACAGCGCCTTTCAATCCCGTACCGAGCAGGGCGTCGAGCACGATGGTGGCGTCGCGCATCTCAGGCGTGATCTCGCGGGCGACCGGGCAGCCAACCACCTCCAGCATCCGGTAGTTGGCTGCCGCATCGCCCCTGAGTTCGGCGGGATCCGCCGCCAGCACCACGTCCAGACGCTGCGGGCGCAGCCGCGTCCAAAGCTGCCGGGCGACCACCATGCCGTCGCCGCCATTGTTGCCCTTGCCGCAGACGATCACCACCCGGTGCTCCGCGAGCGGGCGAAACGTTTCGGCCAGAAACTCGACCACGCGGTGGCCGGCGTTTTCCATCAACACCAGCCCCGGAATCCCCATCTCGATCGTGCGACGGTCCACTTCGCGCATCTGTTCCGCAGTCAGGATCTTCATGCCACAGCCTCCGGATGCGACGGGATAAGAAGCGGGGATACGCTCTCTGACGACGACATCGTGCGCTAAACCCTGCGGGCCACCAGCAAAGTCAGATCGTCCTGCAATTCGGCCGCGCCGGTCCACTGGTGCACCGCCTGCTCGACGGCGGCCACGATCGCTTCGGGCTCGGCTTCGGCGTATCTGAGCAACAACTCGATCAATCGCGGTTCGCCGAACATCTCTCCGTATTCATTTTCCGGTTCGGTGACCCCGTCCGTGAAGCAGACGAGCAGGTCGCCGGCCTCGAGCCGGAGGGAGCTTTCCGTGTAAGTCGCCGAGCCGATGGCGCCCACTACCATGCCGTTGATCTCCAGACGCAGCGCCTCGCCCTTGCGAATCAGCACAGGCGGCGGGTGGCCCGCATTCGTATAGACCAGCAATCCCGTGGCGTCGTCATAGATGCCGAGAAAGAAAGTGGCGAATTTCTCCGGGGGCGTGAACGCGTGCAGGTGCTGGTTCAGGCGGCTCACGAGCTCGGCCGTGCAGAAGCCGCGCGAGGAAGATCCGGGACCATCGGCGCCGGCCTGCTCACATGCAGCGCGAAGCTGCGCCCGCATGCTGGATTGCACGGTGGCCATCAACAGAGCGGCGGAGATCCCCTTGCCCGCCACATCCCCGATCGCGAGAGCGAGCCGAGAATCGGGCAGCGACAAATAGTCGTAGTAATCGCCCGAGACCAGCCGCGCAGGCCTGCACAGCGCCTCGAGCCGCAAGGTGCGGGCAGGCGGCACGGCGCGCGGAAAAAGCTGGTTCTGCACTTCGCGGGCGATTTCGATCTCGGTCTGTAACCGCTCCTTCTCCCGGGCGATCTCGAGCAGGCGACCAAGATTCTCGCTCATGAGGTTGAAGGAGTGGCCCAGTTCGGCGAGCTGATCGCTCCCCCGCACGGGTATCCGGTGCGTGAAGTCACCCTGCATGACGCGCTGCGTGCCCGTGTACAGATGATGGACCGCGCGCGTGATGGTCCGCGTGAGGTTGATTCCGATCAGCAGCGACGCCAGCTCCACGATAAGGAACGCGCCTGCTACCGCGAGGAAAAACACGCTCGCAACCGATGCGGAAGTGATGCCCTCGCGCCACTCCACGGTCTGCCCGAAGACCGTGCGCAAAACGGCCGACCAGCGCGTGCGCACGAACAGGATGTAGTTCTCGCTGCGGTTGGGTTGGTCCCACAAGCTCACCGCGACAGGAGCGGCATAGTCCACCTCGGGATCGAAACGGGCGGCGGGAGGGGGCAACCGGGAGGAAGCAGGCGGTGGACGATACCCGCGCTCGCGACCCACCCATTTGCGGGATCGGGCCTGGTCTTCGGTCAACAAAGAACGTCCGAGGATCGAAACTTCCCCGAGTTGCGGCGCCAGCGACGCCTGGGCGTCCTTGTCGAGCGGCGCCAGGAAAGTAACTTCATTCGGTCCCCGAATGACATGGGCCCACAGATACAACGCGCCATCCTTGACGACCGGACCCCAGTTGTCAGCCCAGCCCGCAGGCGGCTGGAGCGGCGAGCTATCCGATGGATAACGCCATTGACCCTGCGGGCTGGAAACGGTCAACTGGAAACCGGGATGCCGGGAGCGCAGATAGGGGCCAACCCAGCGGATCCTGTCGGCCAGCGAAGAGGCGGGCGTGATAGCCAGTCCCTCGGCGACCTCGGCCAGGTATTTGCCGCGCCGGTCCAGCTCGCTGGCGACGACGTAAACGGCAATCTGCCCGGCCAGGATCCACGCGCCGATCGCCGCCAGGGCAACCAGCAGCACGACGGGAACGACCGCGATGAACACGTACGCCACCAGCAGGCGGTTTCGCAGGCTCCAGATCAGTTTGCGGATGCCCCACCGCAGCCAGCGCAGCAGCACCGCTGAGCTGAGCAGCAAGGCGACCAGGGCCAGCAGGGCCGTCCCCGCTCCTGCCGGCGAAACGAAGTGGCCCACGAGAAAGCCGACCAACGCCGCACCGGCGAGGAACTCGAGCCGCCGTTTGGGCAGACGCAGGATTTGTCGGAGGTGCACGGGCTTGTTCTATGGTAACCGGCCAGGCTATTCCGGGGGCGGTTGGTTGAACCGCCGTTTCCGCGTGCCGGGACAGTCGCCGCCGACCGAGTTAGAGCCAGGCGTACTCCCAGGCGGCCTCGTACATAGCCACGATGTTTTCCAGAGGTATGTCCCTCATCAGGTGCTGCGACGGTGCGATCGTGAAGCCGCCATACGGGCGGAACGTCTCCACGCGCTCTTTCACTTCGCGGCGCACGTCTTCCGGCGTGCCAAAGGGCAGCGTCTGCTGGGTATCTATGGAGCCGTGGAAGCACAGGCGGCCACCGTATTTGGCCGCCAGCTCGCGCGGATCCATGCCCGCGGCGCGCACCTGAATGGGTTCCAGAATGTTCAGTCCCATTTCCATGAGCGTGGGGATCCACCGCGCCACGCTGCCGCAGGAATGATGCATGATCAGCTTGCCGTGCCGGCGTCCCACGTCGTAGATCCGCTGAAGATAGGGGCGCACGAAGCGATTGAACAGGGCGGGACTCATCATGGGGCCGGTCTGGAATCCGTAGTCGTCGCCGGTAAAACAAATGTCAATGTATTTTCCGGCTTTCTCGAACATAATTTCCGAAGTGCGCTCCATGAAACTCACGATGCGTTCCAATATGGCGTGTGCCACTTCGGGCTGGTCGTACATGAGCAGGAAGAAGCGGTCCATGCCGACCAACTCGCAAGCGGCCTCGAAAAACCAGCCCCACACGCCGCCCAGCACCGCGTACTCTTCGAAACGGGCGCAATCTTCCGCGTACTGGTCATAGTCCCACATGTCGGGCGAAGGCCAGTGGGGATAGGCCTCGACCTCGGCCACCGAGCGCACGCCCGCCAGGGGATGCTCGAGCGCATAGCCGAAATCCCCCACGCCGCCGCGCGGGATGCCGAAGTAATCGGTGGGGCGGCCCTGCTCGTCCACCAGCGGAGGGCCGATCCACCGCGGCTTGGGATAGCGGAAATCCACATGCAGGATTTCCATGAGCTCCAGGTCGTCTTTCGCGCCGTAGTAGTTGCGCAGGCGTTCATAGACCACGGACTCGGCGCAGAAGTCAATCGTGAAGCGGTCTATCCGCTGGAAGGTGTAGTTTCGGAGCACCCGTTCCTTGGAAGTCATCGCCGCCTGACTCAGGTTTGCCGCACCACCGGAATGTCGCCGGCCGGGCCGTCCAGCTCGAGCCGGACGATGGTGTCAATCGGATGGCGTTGCGCAACCGGTACGCTGACCTCGATTCCGGCAGCCGTCTGGCGCACGGAAGCTTCGCCTCCGGTCAGCACGGTGGAACGCACGATCTTGCGCGGTATCGCCGGCAGACGCAGAACGTCGTCCGGCCAGCGCAGCACGTGCAAGTAAATCACGTTCTGCCGGTGCGTGCTGCCGCCCCACCAGCGGCCGCCGGGAATCTGGAGCGGCCCCGGTTTTTCGGAAGCTTTGTCTTCGTCGGGGGCCACGAAGGGGCCGCCCCGCGTGGAGTAAATGCTCTCGCCGTACTTGCTCAAAAAGACGCCGATTTCGCGCAGGCGCGCGGCGTGGGAAGGCTCGATCAGACCGTCAGGCCGCGGGCCGACGTTGAGCAGCAGATTGCCGTCGCCGACGGCGCAGCACACCAGGGCGCGAATGCAGGTCTCCAGGGACTTGGGCGGATCATCAGGCTTATAGGCCCACTGGGAACCGAGAGTGGCGCAGGTCTCCCATGGTCGCTGGTTCTGGAAACGGCCCAGGCGCTGTTCCGGCGTGTCGTAGTCGGCCGGGATGCCGGCGCGGTTGTTGATGACCAGGTTGGGCTCGAGCTCGCGCATCATGCGGATCAGCCGCGGAGCATCCCAGTCTTCAGGCGGACGACCCAACCCGTCGAAGAACCAGACCGTGGTGGGTCCGTAATTGGTGAGCAGCTCGCGGACCTGGCCATGCAGATATTCGATGTAGCGCGCATGGTTGGCGCCGTTCAGATAGTCGGGATGATGCCAGTCGGGCTGCGAGTAATAAACTCCCCAGGCCACGCCGCCTCGCCGGCAAGCGTCAGAAAGCATGCGAACGATATCCCTTCCGTAAGGGCACTTGGGGCTGGTAATCTTGTAATCAGTAAGTTTGGAATCGAAGTTACAAAAGCCGTCGTGATGCTTGGTGGTGAAAACCAGGTATTTCATGCCTGCGCTGCGCGCCAGGTGCACCCACTCGTCGGGATCGAACTTGACGGGGTTGAACATGCGGTAGAGGTTATCGTAGACCTCGACGGGCACGATGCCGGGACGGCCCCCTTGCCTGCCGCGGCGTTCCCCACCGCGGGACCAGCCGATCTCCGTACCCACGATGCTGACCGGCCCCCAGTGGATGAACAGCCCAAAGCGCATGTCCTTCCACCGTTCTATGGCGGCGCGAGGCGCGCCGGGAACTTCGACGGGAGCGAGGCGGAGTGCTGCGGCCCCTCCGGCCAGAGGCATCAGGCAAAAACTTCGACGCGTCACGGGATGCAACCTCCCGGTGGATTTTACTCCAGCGGGACAGCATACCGCTTGCCGCCCGGGAACCGCTCGGCCTGCCGCGATCGCGCTCAGTTCAGAAACCGGATCGAACGGAGAATGGAATCGAAGGCGCCTTGCAGCTCGGGCAGCGCGCCCTGCGGGCTGATCAGGATCACGTGGAAAAGCCCCTCGGGACGCTCGACGGTCACCAGATAGTCCACCTCGGTTTCGCCCGCGTAAGGAGAGGTCGAGTGCAGCGTCACCAGCAACGCGGGCTGGCCTCCGACCTCGCCCTGTCGGGATCCCTGAACCCTCATGCCGGGGTTAGCGGAAATGAGCTGGCGGATCAGCTCGTCCGTCTGGCCGCGCAGGCCAGCCGTCCCGCTGCGTGGTTTGATGCCGATGACCATGCCCGCGCCGATCGCGGTCCCGGTAGCGGTTTGAACGATACCTTCCCGTGGGGCGATCACGGCGCCTTGGCCTTGCCGGTCCTGCATTATCTGCCAGTTGTCGGGGTACGAGAGCACGCAGCAGCTCATGCGGTACTCTCGCAGCGAGGGGGAAGGCTTCAGCGAAGGCCTGGGTGGGGAGCTTTTTCTCGCCGGTGGCTCGCCCAGCGAGGCCACGCGCTGCTTGATTTTCTCGAATTCCCTGGGATCGCCCGTCGTGTAAGTCCGCTGCGGCAAATACTGAATTTCGGCTTCCACTGCCTTGATCCGGTTACCGGGGTTGGGATGGTCGGAGAAAAACTGCAACCCGCGAGAGCCGCCCGAGGTTTCGAGCTTCTCGAAGAAGCGTGCCATTTCGCGAGGGTCATAGCCGACTCGCGCCATGATCCGGGTCCCGAGCAGGTCGGCGTCTCTTTCCGCGTCCCGCGAATATTTCAGCAACAGGGATCCGGCGCCCAGGTTGATGCCCATCTGGACCAGTCGCCCCCAGAGCGATCCCGTACGATCAACGGCTGCGGCAGCCAGGGCAGCGGGTAACTGGATCAGGTTGGCCTTGGAAAGCTGGTTCGTGCCGTGGCGCAGGGCGACGTGGGCGATTTCATGCGCCATGACCCCGGCCACTTGGGCCTCATTGTCGGCGGCCGCCAGCAAGCCAGTGTGCAGGTAAGTCGGACCGCCCGGGAGAGCGAAAGCGTTGATGGTCTTGTCGTGGACGATTTTGAAGCTGTAGGGAAAGCCGGCGGCTTCGGGGGTGGCGGCCAGCTTCTCGCCGATGCGGCGCACGTAGTCATTGAGCACCGGGTCGGTCACGACGATCATTTCCTTTTCGACCTGCCGGGCTGCTTCCTTGCCGAGCTCGATGTCCTGTTCTTTGGTGAAGAGATTGAAGCCGGGCCGAAGCCTGCGGGGACCCTGCGCCGCCAGCTCGCAAGCCAGCAGCAGGAGCACCGCCGCAACGCTGCAATACCGCCGCATGAACGCCTCCTCTCTGCGTACAGTCTACGTGGCTGCGGAGCGGCCCGCAAGTGCCGGGTAGGACCGGGTAGCGCCGACCCGGGACTATTGGACCGGAACCAACAGCCGCCGCTCTGCCTTGTCAACCGCCCGGAGCGCGTGCTATGGTGGGGATTACTCGTGATCGAGGCCGGCTCATCTGCCGGCGCCTGACTGCCGATAGGAGTTTCGTAAAGGAGTCAAAAGTTATGCCAATGGTATCCATGCGTCAGATTCTGGACGAGGCCGCCAAAGGCGGCTACGGCGTGGGCGCCTTCAACGTGAACAACATGGAGCAGATCCAGGCAATCATGGAGGCCGCCCGCGAAACGCGTTCGCCCGTGATCGTGCAAGCGAGCCGCGGAGCACGCAGCTATGCCCAGGACCGTTACCTGTATCACCTCATGCTGGCTGCGGTCGAGCTTTATCCCGAGATCCCCGTGGCGCTGCACCTGGATCACGGCAACACGCCGGAAGTCTGCCGTTCGGCCATCGAGATGGGCTTCACCAGCGTCATGATGGACGGCTCGCTCATGCCCGACGGAAAAACGCCTTCCACATTCGAGTACAACGTGAAGGTCACGCGGGAAGTGGTTGAAATGGCCCACGAGCGCGGCGTCACCGTGGAGGGCGAACTGGGCGTGCTGGGCGGCATCGAGGACGGCCACGGCGCCGGCGTCAGCGGACTGGCCCACCTGACCGACCCGGACCAGGCGGCCGAGTTCGTGGAACGCACGGGCGTGGATGCGCTGGCCGTCGCCATCGGCACCAGTCACGGCGCTTACAAGTTCAGCCGCAAGCCCGACCGCTCCGTGCTCGTGATCGAGCGCATCCAGCAAATTCACGAAAAAATCCCGCACGTCCACTTAGTCATGCACGGCTCCTCCAGCGTTCCCAAGGAACTCCAGGACATCATCAATCAGTACGGAGGCAAGATCAAGCCGACCTGGGGCGTGCCCATCGAAGAAATCCAGACTGCCATTCGCTACGGCGTGCGCAAGATCAATGTGGACACGGATAACCGGCTCGCGATGACCGGCGCCATCCGCAAGGTCTTTTACGAAAAACCGGAGGAGTTCGACCCGCGCACGTACCTGAAGGCGGCGCGCGAAGCCATGAAGAAAGTCGTCATGGAGCGTATGATCGCCTTCGGCCAGGCAGGGCACGCGGGCGATTACGAGCCGATCCCGCTGGAAGAAATGGCGCGGCGTTACAAGAACAAGGAGTTGTAAGTCGCAAGGCGGGGATCGCCACCCGCGTCCATTCGATACAACCTGCTGGCGCATAATGGTTCTCTAAGGAGGCGCCGATGCTGTCGCCCGGCAAACTTGTCCGCATGAAGCGCCTGGCTAACCAGGACGGAATTATTGCAGCCGCAGCCATGGACCAGCGCGGAAGTCTGAAGAAAATGCTGGCGGCCGCAGGCTGCGACGCGGTCACAGACCAGATGATGGCTGAGTTCAAGACCGCCGTCACCCGCATCCTGACGCCGTACGCCAGCGCCATCCTTCTCGATCCCGAACTGGGACTGGAGGCTGCGCGCACCCGCGCTCCCGGCTGTGGCTTGCTGCTTTCCTACGAGAAAAGCGGTTACGACAACACGCGCCCGGGCCGGCTCCCCGAGCTGCTCGAGCACGTCTCTGTCAAGCGCATCGCCGAAGACTGGCAGGCGGACGCGGTGAAATTCCTGATGCACTATTCGCCGTTCGAGGATCCTGCCATCAACGACATCAAGCAGGCCCTGGTGGAACGTATCGGCGCCGAGTGCGAGACCTACCAGATTCCGTTCTTCCTGGAGCTGGTGGGCTATCACCCACAGATTCCCGACGAAAAAGGCATCGAGTACGCACGCGTCAAGCCGGAAATCGTGGCGCGCAGCGTCGAGGAGTTTTCCAAGCCGCACTACCGCGCTGACGTGCTGAAGGTCGAGGTTCCTGTGAATCTGCGCTATGTGGAAGGGGCCGCGTCGCAGTCCGGACCCGCTGCTTACAGCAAGGCCGAGGCACTGGAGCACTTCCGCCGGGCCGCCGCGGCCGCGCGGCTTCCCTTCATTTACCTGAGCGCAGGCGTGGACAACCGCCAGTTCGTCGAGTCGCTGGAGATGGCCGCCGAGGCGGGCTCGGACTTCTCAGGCGTGCTCTGCGGACGCGCCACCTGGAAAGACGGCGTGCCTGTGTACGTGCGGCAGGGCCTCAAGGCGCTCGAAGACTGGCTTTCGACCGAGGGCGTCCGGAACATCCAGGCAGTCAACGCCGCGATTCGGGCTGCGAAGCCGTGGTGGGCCAAGCTCGGCATGAGCGCGGCGCCCGAGGCTTGAGCCGGCGCGGCATCAACTCGCGTACTCGCTTCGCCACGGCGGATCCACGAAGCGATTGGCGCGTTCGGAATTGACCACGCGCATCGCGGCCGTATCCCACTGCAATCGCTCGCCCGGCAGCCGCTGAGCCAGGCAGCCCAGCAAGAAAGCCTCGGTGACGAGCGCCTGAGCCTCGAAGTTGGTGGGTGACGGCGGGCCGCCTTTGCAAGCCTCGATCCACTGATCAATGGCGCGATCGCGGTAGGCGCCGGCCTGCGGGCGAGGCGGTGGCTGGTATTGTCTGGACTCGGGGTAGACGCGGGGATTGTCGCCGTTGAATCCGCCGATGATTATCCCTTTGTCACCCACGTACATGACGCCTTCCTGCCCGGGCCGGAAGCGGCGCTCGTCCTGCTCGCTGAGGCCCGCAGGACGGGGCGGTCGCAAGCCGCCATCGTACCAAGTGACCCGCAACGGTCCCCGGTCGCCGTGCGCGGGAAAATCCAGGTGAACGATGGAGGCCAGCGGGTACGTATCTTCGTGCGACTCGGTGGTGGAAGCCTCCACGGCCACGGGCGGCGTGAGGTCGAGAATCCTGAACAGCCCAGCGAAGCTGTAGCAGCCCATGTCGCCAAAGCTGCCGCAACCGAAGTCGTACCAGCCGCGCCACACGAAGGGCAGGTACGCCTTGTGATAAGGACGCCAGGGCGCCGGCCCCAACCACAGATCCCAATCCAGACCCGGCGGCACGGGCATGGATTCCTTGGGGCGCTCGATCCCCTGGGGCCAGTAAGGCCGGCTCGACCAGTTGTGCACTTCGCGCACGCGACCGATGGCGCCGTCAGCGATCCATTGCGCGATCAGGCGCGTGGCCTCGCTGGTGGGATTGTTCACGGGCAGGCCGGTTGCGACTTTGGTCTCGCGCGCCACCTGCGCCATGCGCCGCGCCTCCCCGATCGAGTGGGCCATCGGTTTCTGACAGAGCACATGTTTGCGCTTGCGCATGGCCGCCAGCGAAATGGGCGCGTGCCAGTGATCCGGTGTGGCTACATAGATGGCGTCCAGGTCTTTCTCCTTTTCGAGCAATTCGCGGTAATCACGGTACGCCTTGCAGCCACGCCAGGCGCCGGACTTCTGCCGCGATGAGTAATAAGCTTCCACCAGGCGGCGCGCAGGTTCGCGACCGCCCATGCCCAGACTGCTCTTGAACGTGTGGGTGAGCTGGACGAACCCCGGCGAGGCCAGGTCTTCGCCCCAGTTCTCGTAACCCGGGCCAAGCAGCTTCCGGGCCGCGTTGAGCAGCGCGTTGGCGCCGTACTCGATGTAATCCTTGCTGGCCTCGTTGCAATCGCACACGGCGACGACCTGGACGTCAGGGCGCGTGAGCAGGTCCATGGTCACCACCATTCCCTGCCGGCCCATGCCGATGGAGGCCAGCGTGATCTTGTCGCTGGGCGCCACGTACCCGCGCCCGCCCAGCACATGCCTGGGCACGATCAGGAACGCAGTGGATAACAGAGAACGCCGCGTCACTCCTCCCTTGTGGGCATTCATTCCCGCCGCCACCTCCCGAGCGGCCGCCCCTTATGATAACTCCGCTCTGCTCCCTTCGTGCCGGGTGAACCAGGTTGTCCGCCGCCCCATCCCGCGCACAGAGGAACCGCCGTCCCAACT
>JAPWUP010000315.1 GCA_028275505.1 Bryobacteraceae bacterium
GCTATTGCTCCCCGGGGCGGGAGTAATTCAGCGGTAGAATGCCAGCTTCCCAAGCTGGACGTCGCGGGTTCGAATCCCGTCTCCCGCTCCAGCATTTTCGCGGCCTTTTGCGCCGGCCTTGCGTACGACGGTACGTAAGCGCTTTGAAGGCACCGCCAGGCCGTGGGTGCGAGCCACGGCCTGGCCACCTGATGCCTCGCAATCCCACTCCACAGAAAGGCCACCGAGCCTTCCTGAGCCGCGCTCAACACGCGGCGTGAAACGGCCATCATTGCAGAATCCTCCGCTCGAATCGCCGCACCGCGCGCTTGAGAGCCTCGGCGTCCGGCTGTTGATAAATGTTCACGTGGACATCCACGCCATGACCGGCAATTTGCGCGCGGACCCGTGGATCTTGCTCGGCCTCGGCGAACCTTGTCACCCAAGTGCGCCGCAATACCTGGTAGTTCACTCCTTCGATGCCTGCGGCCCTGAGCGCCGGTCCAATGCGACGCCGCCACACATTGCCCGGGTCGAGCGGCGTCTTGAGCGACTCGCTTGGGAACAGCCATGCCTCCGGCTCCCGCGACGGCAGTGTCTGCAAGTAGACCTCGAGCAGCGCGCGCGTGCCCGAAGTCAGCGGAACGAGCCGGCGCGAACGATGCGACTTGGGCGAATCCAGATTGCCGCGGTAGACTCGCCGCTCAATCCGCAATCCATCCGGCGTCACGTCGCGAAGTTGCAAGCCGCAGATTTCCCCTGGCCGCAATCCCTCGAAGGCGGCCAGCCTGAAGATGCATCTGTCACGGAGTTCGAGCGCCGCCTCCGCGCGTGCCAATACCTCGGTCGGGACGATGCGCTTTTCAATGGCCGGTTTGCACTTGGGTATGACGAGTCCTTCCGCCGGATTCAGCGCGACTACGCCGTCGGAAGCCGCCATGCGAAAGATGGCCGCCAGCTGAAACCGAACTCGGGCCACAACTGAGCGGCTCAGGCCGCGCGCCGCCAGTGCGTCCAAGTGCCCTTGCAAGTCGCGCCGGCTGATGGTGGCAATGGGACGGTCGCCGAAAGCCGGCAGGACGTGATCTGCGAGCAGTGCCTCAGTGGTGCGCTCCGTCGAGCGCTTCCACGCGCGACTCTTGGTCGGCAAATATTCGTCCAGGATGTAGCGCCGGAATGTTACCGGCAATGGCCTGGTGGACTTTGGAGTCAGCGGCGCCAAGATCTGGTCGAGCATTGCACGCGCCTCGGCACGTGAAAGCTCTGAGCACCGGCCCAGTATCCGCGTCCGCCCATGGCCGTTTTCGCGCCACTGCGCGCGCCAGTACCGGACGCCGTTGCGCTTCACGATTTGGAGTGAGCCTCGTTGCACCGCTGCTCCACCTCAGCCAGCCAGCGTTCCAGCGATTCGAGGCGGAAATATTGCCGCCTTCCGATGCGCACACAGGGCACGGGCGGCAGGCCAGGAATTTTCCCGGCCACGGCGCGGTAGAAGGTGATCCGCCTCACGCCGAGAAACTCGCTTGCTTCCTTGGCAGTCAATAGTCGCCGCTTAAAAAGTTGGGCGGCAGGCGCAGAGTCCTGCCGCCCGTCGCCACTGACGGCGTAACCATGCGAGGGAAGGACGGTCGAAAACGTCATCGTTGCGGACCCGTTCGTTCGTAGCGTTCGCGCTTGAACAGCGCGGAACGCTGACGCGCTTCGCGCTCCACAACCGCGAGCAAATGCCTCAGTTCGATGGCGATCGTGTACAACTCGCTCAACGCAACCGCGCTGAGCGGGGCGCCATCGTACTTTGCGAGCAAGCTTGGGACGGTCAGCCTCATGCACCAGGATTCCTATAAATTCCGCGCCAGTCAACGACGCCAGCGCCGACGTCCAGCCGGACTTTGAATTTCAAGACGTCGTGGTCGAAATCGTTCTCTGTTTCCGTTTGCGGCCCGTTCGTGCCTTCCAAGTAGGCCAGCTCAAACGTCGGTATGTTGGCCGGATCGGCCGCCAAATACCAGGCCGTTGTACTTGCGTCGTCCAAGTGCGGGTCGGCCAGCACAGTCAGCCGGCCAGCGAACGGGTTCACGTCGGACGGCTGCGCCGGCGTGATTTCGGTGGTCACCTGCTCGCCCAGTGTCTGCTGCGCCACCGGCACGATCAAGAACCGCGGGTCGGCGTCAATGATGATTCCGCCGTCCAGGCCTTTCATCCGCCGCAATGCCGCCCGCGCAGCGCCTAGGGTCGCCACGCTGATCGCGCCGCCGCTCGAAGCCAAGTTGCCGCGCGTGGAGTGGAACAAGGGCAGGCCGTCAGCCAGGATGGGTCCACTACCGTTGTTGGCCGTCAACAGGTCGGCTAACAGCCTCGCTTCGAATTCGGTCGCAAGGCGGCCAGCAGAGCGGAAGAACTGGTCCATGGCGCCCAAATCGTCGTTGATGATCATTTCGCGCGAGACGGCGAAAACCCGGCCGTAGGATTTCACTTGGTAGCTCGAAACCTGCTCCGCGATGGCGCCGTATGTGTACGAAGCGCCCTCTGGCTTGAACTGAAGGCCAGTCCCTTCTCCGAAGCGAAGCACGCGGCGTTCCTTGAAGTCCGCCGCGCTTACAACGCGGCAAATTCGCTTGAGCGCGCTAGGGCTGGCCTGGTAGGCATCGAGCAGCGTCTTGTTGGCTACATTGGCCAGGATGTTCGGGAAGTCGGACGTGGTCATGGCCAACTGCACCACGCGGGCGTCGCTCATGCCGGCCAGGTGCGCTCCTCGCCAGCGCAGGCACTCTCGCGCCGCGTCGGCCAGGCGCAGGTGCAGGTAGGGCTTTGCACGTTCGTCAGGCTCACCGCCGCGCATCCGATGCCATAGGGCCAGGGCCAAACCCTCATGCTTGCGGTCGGCCTCGTCTGTAATGAACGCAACGTGTGAGTGCGTCGGCGCTTGTTCGTAGCGGTGCACAAGCTCCTGCTGGGCCTGGCGCCGGAATTCCTCTACGCTCGTGCCGGCCTCGATATGGTGCAGCACGAACTCCACGCCAACTCCGAGCGTCTTGCCCAGTCTTGTCAACTGAATCACGCGCTCGCGCTCCGCCGCAGCAGCGGCCGCCTGCGCGTCAATCAATTCACTGCGATTTTGTTCTTGAGAATGCATTCTCTTGTCCTCCAGAGATAGAATCACTGCGCCGGCGTCGGCCGGCGTCGGAACCAAGCTCAACTCGTAGGGGAGCCACTTCGTCACCACGCGCCGCGCCAATTTGCCGTCGGAGCCGCGCTCATCGCGCACATCGAGCAGCTCGACGCCTAAGCTGACTCCGCGCACAATGCCACGCTCGAGGTCGTCCAGCAACGACTCCGCTTGCGGGCGGGTGGAAAGCTCAACCTCGACCAACAACGCGCCGGCCTCAATCCAGCCACGCCGCACAATGCCAAGCTGCGCGGCGATATCGCCGTCCTGGTGCGAATCGAGCAGCGGCGCCACGCCGCCGTTGAAGCGCGACAAGTCAGCGCCGGCCATATCAAAGACCAGGTCAAAGTAGCGGCCCGTCACCGGGTCATATCTGCGGATTGGCGCGCCCGAAAGCGCGCGCGCCACGAACCGCCGCGCTGCGCGGTCGACAGTGTGCGGCCGGCCGTCGGGTGGGGACAGTCGCAAGCGCTCAACCGTGCTCAGTTCCACGGCGCCGCCCTCCGCAGCTCAACGATCTTCGGTTTCTCGCCCCCGGGCGCAGTTTGCGCCTGTTTCAAGCGTCGCGCGGCCTCGGC
>JAPWUP010000316.1 GCA_028275505.1 Bryobacteraceae bacterium
ACGGCAGCGGCCGTAGCGGGGGCCGGCCTCGTCACCTCCGCCATCCAGGTTTCGATCGCGGCCCGGAGCGTGGAGGCGCGCTGGCTCGACTTAGTGGCCGCCCTCAAGCACGCGGGCGTCGCGTGCCTGCCGCTGCTGGCGCTGCGACTCGCGATTCTGCCGCTCGACGCGTCCTGGCTTCTGCCCGCCGCGCTCCTTTCAGGGACCGCGTCTCTGTACTTCGTAGCGCGCGGCCTCAAAGAGCACTCCGGGCTCGGATTCCCAGGCTTCTTCTCAGGTGATCGCGCGGCGAGCGGGCGCCCCTGAGGCCGCGTACCAGGGACCGGGGCGCCGCGTGCTGGCGGCGCCCCGTCAGGTCCGCATCAGCGCTGACTCACCACGTACACGTGGGCTTGCCACGGTCCGAAAGAGTCGGTGAAGCTGGCGCCCGAGACCGGAATCGAGCGCCCCTCCCCGTAAACGTTCACCGCCGCGGGAATGAAGCTGGTCGTGAGCGTGACCGAGACCGGCGCCGAGGTCGAGTTGTACGCGATGATGTATGCGTTGCCGCCGGCGTACTTGACCCGCGTGCGCACGGCCGGATTGCTGTTGGCGACGAGGAGATCGGGCCGGTCCAGCGCGACCAGCGCCGGCTCCAAACCTTTCAACTCCTGCATCACCGCTTTCAGGCGATTGAAGTATTCGACTTTCTCGTCGCACCAGCCGCTGCAAACGTAGGCCAGCGCGTTGGCGCCCAGGCTCCAGTACAGCAGGCCGTTGGCCCCTTCCGCGATGGCCATGTAGCTCATGTTGCGCAGCTCGGCCTGGGTCGGCCAGCGCCCCTTGCTGGTGAACTGGAAGAACTGGAGCACGGTGGCAATGGGCCGGCTCCCGTGCACTGCGGCTTGCGTGCGTCGCGTCCACTCGGCCACGAGGCCAAGGTTGTAGCCCTCCGGCGGCTCGGCCCCGTACAGCGGGTAGGGATCGGTCGCCAGCAGATCCACCGACTCCGGCCACAGGATGAGCTGGCTGTCGCCCAGCAACGTGCCGAGCACCAACCCGTCTTGATCCAGCGCCTTCATGCGCTGGTAGTGGCCGAAGACGTTGGAAGCCAGATCGCCCCGGCACTCGTCCGCCGCGTAGAAGCCGAGGAAGCCCGGGTGCGAGGCCCTGGTTTCAATGTCGCTCTCGGCAGCTTTCAGGAACCAGGAGTTGGGCGTCATCTGCTCGAGCGGCGAGGCCGCGAAGCAGTTCGCGTTAGTCAGCGCATAGATTCCGTGCTGCTGGAGCACGTTCATCATCGGGATCCAAGCCGCGTTGCCTGCCTCGCCGTACCAGTAATTCAGGTACAGATTAATGGGCAGCTCGAAGAGACGTCGTGCGCTGGTGAACAGATTCTCCCAGCCGGATTCGTAATTGTAGTAACCCAGACCGGAGTCATATACCCCGAGAAGGAAAGCCGGCTGGCCGCGGAGCAGCATGCGGTTGTGCTCGTCGAAGCTGACCGTCATTTGCTGCCGCAGCGCTCCACTCACCTTCACGATCCGGAACGCAGGGTAATCGAACACCGCGGCGCCCGACGAAGAAAGCAGCCGGAACCGCGCCAGATAGGAGCGGTCGTTCATCAAGCCCGCGAAGTCGAGCTGGGCTACGAAAGAGGCCTGCGCCGGGTAAGAGGCTTGGCGCAGGACCTGGCCCGTAGCCTCATCGGTCAGCGAGGCCGCAACCTGATAGTTAGAAAGCGCCGTACCCGCCGGGGCCTCCACGGTGATCTCGAAGCGCGCTGTCTGCGACTGGTCGTCGAACAGCAGACCACGATAGTTCGGGTAGAGCATGAACACGCTCAAGGGCAGCTCCTCGCGACGAACCTCGGCATCGTCGAACCAGGCCGTTCCGTCCGGCTCGCCGTAGGCTTCCAGCGACAGGGAAGCCGTCGCATCTTCGGGTAGAACGATCTTGGTGAGGCTGAGTTGCTGCCAGTCCGAGGTCCCCTTGACCGTCGGAGTGCAGGCGCGGACGAGCTTCCACGGATAAGAGGGTGGGGCCGAGAAG
The DNA here is from genome assembly GCA_028275505.1 of Bryobacteraceae bacterium. Lineage (GTDB taxonomy): Bacteria > Acidobacteriota > Terriglobia > Bryobacterales > Bryobacteraceae > DTHT01. Next base: position 2,032 of record JAPWUP010000316.1, read on the forward strand.
CACACCCGGACCCCGCCGCCCTGCACAGCTGCCAGGTTGTTCAGCTTGACCCAAACGCGGAACTCGTAAACGCCTTTCTTGAGAGGCAATTCTTGCGAAGCAGCCTGGCTATACGGGATCAGTTGCGCGTCGGTAAGCCGGTAGCTGGCGCGACCCGTGCGGGCCACGCTCGTGTCCATGACGAAGCCGTTGTCATACCAGCCCATGGGCTTGCCGTTGGTCCCGGCCGTCTCGAAGCTGCCGTTCACCAGGAGGTTGGCGCCGAGCTGACCTTGCGGGTATGCGGTCAACCCGCCTACCTTGCTCAGCGTGGTGGTGGTAGCGGCGGTCTGGAAGACCAGGTCGGGCGAGAGCGCCAGATTGCCCGCTGCGTCGCGCGAGCGCGCCCGGCAATGATAGGTGGCGCCGGGGAGCAACCCGCTCAGCGTCACGGAGTGCGCCGTTACCAGTCGTGAATCGAGCGGCGACTGCGCGCCGTAGGCCGTGGTTGTCCCGTAATCGAGCTGCGTGTCAGCCGGCTCATCCGTGACCCAGGTGAGGGTGGCCGTCGTCGTGCTTACGGAAGTGACGACGAAAGCCGATATCACCGGCGGGATCGTGTCCAGAGTAGTGAAGGTCTGGTCGGCGGAAACGGCCAGATTCCCTGCCGCATCGCGGCTTTTCACACGGAAATGATAGGTGGTCGCGGGCTTGAGGCCCGATAGCGTCACCTGATGCGTAGTAGCCAGTGCACTGTCGAGAGGAGTTTGAGAACCGTAGCTGGTGCTCGTGCCGTATTCCACCTGCGTGTCGGCAGGCTCGTCCGTGCGCCAAGTAATCGTAGCGCTCGTGCCCGTCAGGTTGCTCACGGCGATGCTGCTGATGAGGGGCGGCGTCGTGTCCGTGAGCAAGGGCCGCAGCTCGATGTCGTCGAACCACGCGGTCCCGTCGGGCTCGCCGTACGCCTCCAGCACCACCGCCGCCTTGGTGTCCTGGCTCACAACGATCCCCGATTTCGACAAGTAGCGCCAGTCAGCCGTGCCTTGAACGATCGCCGTGCAGCCCACGGCGATTGTCCAGGGATAGGAGGGCGGCGCTCGCAGGCAAATCCTTACCCCGCTCCCCTGCGTGGCTGCCAGCCTCTCTGTTTTGATCCAGCCACCGATGTAGTAAGTGCCTTTGGGCAGATTCAGCTCCGTGCCCGCGCTTTGGGCGTACGGAATGGTATGAGCGTCGGTGAGCCGAAAGCTGACGGCACCGCTGCGCCGCACCACACGGTCCACAGTGAAACCGTTGTCGTACCAACCTGCGGGCTTGCCGTTGCTGCCCAGTTGCTCGAACCCCGGGTTGCTCAGGAGATTCGGACCCAACCCGGACGAGTTGGTCTGAGCGGATGATAGCAATCCGACCGCACAGAGCGCGACGAAACAGCGCATCGCGTTCCGGACCGTCGAAGTTCCCATGTGACCTCCCTGCCGGCGGAAACGTTGGCTTTTTTGCTGGCCTGTCCCTGCTTATCGGACGAAGAAAGGAACCTGAGAATTCGCAGGCCAAACTTACATTGTCATAGTGTTTTCACCGGAGCGCAAGTCTCCGGTGGATATGCCCGACATGCCTACCTACGATATGAAACTGCCGGATTCATTTAAGTTAATTCACTTACTACCCGCGGCTGATGTGCACGCACGGTATCTCTGCTAGCGTCCTGCGGA
>JAPWUP010000096.1 GCA_028275505.1 Bryobacteraceae bacterium
GCCCAGGCCGCCGCTGCCCAGAATGCCGCGCAGTTGGAGGCCGTGCTTGCGCGCCTGCGCAAGTTACTCGACCGGAAAGCCGAAATCCGGACTGCCACTTACTCGCTGGTGCCCAACTACCGCTACCCGCGCGAGGGAGGCAAGCCGGAGATCACGGGTTACACCGCCACCAACATCGTGCTGATCGAGAGTCGCGATCTGGAGGGACTGGGCAGCCTGATTGACGCCGCCACGCAGGCCGGGGCCAACACAATTCACAGTTTGCGTTTCCTGCTGCGGGACGAGGATGCGGTGCGGCTGGAAGCGCTGCGACAAGCTACGCAGAAGGCGCGCGCGAATGCTGAGGCCATGGCGGCGGCCGCAGGCCTCAAAATTCTCCGCATCGTCTCCATCGAACAGACGCCCGCGCCCTCGTTTCGTCCCATGCGGGAAATCGCCATGGCGCGGGCAGCGGAGGTGGCCGCGCCCACCACGCCCGTCGAGGCGGGAGCAATCGAGGTCCACGCGTCCGTTACATTGGTGGCTGAGGTCGGTCCGTAAGTAGCGATCAGGGGCCGGAGAGCTTGCGTTGCAACCGGGCAGCCTGAGCGTTCAGGTTGCTGAGCTGGCGTAACTCGTCCTCGGCAGCCGCCAGGGAGTTCGAAAGACGTGAGAGCTCTGGCGCCTCGGCCGCTGCGGCTTCCGAGGTTCGGTCTGCTCGCGCAGTGAGGCCGCGCAGTTGGTCGGTCAGTTCCCGATAGCGACGCAAGATACTGTTCAACGTATTTTCGCGGCGCCGGTTGATTTCTTCCAGTTCGTTCACAAGCGCCTTGAGCCGCGCGGCTTCTTCCGCGGCCTGCCGGTTCTGTTTGTGCAGGACAAGATTGGTCGTCTCCAATTGCGCCAGGCGATCGTTCCGGCTCTTCAGCTCCGCCTGCATTGCTTCCAGCACCCGCGACTGACTGGCAAGTTTGTCCCTGGATTCCTCCAGAGCCGCACTCAGGACCTTGTTCTGTTCCCTGAGTTCGGCCAGCTTTTCCTCCAGCTCGTGCGCTTTGGCTTCAGCCTCAGTGATCGCGCGCTGGGCTGCCTGGAGATCCTGCTGCAACTTGATGATCAGGCGCGCCTGCTCGAGGTTGGACGCCGGAACCGTGCTTCGGCCCGGCGCCGGCGGCTGCGGCGGTTGCTCGCCGAGTTCCGCCAGGCGTGCCCGCAGCGTTTCATTTTCGCGCGCCAGCGCTTCCCGCTCGCCGAGCAGTTTCTGCTTCTCGGCTTCGGCGGCGGCAAGGCGGAGCGCGAGCTGGCTTTGGCGGCGGGATTGCTGGATGACCGCCAGCACCAATCCCGCGGCCGCCAGGAAGGACGCCACGATGGCGATCCTCCGAACCGGGAAGGATCGGGAGCCGCGGTTCATGGACTCACCTCGATAACTGGAAACGGTTCCGGTAGGAAAGCGGTCCCAGGTCGCTCTCCAACTGGAGTTGGATGCGGTCCGCCACCCGCGCCGGCGCTTCCACATCCACGCGATGCATGCGCAGGATACGGGTGAAAACCGACCGCACAGCTTCGGGAATCTCCTGACGGCTCCGGCAGAACCGGCTTTCGCCGCCCAGCGCCGAAGCCAGTTGCATCAGGCCTGACTGGTAGGCTTCGTTGAGACGGTCGCTGCGGTAATTCAGGTGGATGACATAAAGCGGCGTCTGGAAGGGAGCTAGCTGGCGGTCCAGGCGGGCAATTTTCTCCTTGATCAATCCCTCCGGGAACCGCCGGCTCAAATCGTGCTGATCGCTGTAATTGATCACCGGGTTGATGTAGTCATCGCGGTAGTTATAAATGCTGGAGTCCGTGACATAGACGAGGGCGACGCGCACGGCGCTTCTGGCGAGAACGGCGTCGGTAAGTCGCAGAGCGGTGGGCAGGCTCTCCAGCAGTCCCGCCTTACCCGCCACGGGTAACTCGCGCAGAACGCGCAATACCGGCTCGCGCTCATTGGTGGGGTCGGCGAGAACCTTGAGTCCGTCCTGGGCTCGCAGCACGGCGATGTAAACGTTGGGCGGGAGCTTTGCAATCTCCTCGGCCAGCGCTTCCTTGGCGAGTTCGGCCAGGCTCAGCTCCTCGGTCAGGTCCAGCGCCAGCACGAGCAGCAGTTCGTCGGTGGGTCCCAACACGCGAATCACGCGTCCGGATCCTCCTCCTGCGAGGACCTTCAGGGAAGCGGGGGAAAGCTCACGGGCTTCCCCGTCGCGAGCCTCGGTCCACACCGGCACGCGGAGCACCCGGGGCGCGTCCGCTCCCATGAGCCCGAGGGCGCAAATCGCCGCCAGGATCCCGCGCGGCATCAGAAACTATACCTCAAGCCAAGCTGGATGATTCGCCCGCCCCTCGATCCGATGATGCGCCCCGCATTCACGTTGGGCGCATTGGCTGGACCAATCACGGGATCCGGGTCTTCCCAGTTTGCGTGATTGATGAAGTTCAACCCGGTGGCCGTGAACTCCAGCGTTCGATCCCGCCCCACGGCGAACCGCTTGGTCAGCGCCAGGTCATGATTCTGATTCGATGGATTGCGCAAAAACGGGTGCGTACGCGAAGCGTTGCCCATGCTGAAATCTGCCGGGTGCGCGAAGGCCAGGGGGTTAAACCAGAGCGCCGGGCCGGGGTGACTGACCCGGGGGTTCACGCCCGGGACCACATCCACGTTGAGCGTGTCCAAAACGCCGCCCGTGTTATTGAACTGCGGCCGCAAGGCCAGAGGCTCGCCGCTTGAGTAGGTGGAGATGAGGCTCACCGACCACCCATCGGCCAGATGTCGCCGCCAATCCGGGAAGCTCAACAACGGTTTGTTGGCGCCGAAAGGCAGATCATAAATGCAACTCAACGACAGGGTATGAGGGCGGTTGTAAGCCGTCAGAGACCACTCGTTGCGCCGGTTGAAGTGGTCCTGACGCCCATACGGTCCGGAGTAATCGTCCAGTTGCTTTGACACTTCGTAGTAGAAGCTCAAGGTCAAGCCGTGCGAAGCGCGCTTTTCCACCCGCAGGAAACCGGCATTCCGCTGGTAGCGTCCCAGCGGCCAGGAGCTATAAACGTCGAAGCCCTTGTACTGCGGGTAGGGTCGCAGGCTGCGGTTGAACTGCTCGTCGTTGAGCTGGTCCCGGAACCGCAAGGCGTCGGGATGGATCGCGTTGGGATTGGCCGCCCAGTTGCCGACCAGCAGATCGCGCCCGCCCGAATAAGCCGCGCCCAGCGTCACTACAACGGCACCAGGAGCCTCGTGTTCCAGGCTTAAGGAAGCAGACTGGTAGACGGGCTGGCGCGAGCTGCGGTCCATAAGATCCGCTACCGTATCATTGGCTGCGTCGGGGCGGAGGTCGGGAAGCGGCCGCGCCGGCGGCGGCACGCCGTCCGCCAGACGCAGCGCCGGCGCCAGTTGAACATTGGGTGAGATATAAGTCGGCGTACCGTTAAAGCCCTGAGTTCCCCACTGCGCCGAGTAAATGGGAATGGCAGCATAGGCTCGTGCAAAGCTGGCGCGCACGACCGTCTTGGTGTTCCCCAACGGAGTCCAGGCCAGGCCGGCGCCAGGCTCCAGTTTGGCGCGCACCGGCTGGAAAGCCCGGCCCACGCCGTCCCTCCCGGCTACGATCAGGGCTCCCTTCCGCCCGTTGGCCGGATTGATCGCATCGAGGTCCACGGTCGTTTGACGGTCGTACTTTTCCACCCGCGGCGTCTGCAAGTCGAAATTGACTCCCCAGTGCAGCGTGAGGCGGCTCGAGGCTTCCCAGGTGTGCCGCAGCGTCGCATTCGCGGCGCTGGATCGGAAGTAAGAGGGCGACCCAACGATGCTGAGCTCGGCGTATTCCGCCAGGCCCAGCAGGAAACTGGCAAACGCGTGACCGGTATTTACGATCCCGGGCAGGCTGGTAAGTCCGGCGCCGAAACGGAACGTGCCTGCGGGATACTGCGGATAGTAAGTGTTGACCTGGCCCGTGTTGTAATTCGCCGAAATCTGGAGGTTATGCCGCCCTTGTCGGGTGGAAAAGTTTTCCGCCCAGTGGTAGGCGTTCCGCGCCGTGCGTGAAAGCGGGTAGGCTCTCCCCATGGACAGGTAAGGCGAAAAACGGAAATAGGGAAAACCTTCACCCTCCACCCCGTTGAGTCCTAGCTCGCGCGCGAACGTCCGCCGGTTGCTGGCCCCCGCCGTGGAGGCGTCTGAAGAGGCCGCAAAACTCAGGGAGTTGACCGACCGGGGAGAAATGGTGTAGACGTGCTCCAGTGAACCGCGCCGGTTGCGAAACTCCCGCTCCGGCGCCGCCGGATTGGCGGCGGTCGGAAACCAGGGCGCAGGTCCCTGAAAGCCATTGGAAAGCGAAAAACTTAGACTGAAGCGGTGACTTTCGGCCAGCGAGTGATCGAACTTGCCGATCCACCCATCCGCCGTGTTCGTCTCCGGGCTGTGGATGAAGTAATTATTACGGAAGAACGGCCCCACAGCGGCATTCGGCGGGGGATAAAACTGCAGGGCGCGTTGGGCGACCGGATCGAGCCGCACCGCCGGAATTCGGTTGCCCGGGAACGGGTCGCGTAAATATTCCAGATTCTCGCGACTCACAGGCTGGCGGGCGTCGAAAGCGGCATTGGCGCGCGTCGTCAGGGGATCGTAGATAGGCAGCGGATTGCCGGCCTGGTCCACGGTTTCGGACCAGTCCCCGGTCCTCTCCGGCAGCGTCGGGATCGTTCGAAGATACGAGCGCGCGATTTTCTCGCGCATCCCCTCGTATGAGATCGAGAAGTAAGTACGCCGCCCGCCATGATAAATCCGCGGCACTACCAGAGGACCTGCAAGATTGAACCCGAACTGATTGCGGCGGAGCATGGACTTCGTCCCGCCTCTCTGCCGCACCTCGTGGGGGATGGCGTCCAGCGCGTCATTGCGGAGATTTTCGAACACCCTTCCGTGCCACCGCGTGCGCTGCGGCGCACGCTGCTGCCGCCTGGCTTCCTCGCGCAGCCCGAGCATGCGGGATTGGGCTTTGAATTCTTCGATCGCCTTCTGGATTTCGCCCGATCCGGCGCTCTGGCCAGCCGCAAGCACGCCGGTCAGCCAGACAAGCCCTATGGCGATCCGCATCAATTCAAGTGTACCCTGTCAGCAGGGCGCGGCCTTTCGCATCGAGCGCAGGCCGCTGGCCCGCAGGAGGCGGAGCAGGATATGAAGCTGCGCGAAATTGCCGAATATCTGGGTTGCGAACTGATCGGGGACGGCGAGATCGAGATCACCGGCGTGGCCGGCATCGAACAGGCCGGCCCCACGGAGCTAACCTTCCTGGCTAACCCGAAGTATGCGCCGAAAGTGCGTCACACGCGCGCGGCCGCGATCCTGGTCTCCCAGCCGGTCCGCGATCGCCCCATCGCTTGTCTGGTCTCCTCGAATCCGTACCTGGATTTTGCCCGCGCTCTGGAACTCTTTTACCAGCCGCCGCGACCCGCGCCCGGCATCCATCCCTGGGCCTGGATCGCTCCCTCGGCCCGCATCGGCGAGAACGCCTACGTGGGCCCCTTCGTCTTCATCGGAGAAGACGTCGTCATCGGGCGCAACGCGCGCATTTATCCTCACGTGGTGATTTACCAGGGCGCCCGCATCGGCGATGATTTCTGCGCGCACTCCCACGCCGTGGTGCGCGAATACTGCCAGATCGGCAACCGCGTCACGCTCGGCAACGGCGTGGTGGTGGGCGGCGACGGGTTCGGTTTCGCCCACCGCCCTGACGGCACGCATTACAAGATCGTGCAGTCGGGCATCACCGTGATCGAGGACGACGTCGAAATTCAGTCGCTGTGCTCGATTGACCGCGCTACCGTGGGAGAAACTCGCATCCGGCGAGGAACCAAGATTGACAGCCTGGTGCAAGTCGGCCACGCCTGCGTGGTCGGCGAGAACTGCATCCTTTGCGCCCAGGTGGGCCTGGCGGGAAGCACGACTCTGGAGCGTAACGTGGTGATGGCCGGCCAGGCAGGCGCGTCCGGACACCTCACCATTCACGAAGGTGCGGTCGTGTATGCCCAGGCCGGCGTCGGAGGAGACGTGCCGCCGGGAGCGGCGGTGGCGGGATCCCCCGCCTTCGACGCCGCCCAGTGGCGCCGCGCGGTAACGGCCTTCCCTAAACTTCCCGAAATGCTTCGGACGATGAGAGAATTGAAAAGGAGGCTCGAAGAGCTCGAACGCCAGATCGCCGGCGGGCAAGCCGAGGCGACGTCGCAGGAAGGCTAAGAGATGGCACGGTTGCACCAGCCTTGCGACCACAAGGTCGCGTATAAGAATGAAGAGTTTCTGGACAGCGCGGACGCGCGTCCCTTGCGAATCCTTTCCGAATATCTGGAACCTTACTCGCATTTTCGCCGCGAGAAAATCCGCGATACGATTGTGTTCTTCGGTTCGGCGCGGATTCGGGAGGACGGGCCGCTGGGCCATTACTATCAGGAGGCGCGGCAACTGGCGCGCATGCTGACCGAGTGGTCCGAGTCGCTGGAAAACACCAGCCGGCGGTTTGTGATCTGCACTGGCGGCGGACCGGGCATCATGGAGGCGGCCAACCGCGGAGCCTGGGAGGCGGGCGGCAAAAGCATCGGCCTGAACATCGGCTTGCCTTCCGAACAATTGCCCAATCCCTACATCACCCCCGAGCTATGTTTCGAATTCCATTACTTCTTCATGCGCAAGTTCTGGTTCGCTTATATGGCCAAGGCCCTGGTGGTTTTCCCCGGCGGCTTCGGCACCATGGATGAGCTCTTCGAGCTTCTCACGCTGGCTCAGACCCAGAAACTGGCCAAGAAAATCATCATCGTGCTCTACAGCTCGGCTTACTGGAAGGAAATTATCAATTTCGACGCTCTGGTGCGCTACGGCATGATCAGCCCTTCCGATCTGGAACTGTTCCAGTACGCAGACGATCCGCAATCAGCTTTTGAAATTCTGAAAGACGGCTTGACCCGGCTGTATCTGACGCCGACGGAGCCATTGCCGGAGCACGAACAGGAAACGCCGGCGATTGCAAAGTCACGGATCGGCCCCGTCGCCCGGGCCGCAAGCTGAGTTTTGCCCTGCGAGAAAGCGGCGCTTGTAGCAGCGAGCGAACTTGTCCGTGCGCTAAAATGATGCGTTTGTCTCTCGGAGGTTGATGCCTTGAGCTTCCTTGTTGCTCTCCTGCGCCTGTACAGTTACCTGTTTCACGGTGTTCTTTCGCTGGTCATGGTCGTGATGGCCCTGGTATCCTGGCTGAGCGGCTCACACAGCCTCGACCTCGCCCTCCTGCCCTGGCGGGACGAACCCTTGCGCTGGACGTTGCTGGCGGGCGGCCTGGTGGGGCTGACCGCGGTGTGGCTGGCCACCCGGAACCGGGCGGCGGTATTCTTCCTCGGGTGGTCCCTTCTGGTCTTCGTGGTCCTCGTACGCGGCTTTTTCTTCGGCTGGGTTCACTACGTGCGCGGGCCTTACTCCTTGAGCTGGGCGCTTGCGCTCACGCTCGCCTCCCTGGTAGCCATCGCGGGCGCATGGCTCCAATACCGGAGCTGGAAGATCGCGACCGCCTGAGAACTTACGGCTGGATCCTGCTGCCGAGGACTTCCAGGAACCTGGCAAGCCACTGCGGATGGGCCGGCCAGGCAGGCGCAGTCACCAGATTCCGGTCCACGCAGGCTTGATCCACGGCGCACTCGACCCAGGTAGCGCCGGCGCGCTGCACTTCGGGTCCCACGGCCGGGTAACCCGTGACGCTGCGCCCTTCCAGGACGCCCGCCGCCGTCAGAATTTGCAGTCCGTGACAGATGGCGGCAATCGGCTTGCCTGCCTGCGCGAAATGGCGCACCATCTCCAGTACGCGCGGATTCAGACGAAGGTACTCGGGTGCACGCCCTCCGGGTATGACCAGCGCATCATAGGATTCCACGCGAACCTCGTCGAAACTGGCGTTCAGCGTGAAATTGTGGCCGGGTTTCTCGCTGTAGGTCTGATCGCCCTCGAAATCGTGGACGGCGGTGCGAACTTTCTCGCCCGCCTTTTTGCCCGGGCAGACGGCGTGAACCGTGTGTCCCGCCATCTGCAAGGCCTGGAAAGGCACCATTGCCTCGTAATCCTCGACGTAATCGCCCACCAGCATCAGAATTCTTTTGCTCGCCATAGCAATACCTACTGTATCGCACGGCGCCGCTGCGGCGGAGTGCGTGGCAGGATAAGCTGGGAACATGGATTGGTTAACGGTCTTCCGAGGCGTGGATCCGGGCGCTCGTGAGCAAGCGCTCGAAGTGTGTGAGCTGCTGCGTGAAGCTGGCCTTACCGCCGAGATTCATTCCGCTGCCGAGCCTGGCGTGGCTGCGGGCACGTATGAAGTTCGGGTTCCCGCCCACGAAGCGGAGCGGGCCGAGCAAATCCTCGCCTCCCGCGAGGAAACCCCGGAACCCCTCGACACCTCCCACGAGCTGGATCTGGTGACGGTGTTCAGCTCCGACGCGCACAACGCCGAGATGCAGGCTTCCGCGGTCCAAAGCTTGCTCGAAGCGGCAGGGATCCCCTCTCTCCTGGTCAGCCCGGGCCCCATCCCGAGCCTCCCCTACGAAGTGCGGGTGCCACGCGCCCACTACGACGAGGCCCTGCGCGTGATCCGAGAAGCCGAAGAAGCAGGATCGGCTGCCGCTGAGGAAGCAGCGGACCTGCCTCCCGAAGGCGAGGCCTAGCTTCCGGCTGCCACCCTGGGCGCCCCTTCAGGCGGCCTTCCGGCGGCGCGGCGCCGATGCCGGAGCCAGGGACCGAAACTCGTTCTTGCCGTCGGCCCGTTTCCGCAACTGGAAGGCATCATAGAGCGTGCCCGTGGCCGTGTGCGCCTCGAAACTGAGCCGGTCGCCTTCAATGCGAATCACCTGGAACAGCTGGGTGTCTTCGGCCACGCGTTCGAACACGTCGTGCGGATCCAGCGCGTACATCTTGGCGCCGCTCACGGAATTGACGTAGACCGTGCCGCCCCCGTCGCGGGCCGGACCGTCAAAGCGCCGCGGACCGGTGCGCGCATACGTGTGGTCGTGGCCTTGCAGGACCAGGTCCACGCCGTACTTGTCAAACAGCGGCTGCCAGAGTTCCCTCAGCTCCTTGTTGTCGCGCCCGCGCGCACTCGAGTAGATGGGATGGTGGAACACTGCAATTTTCCACCGATGGGACGAACCGGAGAGGACTTTCTCCAGCCAGCCCGCTTGCTCGCTTCGATGGACCACCGAATTGAGCACGACGAGCCGGACGTCCTGGATATCGAGGTAATAACAGGTTTCTTCCAACCCGGTCGGGCCATTCATCGGGAAGGTGAACTGCGGCCGCCAGTTCACGCTGATTCGCCGATCCGACAAACTGTACTCGTGGTTGCCGGGCGCCGCCAGTACGGGCAGCATACGATGGATGAAGCCGGCCCCCGCGTGGAACTCGCCCCATTGTTCGTCGCGGTCGTTGTTGTTGATCAGATCCCCCGCGTAAACGATGAATCGGGCGTCCGGCGCGGCGGCAAAGGCCCGCCGGATTACACGCGACCACAGCGAGTAAATCTCGCTCTGCACGTCGCCGAGATACAGAAACGTCAGCGGCTCGCCGGGCCGACCGGCGGTTCTGAACTGGTTCCATTCACTCCAGTGCTTGCCGGCACCTACCCGGTAGAGGTAGATGCCCCCGGGTCGCAGGCCCGTGAATGTGACGCTGTGGCTGTGGGCCGGCCCCGTGTTGGTTTCGTAACGTTCCGTGGTGGCCTGAACGCGCCGAGCTTTCTTGCCAAAATCCGGGCCGTCGTCCGCTTCCGCAATCTCCGCGAACGCCTCGCTGACGGTGGTATCGGTCCTCCAGGTGACCGACATCGTCGTGGACGGATCCGCCGACCATGTGAGGATGATCCGATCCGGATACGGCCCCGGCGCAGCCGGGAGCGGCGAGCTTCCCTGAAAGCTCAACGCACCGCCCTGAACGACCAGCAAGAGAATCGCCGCCAGCGCGGGACCATAAAAGCCGAAACGAAATGCCCGTCTCCTCGTCATAAAGCCTCTCGCTTCCGGGGACCGACCACGGCGTACGCGGCCCGCGTCGTCTGCCCCCTGAACTGTCCCAGTCTACACCAGCCTGCCGAGGCCCCGAGGGAAACAAGGCAGCGACGCCCGAAAACTGCTCGCCTTCGCCGAGTGCACGCATTACAATACACGTGAAGGAGGCGCACCGGTCCGATGCCGGTTCGCCTGGAGGGTGCGCCATGCCCGCGGCTATCTCTCACGATTCCCCCTACGCCGGATCCTGGTATCCCGACGATCCCTCGGAGCTCCGCGATCTGCTGGATCGCGTGTTTGCTGACTCCCGGCAGCGGACGGGGCCCTATCTGATGCCGGGGGCGCTCGCCTTCGTTGTCCCGCATGCCGGGATCGTCTATTCGGGCGTCGTGGCCGCGGCTGTCTACCGGCACATCGAACCAATGGCGCCCCGCCGAATCATCCTGCTCGGATTCTGTCATCGCGGCGCCCCTCCCGGTCTCTGGATTCCCAGAATTGAAGCCATCCGCACGCCGCTGGGCGAGATCCTGATTGACCGGGAGCTCGCCGTGCATCTCGTCAACCGCCCGGAGTTCGGCTTTCTTCCTGAAGCCAGCCTGTGCGATCACTCCGTCGAAATCCAGCTGCCCTTCCTGAACCGCGTGGCGCCTGCCTCGCTGCTGCTCCCGATTTACGTGGGACACGTAGATCCCGCCGTGCGCCAGCAGGCAGCCCACGCCCTGGCTGAACTGATGGATTCCCGGACGGTCATCCTGGCCAGTTCCGACTTCACCCACTACGGCAGGTCGTTCCACTACGAGCCGTTCCCGGCCGACGCTTGGATCGCCGACCGGCTACGTGATCTAGATGAAAGCCTGATGGAAGCTGCCGGAAGCCTGCGTCCGGAACTGTTTCTGGAGACGCTGCGGACCACCGGCGCCACCCTTTGCGGCTATGAACCCATCAGCCTGCTCCTGGCCACCCTGCGGCTGCTGGAGCGGGATGACGAGATTTTCCAGGAGACGCTGGATTATCAAACCTCCGGCGAGATCACAGGCGATTTCCGGCATTCGGTCAGCTACGCCGCGCTCGGTTACTTCCCTTATTCGGCGTTTCTGCTCGGGCCGGAGGATCAGGCCGCGCTGCTGGAGAGCGCACGACGGACCTTGGCGCATTACCAGCGAACGGGCGAGCGTCGTCCCATCCTGCCCGAGGGCGGAACGCCTGCATTGCAGCGGCGCGCGGCGGCGTTCGTCACCCTGCACAAGGACGGCCAATTGCGCGGCTGCGTGGGCCGTCGGGCCGCGCTGGAACCGCTCGCGCGCACCGTGCCGGAAATGACCCTCGCCGCTGCGCTCGATGACACGCGTTTCCCTCCCGTGGCGCCCGACGAAACGGGACTCGACATCGAAATCTCCGTGCTCTCCCCGTTCAAGCGCATCCCCGATCGCTCGGCTTTCCGCGTCAACGAGCATGGCGCCCTGTTGCAGTGCGGCATCCACCACGGGCTGCTGTTGCCCCAGGTCGCCACCGAGCGCAACTGGAACGCGGATCAGTTCTTCGAAGCCCTGGCGCGCAAGGCCGGCGTGAGCCCCGCCGTCTACCGCGACCCCGCCACGCGGCTGTACGTCTTCCGGGCGCAGATCATTCATTGAAAACGCCGGCATGCCGGAGATCCACCAACCCGGGCGGCGTGCAGCAAGCGCACCGTTGGCGCGTCAAAGTGGCTGGAAGAACGGAGAGGGCGGTACACTGGAATTAGGGGGCGCATGAGAAGGTTGCTCAACGATGAGGCACTCGTGGCGCACATCGCGCGCCAGCCCCACGGGCGTGCCGGCTTCAAGCAACTGGTGCGCGAAACCGGCGCCCGCGGCCAGGCCCGCGAGCAGCTCGAAGCGGCGCTCGAGAGGCTAGTGGCGCGTGGGCGGTTGCTCGAGGTGCGTCCGGGCTATTACGTCGTCCCCTCTCGCAGTCAGGAGTTCCGCACCGGCCGCCTGCACATGCACCGCGATGGCTACGGGTTCCTGATCGCAGACGAACCGGTGGAGGGGATTCGCGGCGACGTCTTCATCCCTCCGGACGCTGCCGCACGGGCCATGCACGGCGACAAGGTGCTGGTGCGGATCACGCGCCGCTCGGCGGATGGTCGCGCCGAGGGCGAAATCGTGCGCGTGCTGCATCGCGCTCATCCCACCGTGGTGGGCGAGTTTCGTGCCGGCCCGCGGGGCTGCTACGTAATCCCCCACGATGACCGTATCCAGCAGCGCATCCGGATCCCCGCCGGCATGGAGCTGCCCGAGCGCTCGCTCGGCGTGGATCGGATCGGCGCGCAGCCGACGCGGCCCCGCCAGCCCGCTGAGCTGGATGGCCAGATCGTCAACGTCGAGCTGATCGAGTTCCCGCGGGACAACCGTCCGGGCGTCGGCCGCGTGATCGAGATCCTCGGCCGCCCTGGCGATTTCGGCGTGGACGTCGAGGTCATCATCCGCAAGCATCACCTGCCCCACCGCTTCCCGCCCGAGGTGCTCGAGGAAGCCGCGGCCATGCCCGTCGCCGTCCGCCCGGCGGATCTGGAAGGTCGCGTGGACTTCCGCGGGCTGGACGTGGTCACCATTGACGGAGAGACCGCGCGCGATTTCGACGACGCCGTCTGGGTGGACCGCGCGCCCAACGGCAACTACATCCTGCACGTCCACATCGCCGACGTCAGCCACTACGTCCGTCCGGGCACGGCCATTGACCGGGAGGCGCGCCTGCGCGGCAACAGCGTCTACTTCCCGGACCGCGCCATCCCCATGCTCCCGCTCGAGCTTTCCACCGAGTTGTGCTCGCTCAAGCCGGGCGTGGACCGTTTGGTCTTCTCCGTCTTGCTTGAGATTGACCACACCGGCGAGATCGTCTCCCAGCGCTTCGTGCGCGGGGTGATCCGCAGCGTGGAGCGCATGACCTACACCAACGTCCACCTGCTGCTCGAAGGGGACGAGGGGTTGCGCCGTCGCTATGCGCCCCTGGTGGAGCGCTTCGAGCTCATGCGCGAGCTGGCCCTGATTTTGAACCGCCGCCGCATGCGCCGCGGAGCCATTGATTTCGACCTGCCCGAGCCCCTCATCGAGTTCGACGAATGGGGCGAAATGACGGGGATTCGCAAGGCCCCGCGCAACATCGCGCACCGCATCATCGAGGAGTTCATGCTGGCGGCCAATGAGGCCGTGGCCACACATCTGGAGGCGGCGGGCGTGCCCGCGCTGTACCGCATCCACGAACCGCCGGATCCCCAGAAAGTAGCCGAGTTCGAGGAAATCGCGGCCCACTTCGGTTACTCGCTGCTGGGCGGCCCCGTACGCATGCAACGCTTCCCGCAAGTGGTTCGCACCCGCGACGGGCGCAAGCTGCGCAAGGACATCCTGGTAGCCGACCGGCGCATGGAGATTTCCTCGCGTGCGTATCAGAAGCTGGTGACTCAACTGGAAGGCAAACCGGAAGAGCGCATCCTGAGCTACCTGATGCTGCGCTCGCTCAAGCAGGCGCGTTACAGCGCGGAAAATCGCGGTCACTTCGCGCTGGCCTCCACCGCCTACACCCACTTCACCTCGCCCATCCGGCGCTATCCCGACCTGATCGTCCACCGCATCCTGGCGGCAACCCTGGAGGGCGCTCCGCCGCCGCTGGACGAAGAAACGCTCGCTGCCATCGCGCAGGAGTGCTCGGAATCCGAGCGCCGCGCCGACGAAGCCGAACGTGAACTCGTGGAGTGGAAGAAGCTTAAGTTCATGGCGGAGCGGCTGGGCGAGGAATTTGATGCGCTCGTCATCAGCACATCCAAGGCCGGCCTCGCGGTTGAGCTGGACGACCTTTTCGTGGAAGGACTGGTGCCCGTGGAAGCGCTGCCGGGCGATCGGTTCGGCTACGAGGCTTCGACGCGGCGTATCGTGGGACGCCGGACCCGCCGCGCCTTCCAAGTCGGCGACAGGATCCGGGTGCGCCTGGACCGCGTAGACGGCATGCTCAATCAGTACTTGTTCTCGCTGGTCGAATCCCCCGTGGGCGCCAGGAGTTGACGCCGGGCCAGCCGCACGAAGTAGATGGGGGCCAGCCTGCCTACCAGCATCGCGGGAATCAGCCCGCGCCGGTAGAGTTCGAGCGCCGCTTCCAGCAAGCGACTTCCCGGGCCAGGTCGGTCGGCATGTCTCCGGATCTCGGCATGGCGCGCGAGCGCCGCTGCCTCGGCAACTTGCCTCGGCGTCAGGCCCTGCGTGGCCGCCTCGCGCAAGACTGTTCGAGTCAGGCGTTCCAGCGTCTCCTCGAGCATGCTGCGAATCCGCACCTCGGGCATGCCTGCGAATTCCATCGTGCCGCCCAGGGCGCCCCCAGCGTTGGCCAGGAAGTCAGGCACGCACAGCACGCCACGAGCTTCCAGTAAGGATTCAGCTTCCGGCGTCAACGGAGCATTGGCGCCCGGCACGATCAGACGAGCCCGAACCCGCATTGCGTTCCCTGCATGGATGCTATAGTGACGGGCGCAGGGCGCGAGCAGGTCGGCATCCACTTCGAGCAGGCGTTCCGGCGGCAAGCGCTCTGCGTCCGGATAGCGATCCACTACTGCGCTGCCCGCTTGACGGGCCAGCTCGGCGAGGCGCCGGATGTCGAGGCCTCGTTCCGAGTACAGCGCTCCGCGCGAGGTGGAGATCGCGATGACACGCGCGCCTGCCCGCGCAAACCGGTCCGCCAACGCGCCGCCGACCTTTCCGAATCCCTCGATGGCGACCTTCCGGTCCCGAAGCTCCCACCCGAGCGTCCGGCAGGCTTCGCGGGCGGCTGCGAACACGCCGCAGGCCGTCCAGTAGCCTGAACGATGACCGCGCAGCTCGCGGTGGCGCACCGGCGCGCCGACTTCCAGCAGCACCTGCCGGATGGTTCGGTTGTCCGTACCCATATCTTCGTGCGGCAAATAGGAACGGTTCCGCAGCAGCGGGCGAATGGCGAGAGCGAATCGCCGCAAACAGGCGAGTCGGTCCGGCTCGGGCGCCTCCGGATCGAACCGGACGCCCGCCTTAGCGCCACCCTGGGGCAAGCCGAGCAGCCCGAACTTCAGCGTCATGGCGCGAGCCAGCAGGCGGAGGTCGGCTTCGGTTACGTCGGGCAACATGCGCAGGCCGCCCGTGGACCGCCCCGCAATGGTGGAATCCACCACCACCCAGCCTTCGGGCCCCGCACCCGCCTCGACCCGGCAGATCAGGACATCGTCGTTCACCCCTTGATCGCCTCCACAGCCAGGTAGTAACCGGTGAGATAGCGCGTCGGCCAACGCCCAAGCGCCTCCAAAGCCAAAAGCCGCTCGGGCAGCCGGTGGGCCCAGCCGCGAGAGGAAAGCCAGCGGCAGAGCCAGACCGCAGGCCAGCGCGGGCAGTGACTGATCGGCATCCAGCGCACCGGGCGCAGACCAGCGCGCTCGAGGGCCGTGCGCAACGAACGCAGGCCGAGAGTCTTTCCCACGGGGTATGGCGTGATCCGCAACGCGCGAAGCCAGCGTGCCGGCAGGGCGTTGCGCAGAGCCACCAC
>JAPWUP010000317.1 GCA_028275505.1 Bryobacteraceae bacterium
GCCGCGTCGCCGCGCTATAAGGAACCACAGACGTCTCCAGCCACTGCTCGCGGGCGAGACGAGGTAACGCCGCCTCGATCATGAGGTCTGCCACCTCGTACAGTACGCGCCATGGGTACGTGGCATGCCCCGGCATCGGAGGCTCTTGTCCAGCCATGGCGCGCACGAGGGCGCGCGCCTCCAGTCGCACGCGGTACGGAACGCGCTCCGTCAGGCCGTCCGCGGACTCGTTGATCGCCGGCATCTCATTTCCGATTTTACCGCCGGTTGCATTCTCTGACAAACATTTTTCGCGGGAATGATTTTTCGCGGGCTGTTTTTCCGCGATAACATTTTCTGGCGAAGATGGTTTTTCGCGAGACGATTTTTCGCGGCGCGTTTTTTCGGCGTGGCACTCGCGGCAGAGCGCCCAGAGGTTTGCAGCATCCCAAAACAGCTCCCGCTGGCCATGATGAGGCACGATGTGGTCTACTTCCTGCGTCGGTACCACTCGCCCGGCGTGAAGCCCGTATGGATCAGGGCAAACCGGCTGCCGCGCGAGGATCAACTTGCGGACACGCTGCCACCGCCTGCCCTTGCCGGTCCCCATCTTGGGTCCCCCCCGCGGCATCGCGACCGCTCCAGCTGGTTCTGGAGCTCGCATATGACCTCGCGAAGATCTTCGATGCAATCGCTCGCATCGCGATGTTTCCGCCGCAGGCCGCATCTCCTGCACGCGCCATCAGCAATTTGGATCGCGTTCATGCTCGCAAGGAACATTGTCCATCGTTTCGATCGCTTCGCGGAGCGCCTGGCGCGCTGCTATTACAGCGGTTTGTGCCGAATGGACGCGCCGCTCCGCTTCCGCGATTATCGCCGTAAGTGCGGCGCTCTGCCTTGTTCGTTCTCGATTGGAGCGCGCCGCATCGAGTGCTATTGTACGGGCACGCTCCGCTATCTCCAAAACCACGGGATGGCAGCCGTAGACCCGCGCCAAGCGCGATATTGTGGTGACGTGCAAATGAAGGACCCTCGCAATATGCGACAGTGAGCGGTTCCGCTCTCGCAGCAGCAACACAGCAGCCGCGCGGGCACGAGTGATGTGCGGGAATCTGTGCAATGAGAAAATGGCTCCATGCTCTAATCCAGCCGCGGCCTCGACGATTCTGACTAGCGCCGCATCGCTGGGCATGCTCGGGAGTACAATCGGCCAAGTTCGTTCCGAATTCACCCGATCGCCCTCGTGATGACGACGGTTCCTGTCCTGACTGTCATTTTGCCTGACGAGACCGGTTCTTGCTTCTCGAATGGCTTCTGATCGCTGAACATAGCCCAGTGGTGGCGGCAGTAACCGTCCATCGCAGCCGGCATCACGCATCCCCGCTCTGCGCAGCGATTCGCCATGTGAGGTCGGGTGTCAGTTCCAGGACGCCGCGAGATTTCAGGTAGCTCAGCAGAGCGCCGGTCTTCGCATGATCGTGGCCGATCGCTTTCGCTACCTCCCTTACCGTCATCGGCCCGTGCCTCAGCACGTCGAGCACTCGCTGTCCGAGCGCGCCTTTCCGGACCCTTCGCGGTGCCGAGGAATCCGGCTGTCCTGAGCGTAGCTGAGTACTCCCGCCATGCGTCTTGTGGCCGTTCGCCATCTGCACCAGAGATCTGTACTCCTACGGCGTCAATTCCAGTTCCCATACGGTCCATTTCATGCCTCATGCCTCCGAGTAATTGCAGGATCCCGCGTTCGATGCGCTTGCATTGCGCAAGCATGTCCCACAGAAAGTCTTCCAGCTGTCCGATGTTGGCGACTACGTCTTCCGTCACTGCTCGGCGCGATAAAACTGCGATGCTGAGCGCTGTACTCGCAAGCGTAGTAAACCTTCGGTCCTTGCAGGATTCGATAGATCTGATCGCATGCAGCACAGTCGTGTGGTCAGATAAACCGCTGGCCCTCGCAAGGGCTGGCAGCGATACGTCGGGAGCAATCTGCTTTGCGATCCAAATCGCAGCATGCCTCGCGCGCTTTTTCTCAAGTGGCTTGGCCTGCTCGTCTGACCACCCAGCAGCATGAAGGGCCGACCAGGCGATCCCTAGCGCACGCATCGCCCGTGCCGTGGCAAGATTTACCGGATCAGATCTGCTCTTCGCTGGCGTCACGGGCAGCCACCTCAGTGATCTCGTGCTCGCGGATGAACTCCATGGATTTGACTTCCGCCGCTTGGCGCATCGTCGGCGCGCCGGAGCGATCCGTCTCGCACCGGCACGGGACGATGACATCGCGGAACGCGTAGACCGTCTCGCCGCATCGCGGGCAGGCGACGGCTTCCCGCAAATCCCAGCGTGAGTCGTGAGCATGATTACGGCGCACCCAATCCGGGAGATCGGCAATGGCCTTGAGGAACAGCCCGTCGCTGCGCGGTGGCGAGGCTCTGGCCCTGGACTGGATCCAGCCGAGCACGTACCGCGGATGGACGCCCATGCTGGCAGCCTGCCTGGCGAGCGTGAGCGCTGACCCTGGCCGCGGAGGGCGACCAACAGCCGCTGAAATCTCCTGCTCAACAGCAGCGATCCAGTCCAGATGCCTGCCGATCCTGCTGCCGTTGTTGCGCTTTTCAGCATCCAGAGCCGAGCTGGCCGTTTGCTGATCCGGATCAGGTGCGGTCGGTTCGGCCTGCTGCGGCTCTGGCTCCGGCTCAGGCAGTGGCTGTGGCTTGGCATCGGCTACGGCTTGGCTATGGCTATGGCTATGGCTACGGCTATGGCTACGGCTATGGCTATGGCAGTGCGCACACTGCGCGCTCTCTGTGCGCTCGGCATGCGCATGCTGTGCGCTCGGCATGCGCACGGCGTGCGCACGGCGTGTATCGTCCGTGCGCTCGGCATGCGCACGCCGGTCAGACTTTGCGAGTCTAGACGATCGAGGCGGCCGGCCGTCGGCGAACGACTCGCCCGCCCTCGCGAGTCTGGTGTGTACCGAATCCTCGGCATGGTCTGCCCAATCGTGAACCACGAGCCGGTACTCGGGGTGCGCATCGAGCAGACGGCACTCGATCAGCGTCTCGATCAGCTCTCGGGATGGGCGTTCCTCTGGCCAGGCGCAGGCCTCGGCGATCTCGTCATCGGTATAGCGCCCGATATCGCCGCGCGGGCAGTACTGCGCGGTGAAATGCCAGAGCATCTCCATGATGCCGACTGCCCACGCCCGATTGATCCTAAGCTTTCGCGCCAGCGCGCGAATTTTGGGATGCTCAGGAGTACCTCGTTTCACGGCTATCTCTTCTCAATCGAGGGGAACTTTTCGGGTGCCGGGCCTTCGTTTTTCCAGAACAACCGCTGCAACACGGCCATTGCCGCGATGGCGCAGGCCAGGTCGGCATTCTGGACGCCTTCGAGGTGCGCGATGTGGCCAGCCGTGCGCGCCCGCCCGATGTCAATCGTGCGGATGGTTTCAGGGGCAAGCCCGGTGACGACATCGGTCTCGAACGGAACTCCGGCCTCGACACAGGCGCGCAGCCGGTGCTGGCCGTCGATCAGGCGCCCCATGTTGTCGAAGCGGATTGCATCGCCGTTGTACTGCCAGCGCCCCTCGAGCATGTCGATCATGTAGGCGATGACCAGCGTTTCGCTCAGTGGGCGATTGTGGGTGTTAGCCTCAAGCCACTGTTTGGCGAGCTCAGGCGTCACCATCATCCGCATGCGCTGGGGCGATGAGTTCGCAGCCGGAGGCGTGCGCATTGCGGA
>JAPWUP010000318.1 GCA_028275505.1 Bryobacteraceae bacterium
TTGCTGGATGAGGCCGGGACGCGCGTGCTGACGCGGCGGGAGAGCCCCAGCGAACCGCCCAATTATTACGTACGCACGCTGGGTGGAGTGGCGGCTGCGCCTGTGGCTTTGACGAAATTTACCGATCCGACGCCGCAGTTACGCACCATCCGCAAACAGTTGGTTCGCTACAAGCGGGCCGACGGCGTGCCGCTATCCTTTACGCTGTACTTGCCGCCCGACTACAAGCCAGGGACGCGCCTGCCCACCATCGTCTGGGCCTACCCGCTCGAGTTCGACGATCCCGCAACGGCAGGGCAGGTCACCGGTTCGCCGCAGCGATTCACCATGTTCATGGGCGCATCGCACCTGTTCCTGCTGCTGGCCGGCTACGCCATTCTGGACGGGGCCTCGATGCCGGTGGTCGGCGATTTCCGCACGGTGAACGACACCTACATCGAGCAGATCGTTTCCAGCGCCAAGGCCGCGATTGACAAGGCGGTGGAGTTGGGCGTCACGGATCCGGATCGCGTGGGCGTGGGCGGGCACAGCTATGGCGCCTTCATGACGGCCAACCTGCTGGCCCATTCCGACCTGTTCCGCGCCGGCGTCGCCCGCAGCGGCGCGTACAACCGCACGCTGACGCCCTTCGGCTTCCAGAGCGAGCGGCGCACGTTCTGGGAGGCGCCCGATCTGTACATGAAGGTCTCGCCGTGGGCTCACGCGCACAAGATCAACGAACCTTTGCTGCTGATTCACGGCGAGGCAGACAACAACCCGGGTACGTTCCCCATCCAGTCTGAGCGGATGTATCAGGCCATCCGCGGCAACGGCGGCCAGGTCCGCCTGGTGATGCTGCCGCACGAATCTCACGGTTACGTGGCGCGGGAGTCCATCGAGCACGTGCTCTGGGAAATGCTGAACTGGTTCGATAAGTACGTCAAGAACGCCTCGAGTCGCGGGGGCGGGACGCCGACATCCGCCGGTCGGTGAAGCGGACCGGCAACACCGGTTGCAGGGCGAGGCGGTCTGTGCTATGCATAGACCTAAGCCGACATACGCAGTCCCCTGCGCGAGGGCCGCGAAGGCCGTAAGCATTTTAATTAAACAGCTTTCATCAAGGGAGTGGCCGCATGGATACCGTCAATCGCAAGCTCATTCGTCCGTCCGTGGTCGAAGCCAAGGACCCGATGAATGCCCAGCGTCGCAATAATCATCCGAAAAAGACGCCGCCCCCCGAGCACACCAACGCCGAGAACTTTTACTACGTCAAGCAGATGCAGGCCAAGACTCCCATGGTGTTGGTGCTCCAGGATGGCGAGGAGATTCGTGGAACGATCGAGTGGTACGACAAGCTCTGCCTGAAGATCAAGCGGGAGGGCGAGCCCAATCTGCTGGTCTACAAGCCGGCGATCAAGTACATGTACAAAGCCAACCAGGTGAGCTGAGGTCCGCGCCGGCCGCTATTTGCGCATCTGCAAGCGGCGCTCCCTGCGGCGACCGGCTTCTTCGTAGCGTCGCTTTTCGTCCTCGGTTTCCGGGATGACCGGCGGTATGGGTGTTGGCCGGCCGGATTCGTCAATGGCGACGAAGGTCAGGTAAGCCGAGCAGGTGTGTCGCTGCTCTCCCGTGAGCAGGTCCTCCACGAAGACTTTCACGCCCACTTCCATCGAGGTCCGGAAGACGCGGTTCACCGAAGAACGCAGGATCACGAGCTGTCCGATGCGTATGGGATGCAGGAAGCTCATGTAGTCTACCGAGGCCGTAACCACGGGACGCCGGGCATGGCGCATAGCGGCGGTAGCGCCGGCGATGTCCACCAGGTGCATGATGCGCCCGCCCAGCAGGAACCCGAAGCGGTTGGCGTCGGTGGGCAGGGCGAGTTCGGCGTACTCGGAAGCGGACTCCCGGACCGGGCGTCCGGGCAAAGGGGTTTCCGGACGATCGTGCTCCTGCATAGGCCAGCTGTTTTTCAGCGACGATTGGGATACTGGGCATCGTCCTGCGGCTCGTTTTTGCGCCGCAGGTAACTTTCGGCGTACGCCTGGGCCTGCCGCTCGAGCATGCCGCCGGCGAGGTTGGCGCGGAAACGCCGCGTAGCCACCTCGTATTCGATGTCGCCGTACTCCATGGGGCTGCCGTTTTTCTCCACCACGTAGTAGATGCGCAGGATGTCTCCCTGGTCGGCGGTGACGCTGAACCGGACCATGTCGGGACCCTCCCCGGAGGGGAAGCGAGGGCAGCGGTTGCGCGGATAGCCGCGGTTGCACAATTCCCGCAGCATGTTCTCATCCGGCCTGTACTCGCGCAGGGGATCCACACAGCACAGTCCGGCGTAAGGGTCGCCCAGCGGCAGCCGCGGCGGCCTGGGCCACGCCTTCTCGCTCAAACGCTCGACAGGGTAAAAGTAGGGACAAGCCATTCGTTGCCATCTTAACAAGCGGCCGGTGGGCCAAGGCGAGCTGATGGAAGCCGAGAGGACGGGAGTGCCGCCGCTCAGAAGGGCACGTCGTCGTCCGTGATTTCCTCGGGGAACGGCTCATCAGGCGGCACAGCTTGAGGTTTGACCGGAGCGCGACCCGTGCCAGGCGCCGTCGTCTCCTCCGGCGAGGGCACATCCGGAGCTCGCGCTCCCAGCAGCACTACGTTCTGCGCCACGATCTCGGTGATGTAACGTTTCTGTCCGTCCCGGTCCTCGTAGGCGCGAGTCTGGATCCGGCCTTCCACGTAGACCTGCTGCCCCTTGGTCAGATAGTTGGCCAGGTTTTCCTGCCGCCACAGCACGACGTTGTGCCACTCGGTTTCTTCCTTCCACTCGCCGGTCTGCGGATCCTTGTACCGGTAGTTGGTGGCCAGGGGGAAGGTGGTGCGGGCCACCTGTCCGGTGGTGTAGCGTGTCTCGGCGTCCTTGCCCAGGTGCCCGATGAGAATGACCTTGTTCACACTGCGAGATGCCATAGATCCTTGAACACTAGCATAGACCCAAAGCGCGCGGAACGCACGCCAACATCAGCGGTTGCGGGCACGGCTCCGGGGGTGGCGCCCCAGGGTTGTGACGCTGAGGCCCACCCTGGCGGTTCCTGAACGCGCACAACGGGTCTATAATGATAACGACTCGTTGTCAAGGCGCCTGAACACGGCAAGCGTCTCGGCCGATAGGATCCTTGGGAGGACGGGCGCCGGGCGGAAGGGCAAAGGTGGCAGGCGTGTCGGCGGCAAAGATCGCGGTTGCGCTGGCGCTGGGCTGGGCCGTGGCGACGGTGCCGTTGCCCGCGCAAATCATGCTCACCCCGAGCGGTCCGGCGGGCAACGTGCGGATCTTCAACACGGATCTGGCAATCCTGAGCTTGCAAGAGCCGCGCAAAGACCTGCCCTGCGTCGTCATCCCGGTAAAGCCCGCCTTGGGATTTGACCTGCGTTTCCATGCTGGCTACGAGGTGAGCATTCCGCTCAAAGAGCTGGCCGGTTCGGAGAACCTCCTCACGATGATTTTCCGGGTCACGCCGGAGGAGCGGCCCGACGAACCGGTTTACTTCATGCAGCGCGTTCGCGTGCCTCCGATCGAGCCGGACGCCAAGGGCGAGGCTTACTTGCAGGGCGCTTTTGACCTGGGCGAAGGCCGCTACCATGTGGACTGGCTGATGCGCGACCGCACCGAGCGGGTGTGCTCGTTTTACTGGGATGTGGAAGCCCGCCTTTCGCCCCGCGATCGCG
>JAPWUP010000319.1 GCA_028275505.1 Bryobacteraceae bacterium
GTCGGCCTTGGAGGCTGTGGCCGAATATTCGCATGCGATCACCACGACACGCGTCCCCTTCAGGCGCGCCTCGGTCAGCCAGTGGGAATCGGGCATCTTGGTGGTGATCCAGTTCATTCCCCAGACCACGACCATGCGCGCGTGCTCGACGGCGCACAGGTCAAACTCCACAGTCTGCTGGCCGGTGACCATCGGGTGTCCCGGAGGCAGGTCGGTATGCCAGGAGTAGTTGTCGAAGCCCCGGGCGCCCAGGGCCTTGTCCGGGCCAACCTTGCGGACGTGCGCGTCCAGCAAGGCCATGGCGTTGGCCATTCGGTACAGGCCCAGAACGCGAGTCACGCCGAGCAGGGGCATGCCGCCGCGAAACTTGAAAGTCTGCGTGCCGGCGCCCTGGGTGGCTTCGATGGTGACTTCGTCGTAGTGCTGGGCGCGCAGGCGCTTCTTGCCTTCTTCCCCGCTGTAGGTTTCGGCAATGTTCTTGAGGGCGGCGGCCACGATGCGCGCAGCCTCTTCATGAGAAACGCGCACCCACTGGTCGCGGCCGCGGTTGAAGTACTTGCGAGGCGGAAGCCCATCCTTGCCCCGCGGGAATCCGTCCTCGTACCAGCGCTTGAACCCGGCGCGCACCATGCAGTCGCTCACCCGCCGGTCCCCGTAAAAGCGTCGCGTGAGCGCCAGCCCTTTCTGGCATACCCGGGGATCCCAGCGATGGGAGGTTCGGTTGCCCTCCAGATCGGTCGCCTCCCCGTAGCGCATGGTGGGACCGATGCGCGTGATGACGCCGTTGCGCACGTAGGCGAAGAGCAGGCAGTTATGGGTATCATTGGGGGCGCACAGGAAAGCGAACCGGCCGTCGTACTTCCACAAATCGCGGTAGGCGCGTTCCCAGTCCCGGTGAGGATACTGTGCCAGCGGATTGGAGATGGCCTCCAACCCCCAGGCATCCCGGATGGAAGCCACGAAGCCGGCCAATCCCGATGCGGCCACCGCAGCCAGAAAATCGCGTCTGGATAAATCGTTCGTCATAGCGAGCCTCGTTCACGCCTCTCGGCTTGCGAACCCGGTCGCCCGGAGCTGACCCGGGTTGTTTTGTCCCATGTGCGGAGAAAAGCTACCACCGCCTGAATCTCGCTGGGGCTCAAAGCAGGACGGGCAGGCGTCGGCTGGAGGAACCCCTCCATGGGCGTGCCCCGGCGTCCGCGGCTGATGGTTTCCACCAGAAAGCTGTCGGTGGCCGAGGCGAGCAGAACCGGGTTGTTCAAAGCCGGCCCCTCGCCTCCCTCGCCCTTGGGACCGTGGCAACCCGCGCAGGCGGACGCATACAGACGCCGGCCAAGCTCCGGATCGCCCTCGACCCAGCGCGCGGGCTTCCCGTCGGGCTGGTATGGGACACCGCCAAGCTTGCGCAGGTACGCCACCACAGCTCGGATTTCTTCCTCCCGCAAGCCGCCCGGCTTTTCGCCCCAGGCGGGCATGCGCCGGCCGGGCCGGCCTTTTCGCACCGTCTCCAGCAGGAATTCGTCCGAAGCCACAGCCAGCAGGTCAGGGTTCGCGCTTGCCGGGAATCCCGGCATGCCGGGCCACCGCAGTCCCTGGCCGCGCGATCCGTGACAGCCCGAACAAAAGGCAGCAAAGATGGTTTCTCCGTCGGTGGCAAATTCGCGCGCGCGGAATCGTTCCACCTGCACGCGTTCTCTGGGCAGGTAACTGCCAGGCAGGTCGCGGCGACGTAACGAGAGGGTATACAGCGTCAGCAGTTCGATGCTGCGTTCCGGCAGCCTTACGCCCGGCATCTGCGAGCCCGCCACGAGCGAGGCGGGCGAGCGGAAATGCTCCTCGAGCCAATTCGCCAGCGTGGGTTCCCCAGGCACGACGCTGTAGTCCAGCCGACCCGGATCCTTCAGTCCCGCCTGAGTGAGATCCGGTCCCTCGTCGCCTCCCACTCCGCTCACCTGATGGCAACCCAGACATCCTGCGCTGTGGAAGACCGCTTTAGCCTGTACCAGCCTGGGCGCCCCTACACGGGTAGCAAGGAAAATCCTGAGCCGTTCCAAATCCGGCTCGGAAATTTCTGCAAAGGAAGTCTTCCAGGGGCCTTCCCGCGCCTCGCGCGCCTTCTTCAGATGCTTGGGATACCACTCGGGGTCATAACCGTTCAGGCCCACGCGCGACAAATCCGGCCCCTCCATGCCCAGGTTGCCGGGCCGCAGAGTCCCGCCGCGCTCGTCACAGCGATGGCAGGCCAGGCAGTCCAGCCGCTCGAAGGTCAGTTGCGCCTCCGCGAGAACGCGCTCCGTGGGCACTCCAAGCGGCGCGTGACAAGCGCCGCAGCCGGCCTGGCTGAAGCGGGCGGGCAACATCGGCAGAGGCCAGAACGGTACCTGTCCGTGTGCGTCCTTTTTCTCGGTAGCAGCGCCCTGACCGCCGTGGCAGATCGTGCAGCCGAATTCCCCAGGCTCGTGCACCACCGGCTTGTGGCTGGCCAGCACGGGCAGGCCAGTCACGTTCTGCTCGCCGGGCGCCATCGTCACATGGCAGGAAACGCAGCGGTCCGCAACACCCAGAGCCGGATTCACTACTTGACGCAGGCGCACGGGAATGCGGCCCTGCTCGGTGTGGGCGCGCCGCTGGATTTTCTGCCATTCCTTGAGAAAGTGCTCCTGCACGGCAGCCATCACCAGCAAGGCAAACACGCCCAGACTCGAGCCGAGCAGCAAATATTTGTTCTTCTTCATTGCCTCAATGCTTGGGCCAGTCGGCCGGAGACCAGTAAAACACCCAGTTAGGACCGCGGAAGTAAGTCCCGATCGCGGTTGTCACCACGAAACCGCACAAGAAGCAAGTAAACAAAGCCACGGCGCCCGAGCGCACCGAATTGAACCTCCGGATGATGAACACGGAATAGAACGCGTAAATCAGTGTCAGCAAACTGGCGGGGTTCACCAGAGTTACCAGCAACTGGGGCACATTGGGGAACCATTCCCGGATCCAGCCGAAGCGGATTACGAAGGCCTCCACGGCCAGCGCCGCCGCCAGCCCGAACAGCATGGAGTAAAGCGCGAGTCGCCCGCCGCCCGGCCCGCCGAACCACTCTCCGGTGCCTTGCTCTTCGCGGTCGAGAAACGGCACGAGCCCCAAACCCACGATGGTCAGCAACGGCACCACCACCCCGCCCATGAAGGCAGAGAACGAAACCAACTCCTGCACGCCGAGGAAGTACCAGGGCGCCTTAGCCGGATTCTCTGGCACCAGGGGGTTGGCCAGCTCCTTAAGCGGTGCGTCCCAAAGCAAGGAAAGGACCAGACAAATCAATGTCACCGCCATGAGGACGCCCAGCTCGGCATAAAACAGGTGGGGCATCGAGGGGACGGTGTTTTCGGGGCCGTTGCCCACTGCTGGCGTGCGGCCGCGCACGATCGCAGCCAACTGATAGGTCTTCTGCGGCGCCTGCGTGAACACGGGATAGAGGTGGCCCGGCGGCGCACCGAGGCGCTGGTCGGCGTCCGCAGGGCGAGCCAGGCCGCCATCTTTCCGAACCCGCCAGAAGTGGACAGCCAGGAGGATGCCCAAAATCAACGGCAAGATCATGATGTGCAGCACGTAGAAGCGAATCAGCGCTTCCGGCCCGACGGTGTCCGAACCCAGCAGAAGCAGGCGCATGAAGCCACCGGG
>JAPWUP010000320.1 GCA_028275505.1 Bryobacteraceae bacterium
GCCGAGGCCGCGCGACGCTTGAAACAGGCGCAAACTGCGCCCGGGGGCGAGAAACCGAAGATCGTTGAGCTGCGGAGGGCGGCGCCGTGGAACTGAGCACGGTTGAGCGCTTGCGACTGTCCCCACCGGACGGCCGGCCGCACACTGTCGACCGCGCAGCGCGGCGGTTCGTGGCGCGCGCGCTTTCGGGCGCGCCAATCCGCAGGTATGACCCGGTGACGGGCCGCTACTTTGACCTGGTCTTTGATATGGCCGGCGCTGATTTGTCGCGCTTCAACGGCGGCGTGGCGCCGCTGCTCGATTCGCACCAGGACGGCGATATCGCCGCGCAGCTTGGCATTGTGCGGCGTGGCTGGATTGAGGCCGGCGCGTTGTTGGTCGAGGTGGAGCTTTCCACCCGCCCGCAAGCGGAGTCCTTGCTGGACGACCTCGAGCGTGGCATTGTGCGCGGAGTCAGCTTAGGCGTCGAGCTGCTCGACGTGCGCGATGAGCGCGGCTCCGACGGCAAATTGGCGCGGCGCGTGGTGACGAAGTGGCTCCCCTACGAGTTGAGCTTGGTTCCGACGCCGGCCGACGCCGGCGCGATGGTCTTGTCTATGCATGGAGGACACGAGATGCAAGAACAAAATCGCAGTGAAACCTTTGACGCGCCTGCTGCCGCTGCTGCGGCGGAGCGCGAGCGCGTGGTTCAGTTAACAAAACTGGGCAAGAGTCTCGGAGTGAGCGAGGAGTTCGTGCTGCGCCATATCGAGGCCGGCACAAGCGTAGAGGAATTCCGGCGCCAGGCCCAGCAGGAGCTTGTGCGCCGCTATGAGCAGGCGCCGACGCATTCACACGTTGCGTTCATTACAGACGAGGCCGACCGCAGGCATGAGGGTTTGGCCTTGGCGCTATGGCATCGGATGCGCGGCGGTGAGCCTGACGAACGTGCAAAGCCCTACCTGCACCTGCGCCTGGCCGACGCGGCGCGCGAATGCCTGCGCTGGCGCGGAGTGCACCTGGCCGGCATGAGCGACGCCCGCGTGGTGCAGTTGGCCATGAGCACGTCCGACTTCCCGAACATCCTGGCCAATGTAGCCAACAAGACGCTGCTCGATGCCTACCAGGCCAGCCCTACCGCGCTCAAGCGAATTTGCCGCGTTGTAAGCGCGGCGGACTTCAAGGAACGCCGCGTGCTTCGCTTCGGAGAAGGGACTGGCCTTCAGTTCAAGCCAGAGGGCGCTTCGTACACATACGGCGCCATCGCGGAGCAGGTTTCGAGCTACCAAGTGAAATCCTACGGCCGGGTTTTCGCCGTCTCGCGCGAAATGATCATCAACGACGATTTGGGCGCCATGGACCAGTTCTTCCGCTCTGCTGGCCGCCTTGCGACCGAATTCGAAGCGAGGCTGTTAGCCGACCTGTTGACGGCCAACAACGGTAGTGGACCCATCCTGGCTGACGGCCTGCCCTTGTTCCACTCCACGCGCGGCAACTTGGCTTCGAGCGGCGGCGCGATCAGCGTGGCGACCCTAGGCGCTGCGCGGGCGGCATTGCGGCGGATGAAAGGCCTGGACGGCGGAATCATCATTGACGCCGACCCGCGGTTCTTGATCGTGCCGGTGGCGCAGCAGACACTGGGCGAGCAGGTGACCACCGAAATCACGCCGGCGCAGCCGTCCGACGTGAACCCGTTCGCTGGCCGGCTGACTGTGCTGGCCGACCCGCACTTGGACGACGCAAGTACAACGGCCTGGTATTTGGCGGCCGATCCGGCCAACATACCGACGTTTGAGCTGGCCTACTTGGAAGGCACGAACGGGCCGCAAACGGAAACAGAGAACGATTTCGACCACGACGTCTTGAAATTCAAAGTCCGGCTGGACGTCGGCGCTGGCGTCGTTGACTGGCGCGGAATTTATAGGAATCCTGGTGCATGAGGCTGACCGTCCCAAGCTTGCTCGCAAAGTACGATGGCGCCCCGCTCAGCGCGGTTGCGTTGAGCGAGTTGTACACGATCGCCATCGAACTGAGGCATTTGCTCGCGGTTGTGGAGCGCGAAGCGCGTCAGCGTTCCGCGCTGTTCAAGCGCGAACGCTACGAACGAACGGGTCCGCAACGATGACGTTTTCGACCGTCCTTCCCTCGCATGGTTACGCCGTCAGTGGCGACGGGCGGCAGGACTCTGCGCCTGCCGCCCATTCTTTGGCGCTTGAAAAGCACTTCTCGCCGCGCTTCTTTGCCGAACTGTGGGGGGTCTCCGAATCCACCATCGTGCGCTGGTTTCGCGACGAGCCTGGCGTGCTAAAGTTGTCGCGGAAACAAGGCACCCGCACGCGTTGCGAGCTTCGAATACCATTAGCTGTAGCGTTGC
Source organism: Bryobacteraceae bacterium (assembly GCA_028275505.1). Lineage (GTDB taxonomy): Bacteria > Acidobacteriota > Terriglobia > Bryobacterales > Bryobacteraceae > DTHT01. The sequence continues at coordinate 2,354 of JAPWUP010000320.1, forward strand.
GTGTGTATCAGGAGCGCATCCGGTGAGACATGGCGAACTGACTATCCAGAGAAGACACAGTCGGAGCTGCCCAGATCGGCATCGCGGAGCGAATTTCCTGAAATGCCGCGGGCGCTGTCCGCTGTGGGTGGCAGGCACGCTGGATGGTCAGCGGATTCGCCGCTCGCTGAGGACGCGTGATCTTCAGCGAGCCGCTCAGCGGCTTGGCACTTTTCTGCATAGCATCACACGTCCACGAAAACGGCTTACCGAAGCTGTCGAAGCGTTCTTGGGGGCCCACAAGGATCGTGCACCGGAAACGACCCGAAAGTATGCCCGTCTATTGCGCTACCTGGTGGAATTCTGCCGTGGGCGTGGCCTAGAACACGTTGATGAGGTCACTGCGGAGCACTTGGACGAATACGCAGCATTGCGCGCCCGCGCGCGATGGGCATGGGTCAAAGAAATCGAACTGTTGCGGCAGTTTTTCGCATTCTCGATCGAGCGCGAATGGGCGACCAAAAATCCGGCCAAAGCCATCCGCCCGCCCAAATTGACCGAGCCGAATCAAGTCATCCCTTACACACATGAAGAGATCGTGCGCATCTTGCGGGCGTGTGATGAGATTGGACGCTCAGCTTACGAGCGCCTTCGCGCGAAGGCGATGGTCCTGCTCATGCGGTACACCGGCCTGCGCATCAGCGACGTGGTCACATTGGACCGTTCACATATTCATGGCGACTATCTGGTGAAGCGGCTTCACAAGAACGGCCGACTCATCCGCGTCAAATTGCCGCAGGAAGTGCTCGAAGCGCTCGAACGGTTACCAAAGCCGAAGGGTGCCGATCAAGATTCGACGTTGCTGTTCGCCAGTGGCCGCTCGAGCCTGCGGAGTCTGGTAAAAGGAGCCGAGCGAACGCTGGCGGCGGTGTTCAGGCGCTCCGGAGTAGTCGGCGCGCATGCGCACAGGTTTCGCCACACGTTGGCGAGTGAGCTTCTAGGGAGGGGCGGGGCCATCGAGGACGTTGCAGCCATCCTTGGGGACAGCCCCGCCGTTGTCCGCCGGCATTACGCGAAGTGGACGCCGGACCAACAAGCCAGACTTGATTCTACGCTTTCGCTGGTCCGCGACACAAGTATGGCACGGCGGCAAACCGAGGTCTGCATATGCTGACCTCAAAAACACTTGGCGTGGTGGCCAGGGAGGGAATCGAACCCCCGACGCCAGCCTTTTCAGGGCTGCGCTCTACCAACTGAGCTACCTGGCCCTCGACACCGTATTTTAGCAGAATCCGGCGCCGCCGGTGTCGCTATACT
>JAPWUP010000321.1 GCA_028275505.1 Bryobacteraceae bacterium
AGAACATTCTGCGCGACTGGCTGGACCGCATCCGCGATCGCAAGCGCACGGTAGCCAACGAAGAGGAGGGTTACTATTCCTCGGTGGCCTGCTTCATGGCGGCGCAGGCGCTGCGCACGCGCTCGCGTGTAACCTGGGACCGGCGCTGGGATCTGCCGGCGTGAGTCGCAGCCGGCGGCCCGCTCACCGTTCCCGCACACTTACTTCGTGCGTAACTTCGAAGGTCGTGGAGCGGGCGCGGCGCCGCACCACCAGCACAGGCACTTTCTGCGCAGGATTGCGACCGGGCGCCAGGCCGGTGAACACTTGCGTTCCGGGCTCGGCAGCGAAGTGCAAGGTAAGGGTTGCCTCGCCCGCATCCCAGCGGGCCCACCAGGCCTCGTCCGTAACGGCGGCGGCCACGTTCTGGATGTGCTGGTAACCGTTGTCGGCGCCGAGCTGCCCATCCCGTGGCTCCAGCGGTAGCGATGTGGTCAGCCGGCCCTCGGCGTGAAACGCCCAGTCGTAAACGTGCTCGCGCTCGGAGACGCATTCGAAACGGTCCTGCAATTGGGCGCCGCGCAGTCGCAGGGTGCGCGTGAGCTGAACGCCCGGATAAACGGTGTGAGCGGAGGCGGCGAGCACGGTTTCTTCCTCGGTGACCTCCCAATGTTCCAGGCGGCCGTCTTTGTTGGCTTGCAGTTGCTCGTCCACGCTCACCGTGTTGTGGGCGATCGTCGAACGGTACCATTCGCGGTGGAGGGGAACGCCGTAGTTGATCGAACCCGGATCCAGCCCGAAGAGCCGGCCCGCGCCGAACGTCACGATGTTGAGCTTGTCGGGATGGCCGTGGCCGCCTCCGTGCATTCCGAAGCGCACGGCCACGGTCATCATGGGTGAACGAAGAACGGCGTAACCGGCCTCGGGCAAGAGAGTGCTTTGCGTGGGCACGATGGGGCCTTGGGGAACCTCGGGCAAGCCCCACAGCAGCGCTTCGAGGCTGTCGCGCGATGTGTGCGAGAGCAGGCGTCCGTAAGCAGGCTCTCCCCAGCGCGCATACGCCAGCTCGTAAAGCGGCGCCGCGCTCTTGAGATTTCCGCCCGCGCTGTCGTTGAACCCCGGCGAATCGCCGTTGGGCAGGGCGAGCGCCAGCGGCGCATCGAAGAGGCTGCGGTAACGGTCCGTGTAGAGATCAATGCCCGCGAGCCGTGCGGCTTCGGCGAGCGGCCACAGCGCCTGCATCGTGTAGTAGTGGTATCCGAGCGATCCCTCCCACCAAAGGCCGTCCGCTGTGACGCCGCGGGCAATCTGCGCGCGGAAGCCCCGCTCGGGATCTTCGATGGCCTCGTCCACCAGCTCCTTGCGGCCCGTGACCAGGCCGACGAGACCCACCGCCGAGTTCTTCCAGCACTGGATGTTGTGGATGCCCATCTTGTGCTCGCGGATGAGGTCGGCGGCGGGCAGAAGCAGGTCGTTTTCCACGTGCTCGCGCGCTTCCTGGTCCATGGTCTCGCGCACCAGAGCGTAAGCCCAGGCCAGCGGGATCAGCCACACGCTTTCATCCAGGGTTTGCGCGGTGGCCTTGGCGCCCCCGATCTTGTCCTCGCCGTAAATGTTGTGCCTGGGGTAGCTTCGGTAGCGATCGGCGTAATCGGTGAGGATCCGGGCGGCGCGTTGGGCGAATTCTTCGCGCCCGGTGAAGCGGAAGGCCAGGCCCAGATCGCGCGCCGCACGGCTCAGGCGATTGTGAACGCGGTAAACGATGACGGCGTCGTAGGGGTCGCCGGTGTAGACGGTGCCGCAGACGGGGCAGCGATGCTCGGTGTCGGAGACGGTCTGGAGCGTCGCGCCATCCCGCGGGCAACTGTACCAGTGGGGCCACTGGCCACCGCGTTCGGGCACGGGCGGTAGCTCGCGCAAAGCCTGTTCGGCGCCGGAGAGCAGTTGTTGCAAGACACGCCCCGCCCACGGCTGGCTCTCGGCTTTGCGCTGCGCGGCCTGAAGAGCGGCTTCGTCCACCAAGAGGTAATTCCCGGGCGCTGCCTGTACTGCCCAGGACGCGATCCATAATACGAGGGCGATCATGATTGAAATTCTAGCCGGGCGTTGGCAGAGCGATTAGCTACAACGTCCCGATGTTCGGCTACTTCACGCCTTGGTCCCACGGCCAACAGGGGTGCGAACCGAGGACCTTGCAGTTGAACAGGCCCGGACTCCCCGGCTGAGTTTGACGACCTTGCGTGGCCGGAGCGGAATTTAGGCGGCTTGCTCGCCTGACCTGTTCTTCCGCGCGTCTTCAAGGAACCTCCGAAAGGCAGGTGACCCGATATCAAAACCGGCCTTCAAACGCAAGACGATCATGTCGTCTGTAGGAGCCACAGTTTTGACTAGCACGGAGCTCGGAAGGCTGAACTTTTCTGCAAGCGGTAGGTCTTCAGAAAAGAGCTGGAGGCCTAGCCTCTTTGCCACATCCTCTTGGTTGAAGGCTCCGCGTCGGACCCGCAAACTAACCACCAGCATACTGGGCTTCGTCTCGATCCATAGCCAGGGGGATCCTTCGAGGTCGAAGCGGACGTAAAACTTCTGAGCCCACCTCGCCTCGACGTCGGAGTTCTCCTCGATGATTTCCTGCAATTTGGTGAGCATTTCTGCGGTTTTGGGACTGCAGCGTTGACGCAAGTGCCACTCTCTGCCATTGTCGAGCCAAGGGCGTCCCTCGGAAGCTCTAATCCCCGCGGTTGAGCCAGGGCTCACAGGTTGCGGAATGATGATCTGAGATTGAAGCAGAAACAGCCCGCTCTCGCGATACAGCTTGAGCTCCACCACCGTGATGTCTACGTTGTGCTGGCGCAGCCAGAGGGCTACGCTGCCGAGCTTTTCTTTGACCCCCACGCCCGCCAGGATGACTCGCTGGTCTTGGTTCACATCAGGGACTTCCTCGGTGCCGGCTTGCGTGCAGAAATTTTCCCATGCCTCGTTGAAAAGGAAGTTCGGGTTCTTGGGCGTGTGGTGGGCCGTAGCCAGCTTTTCGAACTCATCATAGCCCCACTTTGCTACATAACTGGCATACCGGAGAGCTTGGATCTCAACCGGATCCTTGAGTTTTCCCCTTTTCAGCTCAATGATGACCGCGTTTCCCTGCGGATCGAGGGCGAGCAGGTCAATCTTGTCCTTGACGTCGGGGACTAAGACTTGGCGACCCACGATGAACAAGGGTTCGCCGAGGATCTCGGGAGCGGACGCGATCCACTCCTCCAACTGGTCTTCCAGGAGCTTTTCTTGCTGAAGGCTGATTTCGGTGAGCGCGATTGGCTTGTTATCCTTGACCTTCCAGAGTGCCATCGCCCTATTATAAGCCTCAAGAGGCTTGCGGTCCGTCCACAGGTCGTTTCTGCCTTCCGCAGGGTTCCAGCACCGGGTTTTGCACGATGTGCAAGCTTGTCGGGCTGGTCGGCGCTGGCGCTGCGGACGCGCGAATTACTCCGGGTTGAGCGTTGCTGGTGGAACCCTGCGCTGGGATACACTGTTCGGTATGCGGCGACGTGAATTTCTGAAGACTGCGGCTGCGGGGACGCTGGGCGTCGGGGCTTCGGCTGCCGACACGTTGCCCCGCCGTCGCTACCGGGATAACGTCGAGCTCTCGATCATCGGCTTCGGCG
>JAPWUP010000322.1 GCA_028275505.1 Bryobacteraceae bacterium
GATTGCGAGAAGAAATACTCGGGATGCTCGATAATGTACTGGTCCAGGGGAGCGCTGGAGGCCACGAGGACTGCGATGGAGGCGGACTGGCGCCTGCCCGCACGCCCGGCACGTTGCCAGGTGGACGCGATCGTGCCGGGATAGCCGGCCATGACCACGGCGTCCAGCGAGCCGATATCAATGCCCAGCTCCAGAGCGTTCGTGGCGGCAACGCAGCGAATGGTTCCCTCGCGCAGGCCACGTTCGATTTCGCGCCGTTCGCGGGGCAGGTAGCCTCCACGGTAACCACGCACGGCGCCGGGCGGAAGCGAGGTCCGGGCGGCGGCATCTTTCAGGTAAGTGACGAGCACCTCCGTAGCCAGGCGGTTGTTGGCAAAAACGAGAGTTTGCAGACCGCGCTGGAGAAAGTCCACGGCGATTCGGCGCGCCTCGCCCAGGTAGCTGCGGCGAATGCCGAGCTGTCGGTTCACGACCGGCGGGTTGTAGAAGACGAAATACTTTTCGCCCGAGGGCGCCCCGTTGCGATCCACCAGCTCGACCGGCTCCTCCAGCAGGCGCTCGGCCAGCTCGCGCGGGTTGGCGATGGTGGCCGAGCAGCAGACGAAGCGAGGTTTGGAGCCGTAAAAGGCGCAGATGCGCTTGAGGCGACGGATCAGGTTGCCCAAATGGCTGCCGTAAATGCCCCGGTAAGTGTGCAGCTCGTCAATGACGAAATAGCGAAGGTTCTCGAAGAGTTTGGCCCAGCGCGTGTGATGGGGCAGGATGCCGGTGTGGAGCATGTCGGGGTTGGTGAGCACCACGTTGGCGCGCTCGCGAATCGCCCGTCGCGCATCCTGAGGGGTATCGCCGTCGTAGGTGAAGGCGCGCGTGTCGGCGCCCATGGTATCAATCAGGGTTTGCAACTCGTGGAGCTGGTCCTCGGCCAGGGCTTTCGTGGGAAACAGATAAATGGCGCGCAGCGCGGGCTGCTCGAGCAGATCGTTGAGGACGGCGAGATTGTAACAGAGGGTCTTACCGCTGGCGGTGGGCGTAACCACGACCACGTTGCGCCCCGCGCGCAGGTGCTGGAAGGCCTCGGCCTGATGGGAATAGAGCCGCTCGATGCCCTGTGCCGCCAAAGCCTGCCGCAGGCGCGGATTCACGCCGTCGGGGAACTCGACGTATTCGCCGGGCCGGGCGGGCTGGTGGCGGATGGCGCGCACGGGCGAGGCCTCGCCGGCGGCGAGGCTCTGGAAACGCTCCAGCGAGGCTTGCAGGCCGGCGCGGCGGGCGAGACCGGTTTGGGAGCCGGGCGGCTCCAGGAAATCGAAGGTAAGGTTCGCGGGCATGGGTTTTCGCCTTTTCTTTGCTCCAGTATAAGGCCAGACCCCGCCCGCTGTCACTCGGTCAGACGGGTGAACGCGTAGCGTTCCAGAGTAACGGCGATGGCGTAACCCTGTACGTCCGGGGCGGTGGAAATCCGTAATACTTTGCCCAGGCAGTAGAGATCGAGCGGTTCCGCATGGCGGTTTCCTGCCGGCCAGGAAATCGCGAACTCGATGCGCTCGCCGACTTCGATCTCTTGATCGCTGACGAACAGGACCCCGCGGGAACTGAGGTTGCGCGTTTCGCCTCTGGCGAAGAAGGGAATGCTGCCGCGGCGGAGGATCCGCAGCGGCAAGCGAATCGGATAGCGCCTGTGCTTGCGCTGTTCCATCATCCCGGCTAATTCAGAGTAGGGGAGATGGCCTGTCCGGGTCAATCCGTTACCATGGGGTTACAGTTCCGGTACGGAAGTTCTGTCCAGGTGCGGGTGGGCGCGGCTGTTACAATGCAAATGCGAAGGACGCGTGTTGCGGCGGCTTTTCCGGATTGTCGCTGGCTTTACCCTGCTCGTGGTGGGCCTGATTCTCTCGCTGCCTGGCGTTCCCGGACCGGGTCTGCTGATTGCCATTGGCGGGCTGGCGATTCTCAGCGAGCATTTCCGATGGGCGCGACGGATTCTGGCCTGGGCGAAAAAGCAGGCGTTGCGGGCGCGGGACAAAGTTCGGGAACGACGGGACCGGGGTCGGGTGCCACGGTCCTGAATTTCGTGCTACGCTGGGCTTCCGGTGCATATTCCTGACGGCTTGTTGAGTCCCGCGATCTGGGCGGGCGCGTACGCGGTCTCCGCGGCTGCGATCGGAATAGCGGCTCGCCAGGCCCAGCGAAGCGCCCAGGAATCCCACCTTCCGCTGCTGGGCGTGATGGGCGCCTTTGTGTTCGCAGCGCAGATGGTGAACTTCCCGCTGGGCTTCGGCACGAGCGGCCATCTGGTGGGCAGCGTGTTGCTGGCGGTGACGCTGGGGCCACCCGCGGCGATGGTGGTCATGACAGCCGTTCTGTTGGTGCAGGCTCTGGTGTTCCAGGACGGCGGGCTTCTGGCGCTGGGCGCCAATGTCTTCAACATGGCGGTAGCGGGACTGCTGGCCGGCTACCTGCCTTGGGCATTGTGGGGTCGGTCGCGCCTGCGGTGGATCGCCCTGGCAGCCGGCGGGTTTCTCTCGGTGGCGGTCAGCGGCGCGCTCGCGATGGCTGAGCTGGCGCTTTCGGGCGTCCGGATAGCTCCCGTGCTGGCGTGGGCTGCGGCCGGGTTGTTCGCCATCAACGGAGCCATCGAGGGCCTGCTGACGGTGGCCATCGTCCGGGCGCTGGCGGTCTTGCAAACGAGGACCGCGGAAGCAAGCGCCACGGCGAGGCGCGTGACGGCAGCACTTGGGATAGCGGCGCTGTCGCTTGCGACGGGCGCGGTCGCGATGGCCTCGCAATCGCCCGATGCGCTGGACTCGCTGGTCGAGCGAACGGGCATTGCCGGGCGCGTGCGGGCCTGGGTCGCGACGCCGCTGGCCGAATATCGGCTCGCGTGGGCGCCCGATTCGTGGTGGGGACAGGCCCTGGCAGGCCTGGCGGGGCTGGCGCTCATCTATCCCCTGGCCGTGGCCTTGGCCCGCGCGTTCCGCAAACGCAGGAGCGCCTGAATTGCATCACCTCGTTGTAGACGAATGGACCCGGCGTCCCGGCTGGCTTCAACGCCGTGACCCGCGCGCCAAATTGATTGTGCTCCTGGCGTTCCTGGTTTGCGTGGGTACTTTCCGCAAGCTGACCGTGCCGGCCGCGCTGGCGTTGGGCGGATTGGTAGCGGCGGGTGTCATTCTCGGCAAGTTGCCGGCTCGTGGAGTGGCAGCGCGCGCCTTGCTGGTGGCGCCCTTCGCGGGACCTCTAGCTGTCGCGAGCGCCCTGAGTGGACAGACCGGACAGGCGATCAGCCTGCTGATGCGGGCCTTGCTTTCTGCCGCCGCTGTCGTCGTGATCGTAGGGGCCACGCCCATGCCGCGATTGCTGCGCGGGATGGAGTGGCTCGGGGCGCCTCGCTTCTTCGTTCTCATCGTGCAGTTCTTGTATCGTTACCTGTTCTTGCTTTCCGAGCAGGCGCAACACATGAGGCTTGCGGCTCTCAGTCGCGGAATCGGATCGCGCCATGCGGGTATCCGTCGCGTTTTATGGCGCGCGGCGGGCGGGGCCATCGGGGTGCTTTTTGTCCGCTCCCATGCGCGTGCAGCAGCGATTCACCGGGCGATGCTGGCCCGTGGATTCCGCGGCAGTCTGGTTCCGCTGG
>JAPWUP010000323.1 GCA_028275505.1 Bryobacteraceae bacterium
CGCGCCGCGTTGTAGCCTGGCACGCCCGTTACGCCGCCGCCGGGATGCGTGCCCGAACCGCACAGATAAAGCCCGCGGATCGGAGTTCGGTACTGCGCCCAGCCCGCCAGCGGCCGCATGGCGAACATCTGATCCAGGCTCATCTCGCCGTGAAAAATGTTGCCGCCCGTCAAGCCGAACGTGCGCTCCAGATCAAGCGGCGTCAATACGTGGCAGGCTTCCACGATCGAGCGGATGTTGGGAGCGTACTCGGCGATGAGATCGAGCACGCGCGCGGCGTAGCGCTCGCGCAGCTCGTCCCACGTGCCCTCGCGCAGGGTATAGGGCGCGTATTGCACGAAAACGCCCATGATGTGCTTGCCCGGCGGCGCTAGCGAAGGATCGTACAGGGTGGGGATGGTGAGCTCGAGCATGGGGCTCGCGGATGGCCGCCCGTATTTTGCGTCATCCCACGCCCGCTCGATGTATTCGATCGAGGGACAGATGTGAATCGTGGCCCGGTGCTGCGGCCCCGGCGCGCCAGGCACGGCGCGAAACTCCGGCAACCCGCCCAGCGCGAGATTGATCTTCAGCGACGTGCCTTCACAGCGATAGCGTCGGATCCCGCTTGCGAACTCCTGCGGCAACTCGCGCTCCTCGATGAGTTCGAGGAAGGTTCGCTTCGGGTCGAGGTTCGAAACAACGACGTGCGACTCGATGGTTTCGTCCTCGGCCACCACCACCCCCTGCACGCGCCCGTTGCGCACCCGAATCTGCCGCACCTCGGCGCCCGTGCGGATCTGGGCGCCCCAGTGTCGCGCCGCGGCGGCCATGGCCTCGGTGACCGCGCCCATTCCGCCTCGAACAAAGCCCCACAGGCCGCGCTTGCCGCCCACGCCTCCCATCGAGTGGTGCAGCAACACGTACGCTGTGCCCGGCGAGCGGGGGCCGCCATTGGCGCCGATGACGCCATCGGTCGCCAGCGTTACCTTCAACTCCTCGGATTCGAACCACTCGTCCAGAAAATCTGCAGCGCTCTGCGTGAAGATCTTGACCAGCCCGGCCAAGTCCCGCCGTCCGATTCGGTGCAGTCGCGCCATGAGCTTCACCCAGTCAGCGAGGTCAGCCAGCCCTTGTGGCGGAAGGCGTGGGGGCGTCTGGAACATCAACCACTCCACCAGGCGCGCCAGCCGGTCCAGATGTTCTTCGTAGGCCGGGTACCTTTCGGCATCGCGTCGCGAGAAGCGGGCGATCTCCTCGACCGTGTGGCGCCCGTCCTGCCACATGAAAAGATGACGGCCATCCGGGAACGCAGAGAAGGAAGCGGGATCCTTCGGATCTACGCGATATCCGTAACGCTCCAGCTCCAGCTCGGCGATCACGCGAGGATGAAGCAGGCTGGTCAGATAAGCGGCAGTCGAGACGCGGAAGCCCGGCCACAAAGGTTCCGTAACCGCGCATCCGCCCACGCGTTCGCGCCGCTCCAATACGAGCACCTTGCGTCCGGCCCGCGCCAGACAGGCCGCCGCCACCAGCCCGTTGTGGCCGCCCCCGACGACAATCACGTCATACGATCGAGCCATACGGGCGCCATTTTATCGGATCGAACGTTACTTCTCCCCAAATTCCATCGCCGGCGCCCATCCAGAGTGCCGGTCGCTTTTCGGTGGGTGCAAACACGTCTTGGTGACCCAAGTCACGGCGCCGGCCGCCAGCCTTGTCCTACTCTGGAAGCGGAACAGGTCTGCGCAATGCAGCCACGAACCCGACCCGCAGCGAACGCTTCGAGAGAGGGCGTCCTGTTGCCCAGGGAACACGGCGCCTGGGGCATGCTGATCGTTCCCTGGCTCTGTTCCGCCGTGCTTGCCGGTCGGTTCGACGCCAATGTCCTGGCAGGCCTGGTCGCGGCCCTGTCGTTGTTCCTTTTGCGCGAGCCTCTGATTGTGCTGGCCCGTCAGCGTTGGGTGTGGCGCGTGCGGAAGCCAGAATCGGAAACCGCCCGGCGATGCGTGGTCGCTGAACTCATCGTGCTCGCCGTCAGCGGTGCGTGGCTGTGCTGGAACACCCCGTGCACTCCCCTGCTCGCGCTGGCTGCGATGGCCGTGACACAGACGGCGTTCGCCGTGGCGATGGCGGTACGGAACCGGCAGCGCTCTCTTCTCTTGCAGATCAGTGGCGCCATTACGCTTCCCGCGACTGCCTTGCTGCCCGCTCACGCCGCAGGCGCCCTGGATCGCTCCTGGCCCTGGCTTCTCTGGCTGGCTCTGGCCCAGCACCACGTGGCCGCCGTGCTCGTTGTCCGCAGCCGGCTCGCCATCCTGGCAGGCAAAGTCCGGCGCCCGCCTCGCCTGCTCTCCATGACGGCTTTCGCCGTGCTCTTGCTGGCCGGAGTTACCGCGCTGGCGGTGGGGACGCTGCGCCGGGCACTGGCAGTGCCGCCGTTATTCTCGGCAGCCGTCCATCTGGTCGAGCTGGCGCGCTTGCGCCGCCCGGCGAACTTGGAGGAACCGATTCGCAGGGTGGGCTTCCGCGCTTTGGGAAACTCGATCCTGCAGGCCGCGATGGCGGTATGGGCCGCTGCGCCCCTGGCCGCTTTATGAACCGATTCCGCCCGGGACGAATCTCTTACCACACAAGCAGGTAATCGCCCAGGCGACGCGCGCCCGGTCCTTCAGGCAAGTCGCAGTACCACGCATTCGACGCCTCGGTGAGCGCGAACTGCTCCCTGACAAGGGAGGGAAATTCCGTGCGCGGATTGAGCAGCCAGATCAAGCGCGCTCCTGGCGGCACGCGGATCACCAGCGGCGGTGGGCCTTCGATCATTTCAACCAGACGGTTTCCCGACCACACTTTCGCCACCGCAGGCGCCGGACCCGCGAGTCTCTTGCGCTCCAGCACCACGATCGGCAACCGCGGATGGTAATAGCTCGCCTTTCGCCAAGACAAGAGGCCGCGTTCCCAGAGGATCACCACCGGCCGCCCGGCCTCGCGGCTCAATTCCGCGATAGCCCGCAACGCGTGATCGTCTCGCGCCGTCGTCATTCGCACCTGCTCGAGGCTCATGAACGCCAGGCCCGAGTAAAAATCCTCGAGTAACGAGTGCCAGCGGCTGGCGGACCCCTTGTAATACCAACCTGGGCTGAAGAACACCATGGCGTTCAGGAATATCGCCGGCGCCAGCAAGAACGCGGTCGCCTGCACCCGAGGCGACGGCTTGAGCGCCTCGTCGGTCCCGTAGCGCATCAGCCACCCCACCGCTAGCGCCAGCCCGGGCGTAAACCACAGCGTCCCCGCCGGCCCCAGCACGGACAAGGCCACCCCTGCCATCGTCATCAACCAGACCAGCCCGTGCCAGGTGGATGGCCTTCGTTCGATTTCCTCGCCCGCCCGCGACAGCACGTGGCCGCCCAGCAGGCAAACCCCCGGGACAATGGCCAGCGTCTGACCCGCGTCGGCCACGTGGACTGCGATGGCAAAGGCGACGCCCGGCAGCAACCAGAGCGCCAGGAAGGCCCATTGCGAAGCGCTGACGCGCCGCCCGCCCCGCCGCCCGACGATCAGCGCCAGCGGCAGGGTCCAGCCGAGCACGCCAAGGAAGGTCCACGCTACGAAGCGGCAAACCGTGATTTGCGCGAGCCGGTCAGGCGC
>JAPWUP010000324.1 GCA_028275505.1 Bryobacteraceae bacterium
CGCCCAAGCCCTGCCGCCCAGGGAGGATTCTCTCGCCGCGAGGCCCAAAACCTTCCTTTCCCGTGCCACTGGGCATGGGGGCTCTACCGGTTAGAACACATACTTTAATCCGAATTGAAGTTCCCGCATGTTGAAGGCCGTGGAGCGGATCGTGCCGAAAGTCGGCGCCGGCGTCGAAGTGCTCCGACTGCCCCAGTTGACGTTGGGGTTGCCCAAGCCCGGATGGTTCGGGAAGTTGAACGCCTCAAAACGGAACTGGAGCCGGTGACCTTCACGCACGTAGAAATCCTTGAGCGTAGAGAAGTCCCAAAGCAGGGTCGAAGGACCAATCAGGCGATTGCGGCTGATGTTGCCGAGCTCCCCGGCCGTGAGGCCTCGGAAGGCCCCGACATTGAACCATTGGTCGGTGGATCGCTGCTCCTTGGGCAAGTAGGGATGTTCGCCGGTAGCGTTCAGGCGCCAGTCCCCGTATGTGCCGGTCCCCGGTGCGTCCCAGCCGGCTTGCGTGTTCAGCGGGCGTCCGCTTTGAATCGTCAGGATGGAGCCGATCTGCCAGCCACCCACCAACTGATTCACAACCCCGCCGCGGCTGGCCCAACGCTTGCCCCGGCCTAGTGGCAGCTCCCACAGAGCCGAGGTGACGAATCGGTGAGGCGTGTTGTAGGCCGAGAAACCGTAGTCGCAGCGCAGGCAGCGACTGTCCTGCGGGAAAATATCGGCATAGTTACCCCGAATGGCGCTCGCCTGGTCAAGAGCTTTTGACCAGGTGTAGCTGACCAGTGCCGTTATGCCGCCAGACCAGCGGCGGGTCAGCTTCACACCCAACCCGTTGTAGTTACCCGTACCCTCGGAGTGCACGGTCTGGAGGACGCCGTACTCCGGGAAGGGAGCCCGGCTGGCGTAAGGACCAACGCCGGGCACAGGGTAGTTCGTATTTTGCAGCGCTTGGAGCTTGCGGTGTTGGGCACCGGTGTAGCCCACTTCCAGCGCCATGTCGCGCGTGAGCTCCCGCTGAATGTTGAAGAGATACTGCATTGAGTAACTGGTCACAGCGTTCGGTTTGACGCCCCAGAGGAAGGGCGCCGGCGGCAGGATCCAGGGCATGGCTGCCGCCGTCAGGAAGTTATGGTAAAAGATGTCGGGGATCTGAGGGTTGGCCTGGCGCGACACACGGCCAGCCAAACCACGGTTCAGGTCGAAACGCGAGTTACCGCTCTCTGCCGAATAAAAGACACCGAACCCCGTGCGAAAGCTCCACTTCGGGGATGGACTGTAGGCGATCCCAAAGCGAGGGGCAAGATTGTTCCAGTCGCTGTGGACCAGTCTCTTGCCCAACCGCCCGTCGCGCGCGGTTTGAATGTCCGGGTAGCGGAAAGCCTTGCCCTCGTAAAAGTCACCCCGGCCCGCTCGAACCAGGACTGGGTGAAGGCTGCGGTCAGGCACGTTCGCAGTCCAGATAAGATACGGAGCGACGATGTTGACCATGTTCTCCAGGCGGTCGTAATAAGGCTGGAAGAACTCGTAGCGCAGGCCGAGATGGAAGGTTAGTCGGCGAGTGACGCGCCAGGTGTCATCGAGGTACAGCGCGAAGTTATTCGCAACGAAGTCCGACTCGGCCAGGGCCACGGCGGCTTCGGCCCGCGAAAGCGTCCCGAGCAGAAGGTCAGCGGTCGAATCGCCGCCGGCGAGCGTCGCAGGATTGGCCGTATATTGTCCGTTGAACTCGAATGAACCTCTGGCGAACTCGTTGCCCTTTTGCGGGTAGTTGTCCCACCGGTATTCACCGCCAAAGCGGAACGAGTGCTTACCCCGGATCCACGAATAATTGTTGATGATCTGGAGGATTTTGTCATCCACAATGAACGGCCCGCTGGCGTCGTCACCAAAACCACTGACGCCGACCAGGCCCGTGATGCGAGGAATACCCCAAGTGGTCGGATCCGGCGTCCGCAGGCCCGGAATGCCCAGCTCCTCCACCACGTTGCGCTTCCCCGCCAGCTCGCGCTGAATCGAATTGTAAAAATGCGTCCAGCCGGCTCGGAACTCGTTCACTTGGCTGGGAGTGACGGCGCGCGTGTTACTGATCATGGCCTGCCAAGCGCGGGTGGCCAGCACGGTGCCGTTCAACTTCAAACCCGAGGTGAATGAGGTTTCGTCCGTCCAACTGTACCGCCCGAACCACTGCGAGTTGCTGCTCTCGTTGAAGTCGATACGCAGGTTGAACTGGTCCTTGTCCACCGTCCGCGGCTGCGTCTGTTGGAAGTTGTCGCGCAGCACCGCGGTGGGGATATTGGGTTCTGGCCAGAATTCGAGAAGTTTGAGCGAAATCGGATCAAAACGGCTCTTGGGAATCTGGTTACCAGGGAAGGGGTTAGCTGTCAACCGACCCTCGACCAGGCGACGACTGAAGGGATCATAGAGCTGCGTTGTGCGATGGGAGAAGTCCCCGTTGCGCATGGCGACGGTCGGCGTCGTGTAGCTGGCGTAGGTAGTCCGCCGCTCCCGGAAACCCTCAAAGTTCGACATGAAAAACAGTCGATTGCGGCCGTGGTACAGCTTCGGGATCCACACCGGCCCGCCCAGAACGAAACCGTATTGGTTCCACTTGAATGGCGTTTTGGCCGGGCGTGTGCCAATGAAGTCGTACTGGCGCGCATCCAGCTTGTCATTGCGCAGGAACTCAAAGAAAGATCCGTGGAACTCGTTGGTCCCCGGCTTGGTGGAAACGTTAATCTGGGTAGCGGCGCGGCCGAACTCCGCGGGGTAGATGCCTGTCTGGACCTTGAATTCGAGTAAGGCATCCACCGAGGGCAGCAAGGCGTAAAGGTTGAAGTTGACGTCGGTGTTGGCCATGCCATCCAGCGTGTAGTAATTCCAAGTCCCTCGCATCCCGGAGACCGAGATGTTTTGAGTGCCCCGGTGGCCGCCCTGGCGCGCCGCGACCTGGCCAGGGGTGGCGAACCCGTACGTCACGTTGGGGCTCAGGGAGACCAACTGGAGAAAGTTTCGCCCGTTGAGCGGCAGGTCCACGATGCGTTTCTGCTCGATCACGGTGCCGGTAGTGGCGCTGTCGGTGTCCAAGAGAACGACGCCGCCACGCACCTCGACCGATTCCGTAACCTCCCCCACTTCGAGCGTCGCGTTGATGCGGGCCACCTGCTGGACTTCAAGCTGGATGTCCCGACGGATGAAGGTCCGGAAACCGGGCATTTCGATCTTGACCTCGTAGATCCCAGGAACTAGCGAAGGAACCGAATAGATGCCGGCCTCGTTGGTGGTGGTCGTACGAACCGCGTTGGTGCCTCGATTGGTGACGGTGACTCTCGCGCCGGGCACGGCAGCTCCGGTGGCGTCGGTTACGATGCCGGCGATCTCACCGGCGGTCTGCGCCCAGAGAGCGAGCGGAACAATCGCAGCGAGGATATAGCGACCCAGCCCCATGGACTCCTCTCCTTTCACGGTGCGGCGCTACTGCGCCGATTAGTCCCTTTAAAAACTTCCCGTGAAGTTACCGAGGGTGCCCACCCCGGACTGCTCGGCGGTAGTTTACACCAGCGTGCTCCGGGCTGTCAAGGTCCCGAATTGGGTCATCGAAAATGTCACCGAAGGCGGGATCG
>JAPWUP010000097.1 GCA_028275505.1 Bryobacteraceae bacterium
ATTTCCTGGACGGGACCCTGCGCGGCAAGTACGGGCGGGTATATCACCGCCGGACAGGATTCTGCCTGGAGACGCAACATTTCCCTGACTCGCCCAACAAGCCGCACTTCCCCACTACGGTGCTGCGGCCGGGTCAGACTTACCGGTCCACGACGATTTACGAGTTTTCGGCGCGGTAGGGCGGGTACCCATCGCGGGCCGGCCTCTTTTGCGCCCCCACGCGTGCCGGAAGCTCCCGTCAACGAAGTTACGGTCACGGGGGCTTCCCAGAGCGCTCCGAATAGTGCCCGCATCGTGAGGTTCGGGACCAAGCCGGTGTTGTTGATCCGCGTGAACGAAAGCGAGTGGCGCGCCTTCGAGGCCACGTGCACTTACCTGAACTGCACGGTTCAGTATCGCAGCGAGAGCCAGCGAATCTGGTGCGCCTGTCACAACGGTTTCGACGATTGGAACGGGCGAGTGGTATCGGGGCCGCCGCCCCGCCCCTGCACGAATTGCTGGTGCGGGCGCGTGGCGACGAAGTAGTAATTGCCCGGCGCGGCGGGCCGGGACACCTGCCGCGAGTGTCAGGCCGCCCTGGACGGCCCGCTGGCAAAGCCCGCTCTGGAAGTCGCCCGCGACGTGCACGCGCGGGTCGGCTTCGGTTGCGCCTCCTGTGATGGCGGCGATCCCACACAGGAAGATCCCGCGCTGTCCATGAGCCGGGCAAAGGGGTTTGTGGGCAAAATCACCCGCACGGCGATTCCCCGCACGTGCGCCCGGTGCCACAGCCACGCCGCTCTGATGCACAAGTTCAAGCCTCAGCAACGAGTGGATCAACTGGCGCAGTACCTGACCAGCGTTCATGGCAAGCGTCTCGCCCAGGGCGACAGTGCCGTGGCCACCTGCACGGACTGTCACGGCACGCACGGGATTCTCGAAGTCAGAGATGCTCAGGCGCCCACGCATCCGCTCCGGCTACCGACAACGTGCGGGCGGTGTCACGCCGACGCTCGTCTCATGGCTCGTTATGGCTTGCCCACAAATCAACTGGCCGAATACCAGGCCAGTGTCCACTGGGAAGCCCTGTCTCTGCGGAGGGATCTGTCGGCGCCGAATTGTGCGACCTGTCACGGCAATCATGGCGCTACGCCCCCGGAGGTCAGCTCGGTGGCGGCCGTGTGCGGGACATGCCACGCCCTGCTGGAAGAATTGTTCCGCAAGAGCGTGCATCAGCCGCTGTTCGCGACGATGGAGCGTGGCGGCTACTCGGTCTGTCACGGGCATCACAGGGTCCAGCGAACTACCGTGGACATGCTGGACGGAGCAGGGGCGGTCTGCGCGCAATGCCACCAACCCGGTTCGAGCGGGGCCAGGGTGGCCGCCGAAATGGGGCGCCGGATCCGGGAGCTCAAGGCGGCGCTGGACCGCTCAGACCAGATCTTGGCTCGGGCGGCCCGCGACGGCATGGAAGTTTCCGAAGCAGTGCTTCGTCAACAGGAGGGTCGGGAAGCTCTGGTCAAGGCGCGGGTTGCGGTGCACACGGCGAACCTGGAAGAGGTGCTGGCGTGGACAAACCAGGGTATGGCGGTGGCGCAGACCACCTGGCGGGCGGGCCAGGAAGCACTGCGCGAGAGAGACCGGCGACGCATGGGGCTTGCGGTATCGCTGTGCGCCATCGCGCTCGCCATTGCAGGTCTGTGGCTGAAATTGCGAAGCGTGGAAGCCAACAGGCCGGGTTGGTGAGGTAGCTATGCCTGGGTACCTGAACCTGATCTTGTTGGCGCTGAGCGCTGGGGCGACGGACTGGGAGTGGCCGGCTTCGGCTGAGGTCTGCGGGCGCTGCCACCGTGCCATTCATGAAGCGTGGAAGGAAAGCGCCCACGCTCGCGCCATGGAGAGCCGGCTGTTCCAGGATGCGCTGGAGCTGGCCGAGCAAGCGGGCGGCGCGCCAGCCCGAAGGTTATGTCTTGGTTGCCATTCTCCGGTGGGAGTACGTGTCGGTGATCTGGGTTTGCGCCTGAAAGTGAGCTGGGAAGGAATAACTTGCGATTATTGCCATTCGGTGCGGGAGGTGAACCTTGCAGACGGCAACCCCAGGGTGCGGGTCGAGTTCGGGCCAGTCAAGAGCGGCACTCTCAAAGAGGCCTCGCCCGTGGCCCATGGTACCGAATACTCCGAGGTGCATCGCACGGCCTTGATTTGCGCACCCTGTCATGAATACCGGAACAGTCTAGGTTTCGCAGTGCTGACCACGTTCAGCGAATGGAAAGTGAGTCCCGCGGCGGCTTCCGGTTCGGCCTGCCAGGCGTGTCATATGGCCCGGGTTGCTGGTGACGTAGTGGACCCCAAAATCCAGCGGGCGAGTCACACCGGCGTGAATCTGCATTCCATGCCGGGGAGCCATTCGCTGGAGCAGTTGAGCCGGGCGATCGGCGCACGGTTGCTGACGTCACGGGACGGAGGGCAATTGAAGGTGATCGTGGAATTGACGAACCGTGCGGCAGGCCACAAAGTGCCGACGGGATCCCCGCTCAGACAACTCCGGCTGCAGGTAGAGGTCGAAGGTTACGATGGGAGGCGCTACACGGAGCAGCGTACTTACGGTCGCGTGACGGTGGACGCCCGAGGAAAAACCCTCGGTCTCGAGCATGAGGTGTTTCTCAGAGGCGTTCGCGACGTTTCCGACACGCGGTTGTTGGCCGGCGAAAAGCGCCAGGAACAGTTCAGCTTTGCCGTACCTCCGGGTTTGCAAGCGACGCTGAAGGCCTCCCTTACGTACTACTACTCGCCGATGGCCCGGGACGAGCGCCAGCAAAAAGTCACCTTCCTCCAGCTCCGCCAGCTTGTGAAGTAAGAGAGCGGACAACTCATGGTAGCGCTAACGGGATTCGAACCCGTATTTGAGCCTTGAGAGGGCTCCGTCCTAACCCTTAGACGATAGCGCCGTCACTCGTAATGATAGCACAAGGGCGGCCGTGCTGCGCAACCCGCGTCCGCGCGAACCCACGGCGTCCGAGAACCGTCTGATCGGCGACGGCTGAGGCTCTTAATGGTCGAAGAACGCGACGCAATCTTGGCGGAAGGCGCCGGCTTCGGTGCGAGCGCAGCCCACCGGCGCGTCACCTCGAAGCGGGGCATCCGTTGGCCCTCAGACTACCCCGTTGCACGGCGTCTCACAGTCCGAGTGCGGGCCTTGCGGCGCAGGAACTGCAGGACGGCAGGCGCCCGGCTCCGCACTGCGGCCGCGTATCCCCTGTACCAGCTAAGCGGATGCTCGAAGCGTGGAAGCGATGGCGCGGATGAAGTCGGGCGTCGTCCCGCAACAGCCTCCGACAAAGGATGCGCCCGCTTCCAGCAATGCCGGTACATAAGATGCGAACTCGGCTGGCGTCACGCGGTAGACGGCCTTGCCCTCGACCATTTCCGGCAGTCCCGCATTGGGCTTGATCCAGATGGGCCGATCCGTAGCTGCGTGCAGACGACGGCAAATCTCGACATAGCCCGCAATACCCTGACCGCAATTCGCCCCGATCACGTGGGCACCGACCGCGCTGAGCTCACGAGCAGCCTGCTCGGGGGTGACGCCCATCATGGTCCGATCCTTGTTACGTCCTGAATCGAAGACCATGGACGCGACCACCGGCAGCCCGGTCTCCAGCGCGGCTGTCACCGCGAGGCGCGCTTCGGTCAGATCAGCCATGGTCTCCACCACGATGGCGTCCGCGCCCGCCTCCGCCAGCGCACGGGCCTGTTCCCTGAAGGTGGCCATAAGTTCGTCTTCGGTGGTTTCGCCTGCCACGAGCATTCGACCGCTCGGCCCGATGGAAGCAAACACGAGCGCTTTCCCCGCGGCGGCGCGCCGGGATATCTCCACCCCGGCACGATTGATGTCAGCCGTTCGTTCTGCCAGGCCATAGCGCTCCAAAGCGAGGCGGTTGGCGCGAAAAGTATTCGTCAGGATCACCTGACTGCCGGCCTCCACATAGGCGCGCGCGACCTGCTCGACGCGCTCGGGATAAAGCAAGTTCCAGGCGTCAGGGCACTCACCGGCTTGCAAGCCACGCTCTTGGAGCTGAGTTCCCCAGGCGCCGTCCGTGAGCACGGGTCCTCCCACCAGAAGCTGCGCGATGACTGGGTGTGTGTTCTGCATGCGTTTTCCCCGCTCCGCCGTTGAAATCAGATGAAAGCCTCGGGGCGTCCTTCCGCGCAATGTATTGCAAAGAACCGCACCTCTGTCAGGTTACAACGCCCGCGGGCGCCCTGAATCGGGCAGGCGGCAGCAGCGGCCAATCCGGTGGGCCCCGAGACGCGCCCATGCGCAAGGCCAAGCGCTCTCGACTCGCCCAGCACCAGGACCGCGCAGCGAGATGTCAGGTCACCGCGGCGGTCTGCTGATGGCAGGCCGATTGGGGCACCGTCGGGCGCGAGACCGATCGCAACATCAAGTCCGGAGGGCCAGACGCAGTCCTGCAGCAGCTCACCTCCCTTGCAAATCGAGCGCGGTTCTTCAACTACCTTTTCGGATCAGAGTAAGTTTGCGCAGCTGCAACGAGGCAGAGGCATCACCCTCAGGTAAGGAAAAGCTGATGAAAAGATCGTCCGGGCTGATGCGAAGGACACCATCTACCGGCCGGGTCACGAACTTTCCCCCTGTGCCTTCGATCCGTCCCCGGACCTCATGATGCGGAGGCTGGTTACCCCTGTGCACCCCTATCCGGAAAACGCTGCCTGCGGCGGCATCCGAGCACGCGTAAGTCAATTCGACCCTGTATTCCCCTTCGAGGCTGCCATACGGGTACCACCAAAGCTCGTTGCGTTCGGTTTCGGCTTTGTGGAAGTTAGTTGCACTCAAGCTGGCCCGGTCATAGCGAATTTCCTCACCGCGCAGGCGCGCAGTCCAAGCCCACAGGTCCACTTGCGCCGGGATCCGATCGTAGCGACGATCGGGCGCCACCCGCGGCGCCTCGTCAGCAATTTCCAGCACGATGACCGTGTTATAGGGATCCACGGGCCGGGGCGGCAGCCGGAAATCCAGAACGGAGCCCTTCTGCTGGAACGATACCGGCTTTCGGGTCGCGAGAAACCAGGCGCGGTTCACCTTGCTTTCCAAGCCCTCGAACCGAAAGTTCGGGCCAGGCCAGTTGATCAAGTGCAAATAAAGCCTGCCGGGCTTTGTGGTGCACCGCCACGTAATGTCAGGCAAATAAAACGGGCTGTGGCCAGCACCATAGATGGCTTCGCCGTTCGCCTCCAGCCATTTCCCGATCGTACGCAGAATGCGCTGGCTGGCCTCGGGGATGACGCCCTCGGCCGTAGGACCGACGTTGAGCAGGTAATTGCCGCCCTTGGAGACGATGTCGGCAAGTTTGGCGATCAGGTCGGCGGGATCCTTCCAGTTCTGGTCCCTTTTCTTGTAACCCCAGGTATTATTCAGAGTGGCAGGAACTTCCCACTTTTGCTTTGCCAGGACCTGAATGGGAATGGCGTTGTCGGAGGTTTGTAGATAGTCGCCCATTCCGTGCCCGATGCGGCTGTTGATGAGACAGGACGGTTGCAGGGTTTTCACCAGGTTTCGCAATTCCTTCACCTGCGCCACAGACAACATGCCGGGGGTATCGAACCAAATCAGAGCCAGGGGTCCGTAGCCTGTGAGCAGTTCTCTGACCTGCGGCAGCACCTTGCCGCGGAAATAGATTTCGGGTTTTCGCTCCCCGGGGAAGTCCCAGGTGTTACCGCGGCCGTGAGGTTCGTGCCAGTCCTGGTCCTGCGAGTAATAAAAGCCGAAAGCAAGGCCGCGGCGGGCGCAGGCCGCGGAAAGATCCTTCATAGGGTCGCGTTTGTAAGGGGTGGCGTCCACGATGTTGTAAGAAGAGGCCTTGGATCCGTACATGGCGAAGCCGTCGTGATGCTTCGCGGTTATTACCAGGTAGCGCATGCCCGCATCCCGCGCCAGTTGCGCCCACTGGTCGGCATCGAATTTCACGGGATTGAACTGCCGGGCGAGCTCCTCGTATTCACGGACCGGAATGCGGGCGTGGTGCATGATCCACTCGCCGATTCCGCGGTAATACTGCCCCTTCCACTCCCCTGCGGGTATGGCGTACAAGCCCCAGTGGATGAACATGCCGAACTTCATCTCGTCGAAGCGGGCCAAAGCTGCAGCCGTGGGATCCTGGGCGCCGGCCTTGACCACCGAGACCGCGGCCAACGCAAGCCAAAGGCAAAACCTTCGCATCGCAAGCCTCCGAAAACCACGCGGAATCATCGCGAGTATTGTACGAGAGCCGCGCCGCCGGCCGCCAGTCGCCGAGCGCGCTGGTCGATGGCGCTCCGGGCGGCGGGACCGGGGGTGGCCGAAACCCGATCCTGGCAGGCCGCCTTGGCTAGAATGAAGGCAGAAGTCTTATGTCCCGAGTTCCCGTCGTTCTCGTTCTCCTCTCAGTGCTCGCCTTCGGTCAAAGCCGCCAGCAAAGCGGCCGCCCCCTCTCTCCGCTGCCGCCCGCACGCAAATCGGCCCTGAACAAAGCGACGCTCGAGGCCTACGTCCGGCATCTGTTTATCTGGGGGCCGAATGTGAAGGTTGAGGTCGCGGAGCCCAAGCCTTCGCGCCGGCTGCCAGGGTTCTTCGAGGTGACGGTCCGCGCCTCGGCGGGTCCCGCGCAACAAGAGGAACTGTTTTATGTCTCCCGGGACGGCTCGAAAATCATCAAAGCTCTGGTGTTCGACGTCAACCAGCACCCTTTCCAGGAAGAAATGAGCAAGCTCAGCACGCAGTTCGATCCCGCCTTCGGCGATCCGGACGCCCCCGTGACCCTCGTGTTGTTCAGTGACTTCCAGTGTGGGTACTGCAAGGAGGAGGCTCAAGCCTTGCGCAAGAGCTTGCCTGCCGCATTCCCGAAAGAGGTTCGCGTTTTTTACAAGGATTTTCCACTCGAGTCCATCCATCCGTGGGCGAAGACGGCCTCCATTGCCGGGCGCTGTATCTTCCGGCAGCGCCCCGCCTCGTTCTGGGAGTTCCATGACTGGATTTATGAACATCAGGCCGAAATCACGCCGGATAACATCAGGAACAAAGTCATGGAATTCGTGCGTTCCAGGTCCCATCAGCTCGACGCGCTCCAGATTCAGCGCTGTCTGGACACCAGAGCCACCGAGGCCGACGTGGACCGCTGCATGGCCGAGGGCAAAGCTCTTCAGGTGAACTCCACCCCGACCCTTTTCGTAAACGGGCGGCGGCTGGTGGGCCAGCTACCTTGGGCTCAGTTGAAACAGATCATCGAATACGAAATCGGCTACTACAAAGCCGACCATGAAAAGAGTGAAAACTGCTGCGAGGTCAAGATCCCCTCTCCAGTCAGGGACTAAAACCATGGCATCTAGGATTCGCAATTTCCGAAGTGCGCGCTGGGCTGCGGCGCTGCTGACTGCTGTACTGCTCGCGGCTGCCGACATCCAGCCCCAGCGGTATCTCGAGCACGTAAAATTTCTGGCCGCGCCGGAGCTTGAGGGCAGAGGCGCTGGCACCGCCGGCTTGGAAAAAGCAGCCCGTTATATTGCCGATCAGTTCCGGGCTTTCGGGCTGATCCCGCCAGCGGGAGGCGACTACCTGCAGCCCTTCCCTGTAACTACGAATGCTCGCCTGGGCAACGGAAACAAGCTCTCCTACCGCTTGGGTGATCAGGAGCGAGACCTTAAAGCCGGGGAGGATTTCATACCTTTCAACTTCTCGACGAATAATACGCTCAGCGCCAGGGTAGTCTTCGCCGGGTACGGAATCACGGCTCCCGAGTACAATTACGACGACTACGCCGGCCTCGACGTAAAAGGGAAAATAGTCCTCGTCCTGCGTCACGAGCCCCAGGAGTTCGACGAGAACAGCCCCTTCGCCGGCAAATTATTGACGGTTCACGCGCAGTTCTGGAGCAAGGCTGTCAACGCCAAGCAGCATGGCGCCGCAGGCGTGATCGTGATCCACGACCGCAAGAATCATCCAGGCGAGGCCGAACAGCTGGAACCATTCGGTCGCACCTCGGGTCCCGCCGAGGCAGGAATCCTCGCTGTCCAGATGCGAAGCGAGATCGCCGATGGCTGGCTCTCGGCGGCAGGCAAAAAGCTGGACGAGATCCAGGCGGAAATTGACCGGCAGCTCAAACCTCAATCCTTCGAGCTGCCGCAAAACCTCCTGGTCAGGGTGAGCGCGCAAATCGAACGGGAGGTCCGAACGATTCACAACGTGGCTGGCTATCTGCCGGGTGAAACGCCAGAGTACGTGGTGATCGGCGCCCACTACGATCATCTGGGGCTGGGGGAACAGTTTTCGCTGGCGCCGGGCGAGGCCGGTAAACCGCATCCCGGGGCGGACGACAATGCATCGGGCACGGCGGGCGTTCTCGAGCTGGCCCGCTGGCTCTCTTCGCAGCCTAAACAAAAGCGCGGCGTCCTGTTTCTGTGTTTTGCGGGCGAAGAAATCGGGCTGCTCGGCTCGCGTTACTGGGTGGACCACCCGCTTCTGCCGCTGGAGAATGCCGTGGCCATGATCAATCTGGACATGATCGGGCGCGTGCGCGAAGGCAAGGTTTACGTGGGCGGCGCCTCCAGCGGGTCCACTTTCAACGAAATGCTGGCCCGACTGCTGCCCAGACACAAACTGGTGGCGGATCTTTCGGGCAGCTTTGACGCCGGATCCTCCGATCACGTGTCCTTCATGAGCAAGCGCATCCCCGCGCTTTTCTTCTTTTCCGGCTTGCACGCCGACTATCACAAGCCGAGCGATACCTGGGACAAGATCAACGCGGAGGGCGCCGCCGAGCTGCTGCGCGCCGTGGGAGACGTAGTTCTTGCGCTGCTCAACGATCCGGTGCGCCCGCAGTTCACGGGACAGGCAGGAACCGCTCCGGCGGCGGGCCGGGGTTATGGCGCCTGGTTCGGCAGCGTGCCCGATTTCACCGAGAACCCCAAAGGCCTCCGGTTTGCCGATGTACGTGAAGGCTCGCCAGCCCACAAGGCTGGTTTGCGTGCCGGGGATATTCTTGTCGAATTCGACGGCAAGCCCATCCAGAATCTTTACGACTTCACCTATGCTTTGCGCAGCAAGAAGCCGGGCGAAGAAGTCAAGGTGCGAGTCCTGCGCGGCGACCAGATTATCGAGGCCCGGGTTGTCCTGGGAGAGCGCAAGTAGCGGGTTCGGTTAAGGGCTCTCCCGAAAATGTCCGAAAAGTTTCCTGAGGAGATGTGCGCTGCTGAGAATGAGGTACCCTACCGGCTTCCTCCGCTGATCCTGCACCCGTTCGCCCAACCTTCTGACCCCGCACGCCTGTTGCAAGCCTCCCGAGCAAGCCTGATCCTGCAAGGTCTTCTGCCTGAGGAAGAGATCAGCCCGGAGCAGCTCGAACAACAGTTGCTCGATGGGCGGTACTCGGAACTTTGCATGCTCTTTTACCTCGGCAAGGACGTACTTCGCTGGGCGGATCAGTGCGCCGAAGCCGTCTCGCGTCGGATGCGTCAGGACGAAACGCATTACTCCCGGCAGAGTTTCCTCGCCCTGCTCATCGAAGACCCGCCCGTCAAGGTCGACCAGAAGCTTCGCTCCTGGGGCGTTCAGGAATACCGGCGCATTTTTGCCAGGGCGGCAGGACTGCACGCCATCTTCGAAGAGCTCCCGCCGCGCGAGATCCTTTCTCCGGAGTTTCTCCGCAACTATCACCGCTTTGCCGACCATCTGTTCGCCTGCAACCAGCAGTTGCAACCGTTCACGCCAGCCCGCGCCTCCGACTTCGACTTCGAGGTCTATGCCTCGGGTGAGTATGCACGTTTGCTGGAAACCCAATGGCGCCAATGACTCCCCTCTTACGGGCGTAAGTCTCGGATAACAGGGCCGCCACGCGCGCCGGCTGATATAATCAACGTATGCGCTTTCCCCGCATTTTGCTGGTCCGCCAGAGGCTACCGGACCATCGCATCCCTGATCTGGATGCTGCCGTGCAGGATGAACTTCAGCAGTCCGCTCTCGCGGATCGCCTTCGGCCGGGGGCGCGCGTAGCCATCGCCTGCGGCAGCCGGGGCATCGCCAACCTCGCCCTCATCGTTCGCGCTGTGGTCGCTTACTTTCGCTCCAGGGGCATGCAGCCGTTCGTCTTTCCGGCGATGGGCAGTCACGGCGCCGCCACAGCCGAAGGTCAAGCCGCGGTGCTCGAGCATTATGGCATCACGGAATCCTTCGTGGGCTGCCCGATCGAGAGCTGTCTCGAAGTGGTTCCGGTGGGCTACACACCCGAGGGCATCGAGGTTTACCTCGACCGGGTCGCTGCTGGCAGCGACGCGATTTTCCTGATCAATCGCGTGAAGTGGCACACGAGCTTCGAGGGCAGAATCGAAAGTGGCCTTTTCAAGATGATGGCCATTGGCTTGGGCAAACACGCGGGGGCGCAAGCCTACCATACCTGGGCTTGCAATCTCGGCTTGGAGAAAGTCATTCTCCAGGTCGGCCGGCACCTGCTGGCCACAGGCAAAATTCTGGGCGGCCTCGCGATCGTTGAAGACGCGAACCACAACATTGGAAAAGTCGAGGCGGTCCCTGCGGAGAAAATGGAGCAACGCGAGGCGGAGCTTCTCACGCTGGCCAAAACCTGGAGGGCAAAACTACCCTGCGACCTTGACATTCTCATTGTGGATGAGATAGGCAAGGACGTCAGCGGCACGGGAATGGACACCAAGGTAGTCAACCGCTCGATCGAGGGAGCCTACAACCCGTGGCCGGGTCTGCCACGCGTGGGCCGGATTTTCGTGCGCGACCTCAGTGATCTGAGTTATGGTAATGCCGTAGGGATCGGGATGGCGGACGTAGTGGCGGACCGCCTTGTCGACAAGATTGACTGGAATGCAACTTACATCAATTCCCTCACCGCGTCCACGCCGGCTGGTGCCCGCCTTCCCATCCACTTCCCGACGGATCGTGAGTGCCTGGAGAAAATCTGGCCGACCGCGGGCAGGCTGCGGCCCGAGGAAGTGACGATCGGCTGGATTCGGAACACCTTGAAGCTTGACGTACTCGGCCTGAGCGAGAATCTTTTGCCGCAGATCAGGGGGAACCCGGCACTGGAGGTGGTTGGACCCGCCTTCGACCTGCCTTTTGACAGCGAAGGCAACCTGCTTTCGCTCTTCGCAGAGGCAGTCCTACCATACCGATAAAGGAACGCGGGCCGGCGCTCGCCGGCCCGCAGACCGGCAGCCGGAAGGTCGTACAAGGCCAGCGACGGTCGCCTCCGCGGCCTGCCGCCGGCTGACGCCTTGCGGTTCCCCGACAATCCCGGCGCGCACTGAAGCCTCTGAGGCCGGGGCACACGCCGGGGTTCAAGCTATGTCCCCGCGCTGGGCAGCCCGCGTCCGACTCACTGGCCGGTACCGGCTGCGCTGCTCAGCAGCGAGTTGATCTTGCTGAAAATGGTGCTGATGCTGCTCGTCACGTTCGGCATGAGAGCCGCAGCAGCCAGGGCCACGAAGCCCGCCATCAAGGCGTATTCGATCAGGTCCTGGCCCTCGGTCTCCTTCCAGAACCGGGACATCCGATGGGTCATGCTCTTCTCCTCTCTCGAAGCTGGTCTTGCCGGTGCTTTTCCGAATGCGCATGCCTCGTGGCTACGCAGACCCGGAATAGCAGCCCGGCTTACTTGCTCATCGGAAGCAGCCCATCGGCCTTGAGGAGCAGAGTTCAGTGGAACGCCTGCCTGCGGCGCACGAAAATCCCTGCCCTTGTCGCGGGCAAGTACACGAACATCGCGAGGGAATCGCCTTGGAAATGCTCAGGCCAGAATACCAAGCCTCTTGGCCACACGGACGAGGATTTCCAGCGCCCGATCCAGGTGCTCACGCGTGTGCACCGCGGTGACGATCGTCCGAATGCGAGCCTTGCCTTTCGGCACCGTGGGGTAGCCCACGCCGGTGGCGAAAACGCCCTCCTCGAACAGCTCGTTCGAGAAGCGGAAGGCCAGCGCGGCATCCCCAATCAGGATCGGCGTAATCGGCGTTTCGCTGGCGCCCGTCTGAAAACCCGCCTTGCGCAATTCGCCTTTGAAATACTCGGTATTCTGCCATAGCCTCTCAATCCGCTCAGGTTCCTTTTCCAGAAGATCAAGGGCCGCCAGGCAGGTCGCAGCCACCGAAGGCGGATGCGAAGTCGAGAAAAGGAACGGGCGCGCGCGGTGATACAGAAACTCAATCAAATCCCTGCTGCCGCAGACATATCCGCCGATCGCCGCGATGGCTTTGGAGAGAGTGCCGACCTGGATGTGAACCCGGCCATGAAGGTTGAAATGATCCACGGTTCCCCGTCCGGCACGGCCCAGTACGCCCGATGCGTGGGCATCGTCCACCATCATGATCGCGCCGTGACGCTCCGCTACCTCCACCAGCTGGGGCAAAGGCGCGATATCCCCGTCCATCGAGAACACCCCGTCAGTGATCAGCAGTTTCCTGCCCGGCTCGCCGTCGAGTTCGCTGAGGATCCGATCGGCTGCCGCCACATCCTTGTGCGGGAAAATGTGGATCCTGGCCTTGGATAACCGGCAACCGTCAATAATGCTGGCGTGGTTCAGCTCGTCGGAAACGATGTGATCATCCGGACCGAGAATCGCGGCCACGGTTCCGGCGTTGGCCGCGAACCCCGACTGGAACACCACGCACGCCTCGGTCTTCTTGAATTCGGCAATGCGACGCTCCAGCTCAAGATGGAGCGACATCGTTCCCGCAATCGTACGCACTGCGGCCGAGCCAACCCCGTAGCGGCGGATCGCCTCGGTCGCCGCTTCCTTCAACTTTGGATGATCAGCCAGTCCCAGATAATTGTTGGAAGCCAGGTTGATGACTTCACGCCCGTCTACCCGGCAAACGGGCCCGCACGCGGTCTGCAATTCGCGCAATCGCTGGTAGGTCCCCTCGCGCTTCCACGTTTCCAACTGTTCACTCAGATAAGAGAGCGGATTGCTCTTCAACTCGCTTATCATTGCCACACCTCCCTCCTGCTTCAGAGCGGCTTCACGAGGATCCGCTTGTACTCGATCCACCGGTTCATCTGGTGCGCTTGCAACATGAGATGACCGGGCTCCAGATTCTCGAGCCTGTCGTACTCCATCACGTTCTCGCCATTGATTCGCACAAGGCAATATTTGCCCTGAACAATCAATTGGAGGAGAAACCATTTTTCGGGCTCGATCCGCGGGTAAATTGACCGCTTGTAATAGTAAAGGGAACCTGTCGGATACACTGCGTTTTCCACGTCGTGCAATTGGATTTCGTAACGCCGCCCGCTTCGAGGGTCCTTGTCGGCCCGGAAGATGATCCCTCCGTTGGACCACTTGCTCGCCCTGATGTAAGCGTGGAATTGAAAGTCGCGATACTGTTCTTTCGTCGCCAAATACCCTACGTTATCCAGGCGCAGCGTCCGTCCCAGAGCTTCCACCTTGGGCTTGCCTTCCGCCACAAACCAGTTTCGCTCCAGGTCCTCTGGCTCCTCGTACAGGACCTCCCATCGCTCCTTGTCCGGAAGTTCGCGGATCCTCAGGTTGCGGAATCGAATGGGATAGGAAAGGGATTCCAGCCCGAGATAGCCTCGCCGCAGACGGTACCGCAGCTCGGGCACGCTCTCTACGTCCACATCCTGCACCAGTTCCCCATTGATCCACACGCGGAGCAAGGGCCAATCCATTAAAATGCGCAATGTATTCCACTCGCCCTGATTCCGGACATTCACCTTCCGCGGCGCAATCAGCGGAAAAATAGCGCCGGCCGATTCCTTCAGCGGCACCGGATCGCGCTTGTGGAATAACTTGATGTAGAAACCAATCCAAGCGTTGCGACCGTGTTCCGGCGCGTGCAGGTACACGCCTGAATCCATCCAGCCCTGAAGGAAAAACTCGCAGCGGAAGTCGAAGTTTTCGTACTCACGATCCGAACACAACCAAGTGGGGAAATTGGAGCCCTCGTGTACGACGATCGCACCATCCTTCACATAGAACGCCGACTCAGGGCCCTCCCTGACATGCCAGCCTCGCAGCGTCCTGCCGTCGAATAGCGACTGAAAGACCTCTTCCTGCTCCTGGGATTGTGCAGGCGCGCTGGTAGCCGACCCGAACAAACTTCCCGCTCCTGCCAGCCAATCCCGCCGGGTCAGCGACCGATGGGCGCCAGCAGCCGAACACATCCCCGTTTCGCGGGAAGCACCGACTTCTTCTCCTGTTGGCCTGCGCACTCGCGAACCTCCACTGCCGATTGCTCATCCGGCTCCGCCCCAGGGCCGGCCTCGCCCGACTGACCAGTGTACAATAACGTGCCGAATCCCAGAGTGAGACCGGGTTC
Source organism: Bryobacteraceae bacterium (assembly GCA_028275505.1). Lineage (GTDB taxonomy): Bacteria > Acidobacteriota > Terriglobia > Bryobacterales > Bryobacteraceae > DTHT01. The sequence continues at coordinate 14,332 of JAPWUP010000097.1, forward strand.
CCGCACCTCAAGTCGCGATGCCGCACGGATGTCTTCCACCCGGCTCCCTGCCCCCTGTCTGAACGCCACAGCGCCGTCGCCGTTCCGACAAACCGGATACGTACCTGCTGCGATCAAGGTGACGTAGCCCGCCCGGTCACAGGCCTGCCCTTGCCAAAGCCCGGCATCGCAGGTTGCCAATCGCAAGGCGAACGCGTTATGCATTCTTGCCTCACTGCTTGTAGCCTCTGGCCATCCGGGCTGCGAAGAGAGGCGTGCAAGGAGAGGATAAGTCAGCAAGAGGTTGAAAGCACTCGACAGTTAAGCGACGAATGCACTTTACCGCCAAATATGGCGGGAGCTGGCGCCGCCTGGCTCAATCATATGCGGCAGATCCACAGCGAGAGGACCGTAAGTACGGTACGACCAATGGCTTCGGTATCCGAGGACAGCTCACTTGCCCTGGCCCAGGCGGCTGCACGCAGCAATTGCCCCGCTTGGGTCAATTGCCTCCGAGCCTTGTATGATGTGCTGGATCCGTCCTTCTTTGTCAATTACGAACGTGGTTCGGCTCGCTGTCCCCCGAGTCTCGTTCAGGACTCCATAAGCGGCGCTCACCTTGCGCGAAAAGTCGCTGAGCAAGGGGAACTCTAAGTTCAACTCCTGCGCCCATCGTTGCAACGATGGGAGGTTGTCCGTGCTGATGCCCAACACCTGGGCGCCGACACCGGCTACCTTTTCCAAGTTTGCCTGGTAGCCCTTCATCTCTTTCGTGCATCCACCTGTGAACGCGGCGGGGAAAAAGGCGAGGATCACGACCCTGTTGCCGCGAAAATCAGACAGGCGAATCTCTTTGCCGGCCGTGGAGGGCAGCGCAAAATCCGGCGCCATATCGCCAACCTTCAAAGTCGCTTTGCTCTGGGCCCTTGCCGCCAAAGCCAGGAACCCCAGGCCAACCAAACCAACGAGGCTCGTCATGCTTGATCTCCTCCTGGTCGGATTGA
>JAPWUP010000098.1 GCA_028275505.1 Bryobacteraceae bacterium
AGTTTCTTCATGTTGGGCTGCACGAGGGCGACCAATGCGCCGTAGATGATTCCCGCGATGGCCAGGGCCACGATCCAGGGCGCGCAGTCCCGCGACGCCTGCGGGAACAGCGGCAGGCAAAACCGCAGCAGCCCGTAGCAACCCATCTTGAGCATTACAGAGGCCAGCATGACGGAGCCGGCGGTGGGCGCTTCGACGTGAGCATCCGGCAGCCAGGTATGAAGCGGGAACAGCGGCACCTTGATGGCGAAAGCCAGGAAGAAGCCGAGGAAAAGCAGCAGGCCCTCGGTACGGCGAAAGGCGAGGTTGCCGGCCGCTTGCAAGCGCAGCAGTTCCACGTAGTCAAACGTGCCCGCGTACGTGTAGAGGTAAATGATGGCGGCCAGCATGAGCACCGAGCCGGCCATGGTGAAGAGGAAGAACTTGACCGCCGCGTAAATTCTGCGCTCGTGGCCCCAGACCCCAATCAAGAAGTACATGGGGACCAGCGAGACTTCCCAGAACACATAGAAGAGGATGAGGTCGAGCGCCACGAACACGCCGATCAAGCCAAATTCGAGCAACAGGAACAGGGCGTAGAATTCCTTGACGCGTTTGCTGATGTATCGCCAGGAAACGAGGATGCCGATGGGCGTCAGCAGTGTGGTGAGCAGCACGAGCCAGAGGCTGAGGCCGTCCAGGCCCACGTGATAACGGATCTGGGGCGAGCGGATCCACGGCAAGTCGGTCACGAAGGCGAACTGGCCACCCGCCCGGTAACCCGTTGCCAGTCCGAGCGAAAGGAGGAAGGTCGCGGCGGCGAATCCCAGCGCCAGGCGCCGCAGCGCTTCTTCGCGTTCCCGCGGCAGCAAGAGCACGATCAAGAAACCGGCCAGAGGAAGAAACAGGACTGCATCCAGCAAGTTCATCGGGCGCCTCCCGCCAGACCAGCCGCCAGCAAGAGCAGGAACGACCCCAGCAACACCCAGGCGGCGTAGCTGCGAAGGTTGCCTGACTGAATCCGGCGCAGAACGTCGCCGGCGGCGCAGGCGCGAGCCCCCAGGCCGTTCACCGCGCCGTCAATCAGGCCCACATCCACCTTTTGCCAGAGCATGCTGCGCGCGCCGCGGATCACCGGCTGCACCACCGCAGCCTGATAGATCTCGTCCACGAAGTACTTGTTGTAAACGAGCTGGTACAGGGCGCCGAGCCTCGCAGCCGTGCGCTCGGCCAGGCCAGGCCGCGCGACATAAAAGAGCCATGCCAGCGCGATTCCCGCCAGCCCTGCGCCGACCGAAATGACGACCAGGTGCATTTCGTGCCCGGCCTCGTGCGGCGGGAACATCGGAGCCAGGAAGCGAGATACCGGCGCCAGGCCACCCACCAGCGACAAAATAGCCAGCAGGATCAGAGGCACGGTCATCACGGGCGGCGATTCGTGCGCGTGCTGCCAGCCGCGCGGCTCGCCCAGGAAGGCCAGGAAGATCGCACGGAAGACGTAGAACGCTGTCAGGCCCGCCGTGATGGTGCCCACCCAGTACATCCACGGCGCGTGATGATAGGCGGCCAGCAGGATCTCGTCCTTGCTGAAGAAGCCGGCGGTGAAAGGTACGCCGGAAATGGAAACCGCGGCGGCCACCAGCGTCCAGAAAGTGATCGGCGTCTTGTGGCGCAAGCCTCCCATCTTGCGCAGGTCCTGTTCGCCCAAAGCGTGGATCACGCTGCCGGCGCCCAGAAACAAAAGCGCCTTGAAGAAAGCGTGCGTCCACAGATGATAAATGCCTGCGCCGAAGGCCCCCACCCCTGCGCCCAGGAACATATAGCCGAGCTGGGAAATCGTGGAGTAAGCGAATACTTTTTTGATGTCGAACTGGGTTACTCCAATGGTAGCGGCGAAAAGGGCGGTCGCCAGTCCGATCACGGCAACGGTTTCCAGCGCCAGCGGCGCGTGCAGGTAGATGGCTGAGCACCGGGCAACCATGTACACCCCGGCCGTGACCATGGTGGCGGCGTGAATGAGAGCCGACACAGGCGTCGGGCCTTCCATGGCGTCCGGTAACCACACGTAGAGCGGGATCTGCGCGGACTTGCCCGTGGCGCCCACCAGAAGAAGCAGGCCGATCAGAGTCAAAGGCCCAACGCCGGATTCGACCGGGCGCTCGCTCACAGCGGCGAACACGGGAGCGAAATCCAGGGAGCGGAAGTGGATGTAAATGAGATAAATGCCCAGAGAAAAGCCAAAATCGCCGATTCGATTTACGATGAAAGCCTTGTTAGCCGCGTTCGTGGCGCTCGAGCGCAGGAACCAGAAACCGATCAGCAGGTAACTGCACAAGCCCACGCCTTCCCAGCCAACGAACAGCAAAAGGAAGTTAGCCGCCATCACCAGCGTGAGCATGAAGAACATGAACAGGTTCAGATAGGCGAAGAAGCGGTAGTAACCGCCCTCGTGCGCCATGTAACCGATCGAGTAAATGTGGATGAGCAGGCCGACGCCGGTGACGACCAGCAGCATCACGGCGCTCAGGCGGTCCACGGCCAGGTCGAAGCCGATGCGGACGTCGCCCGCCTGGATCCAGGTGAAGTACTGCTCCAAGTGGGCCGTGTCGAGCGGCCACAGAGCGGCCAGTGTCTTGAGGGTCCAGAGGAAACTCGCCGCCACGGCGCCGATGGCCACGGCGTTCACGAAGCTCTTGGGGGAGCGGCGTCCGATGACGCCATTGAGCAGGAAGCCGAGCAGGGGGAAAGCGGGGATCAGCCAGAGCAACATGGGCCTCAGTCCCTCAGAGACTGCACCTCGTCAATCTGAAGCGAGGCGCGGTTGCGAAAGACGGTGAGGATGATCGCCAGCCCTACGGCCGCTTCGGCCGCTGCCACTACCATCACGAAGAAGGCGAGCACCAGCCCGTCTACCTGGTGAGTGTGGTAAGCCAGGGCTACGAAAGTCAGATTCACCGCATTGAGCATCAGCTCGATGCACATGAACATGGTGATGATGTTGCGGCGGAAGACGAAGCCGGCGGCGCCCAGCGTGAACAGGAAGGCGGCCAGCACAAGGTACCAGGACAGCGGGACCCCGGCGGGACTCATTTGCGCACCTCCCTCCAGGCCAGCACCACGGCGCCGGCAATGGCGATGAGCACCAGCACCGAGGTCAACTCAAAGGGCAGCAGGTAGCGGGTGAACAGGGCATAGCCCACCTGCGCCGCGCCGCCCAGCCGGAACTCGCCGAAGCGCACCGGCCTGGGGTCCGGAAAGTTCGCGAACAACACGTACGCCAGCGCCACGAGCAGGCCCGCCAGCAGGGGGACGCCCAGAGTGGACGCCATCAGGGAAGCGCCGGTAGGTCGTTCGGCGCCGGCGTTGAGCAGCATGATGACCATCACGAACAGGACCATCACCGCTCCCGCATAAACGATCACTTGCACGGCGGCGATGAACTGCGCGCCCAGCAGCAGGTACAGCATGGCCAGCGATCCCATCACGCCGATCAGCGAGAGGGCGCTGGCGATAGGCTGGCGTTGCAGCACGACGTTCAGGCCGCAGACTGCGGCGATGGCGGCGAAAATCAAAAACAGCAATCCATCCACGACCGACGTACCTCCCCCCGGGGCCTGCACACAACCGCAGCCCCGGCCGCATCAATCGCACTACTGTAGCGAAGGCGCAGTGCGTTCCACAAGGGCGCGCGAAGGGATTTCCCCGGCACTGGCTGCGCCTGGCTTTGGTTCCGATGCGGTTTCAGCGTTGCACCACCAGATGCAGCTTTGTGCCCCCACATTCCCTCCGGGGCCGGCCGGCCCTGGAGCGGCCTCAGCGTTGCGCCACCGGATGCAGCGAACGAAAGGCGAGAATGCGCGATTTCGGCTCCCCGGGACGATTGCCCGCGTAGAAGCCGACCGTGCAATTCAGGCGGAAGAACCAGGCATCGCCGGCCCGCGACGGATGCCTTCCTTCGATCCCGTCCATGCCGCCCCCCGCCACGATCTCGCCGTGGCCCTCCAGCAGCAAGTAGATTTCTTCTTCCCGTTCATGGTGATGCGGGATGTTCGTGCCGCCGGGGTCGAACTCCATAGTGAAGAGACTGGTCAGCGTGATGGCGGCGGCGATCCGGTCCCGTGTGCTGCGACGATCGCCCATCAGCAGTTGGTAAAGAGTGGAAGGCGGATGGCCTCCAACCACCTGCTTGGGTACTTCATCCCAGTTGGCGATAGGCAGTTTTTCCGGTCGCTCGATGGGCTGACTGGCAGGAATCCGGAAGCCGGCGACAATGGCCCGACACGGCTTTTCGCCTGAGCAGGCAAGCTGATGGGCCACGCCTGGGGCCAGGTAAAAGTAGTCGCCGCTGCGCACAGGTTGCTGCTGCCCGTCGTGATGGAGGATGCCGCGGCCTTCGAGCAAGACCCAGACGTGCTCCTGCTGCGGGAAGCTCACTCGGGCCGACGTGCCCCCGGGTTCGACGATGAGCTCGCCGAAACGTGCGACCGAGCGGCAGACCCGGGCGTCGGGGTCGCCCGCGCCAAAAACCGGCTTGTACCGGCAAGTTGGGGTAGTGAATTCTGACGGCTTGGGTTGCAGTTCCGGAAGATGCCGGCGGAGCCAGGTGGGTTCCGTTTTGCTCTGCTGGGCACTCGCGACACCCGCAACAATCAGGCAAACGATGAGAAACGAGCGGCGCGGCACGATGAAGAGAATACCACCTGTGCAGCCCGGCAAGGGCGGCCACTGCTCCGTTGAGATCCCTCGATTTGATGAACGCCTTCCCCAACCGATCGGAACTTCTACTAAAATGTTGACGGCCTGCGCCCGATGTAAGGACAATGGAAGTAGAGAATGTTGATGCTGGCCGGGCTGAGTTGCTTGGTCCAAACTGCGGATGAGGACGGTGCGAGTAACAGTTCTGTTGTTGCTTTGCAGCTTATTGCCGTGGTTTGCCGCGGTCCCTGCCGCCGGGTATACGACGCGGACTTCGCTTGAGAAAAGCGCCACGGCGCGCACAGGCCAGAGTGCGAACGCTCGTGGGACGACCCGCACGAAAAGCGCCCGCGCCAGCACGAAGGGGACGACCGCGGTTAAGAGTGGCGGCTCGCGAAGCACCTCCGCCAGCAGCAAGCCAACCGTGGCGTCCAGGGCGGCTCCTTCCAGCACGCGACGCAGCGTGAACGCGCAATCCTCCACCAGGCAGGTCACTACGAGCCAAGCCGCGCGGATACGCCGGCCCGTGCGGCGGGTCTCCGGCCCCTGGACCGTACCCACCTTCGCGCCCTCGACCGAGGGAGACGTGGTGGATGGCGAGGACCTGGTGGTACGGCGTGCCGCGGTCGAGGCTCTTGGTCCTTACAACGGCACGATCGTGGCGGTGGATCCCTACACGGGCCGCATCCTGACCATGGTGAACCAGAAGCTGGCGCTGACCGGGAGCTTCCAGCCCTGCTCGACTGTGAAGCTTTACGTGGCGCTGGCCGCCTTGAGCGAGGGGATCATTGCCAAGGATACGGTGGTGCGGATTTCCGGTCGCGTCCGCATGACCCTCACCGAGGCCCTAGCGCTCTCCAACAATCCCTATTTCGGGATCCTCGGGGTCAAGCTGGGTTACGACCGCTTCGCCTACTACGCGCGCCTGTTCGGTCTGGGTGAGCGCGCAGGCCTGGATCTGGAGGGCGAGAGTCCCGGGCGCTTTGCCGAGGCTCCGCCGAAGAATGGCGGTATGTGGATGATGGCCAGCTTCGGCGAGGGCATCGCGCAGACGCCTTTACAGTTGGCGGCGTTTCTTGCGGCGCTGGCCAACGGGGGCACGTTGTACTACTTGCAGTGGCCGCGGTCCCAGCGGGAGATCGAGGAGTTCGTACCGCGGGTGAAACGGCAGCTTGACATCGCCCGCTGGATTCCCGCGCTCAAGCCCGGGTTGATCGGCGCGGTGGAGTACGGGACCGCGCGGCGCGCCTTTTACGCCCCGGATGCTCCCATTTGCGGCAAGACGGGCACCTGCACCGATGGTACGACGCATTTAGGCTGGTTCGGTTCGTTCAGCGACTTCGGCGCCAGCCGGTTGGTGGTGGTGGTGCTCATGACCGGGGGCCACGGGGTGAGCGGGCCGACCGCGGCCGAGATTGCCGGCGCCATGTACCGGCGCCTGTTCGAACAGAACTATTTCGCCCAGCGTCGCTGGTTTTCTCCCGCGCTACTGGTCCCGCGCTGAGGTCGGCGTAGCCGAGGCCCGCAGAGCATCCAAGCGATCCGCTACTGCGCGTTTGAATTCCTCCAGTCCCTGCCCGGTGACGCTGGAGATGCAATACAAAGGCAACCCGCGCGCCGCGGCCGCGCGTCGCAAAGCTTCCACGCGGGCGGGATCCTGGGCAACGTCCATCTTGGTGGCCACCACGATCATCGGCTTGCGGACGAGTTCCTCGCTGAATTCCGCCAGCTCGCGCATCACGACCTCGAAGTCGTGAACGGGATCGCGCCCGCTGGATTCGGAAACGTCCACCAGGTGAGCCAGCAAGCGTGTGCGTTCGATGTGGCGCAGGAAGCGCGTGCCTAGGCCGGCGCCGCGGTGCGCTCCTTCGATCAAGCCCGGGATGTCGGCCACCACGAAGCTGCGACCATCGTCCAGACGGACGACACCGAGGTGAGGCTCCAGCGTAGTGAAGGGATAGTCTGCGATCTTGGGGCGGGCCGCCGAGATGCGCGAGATCAGTGTGGACTTGCCCGCGTTCGGGAAGCCCACCAGACCCACATCGGCCAGTAGCTTGAGTACGAGGCGGAGGCGACGGAATTCTCCTGGTTGGCCTTTTTCGCAGTAAGTGGGCGCCTGGTTGGTAGGGGTGGCGAAGCGCGCATTGCCACGTCCGCCGCGCCCGCCGCGCGCCACGACGAAACGCTGGCCGTGTTCGGTGAGGTCGCAGATCAGCTCGCCCGTGTCCGCGTCGTAGACTTGGGTTCCTACGGGGACCGGAAGCTCGATGGATTCTCCGTCGCGGCCGGTGCGATTGGATCCCTCGCCGTGACGCCCGCGGCCCGCGCGATGCTCCGGGTTGAAACGATATCGCAGGAGAGTGTTTTCGTGCTGGCTGGCGACCAGGATGACGTCGCCGCCCCGCCCGCCATCGCCGCCGCTGGGGCCGCCGCGCGGCACGTACTTTTCGCGCCGGAAGGCACAGCAGCCGTTGCCGCCGTCACCGGCTTTGACCTGGATGATGGCTTCGTCAATGAACACGGCTGCGCACGTGCCGGGCCGGGCGGCAGAGCGCGCCGGATCGGCTCAGCAGTTCAGGAAACAGGGATCACGCTGACGTATTTGCCCAAGCGGCCCCGGTCGTGGTACTGCACACGCCCGGTAATGCGGGCGTACAGAGTGTCGTCTTTGCCGATGCCCACATTTTCGCCCGGCTTGACGCGGGTGCCGCGCTGGCGCACGAGAATGGAGCCGCCCGGCACGATCTGGCCGTCGAAGACCTTGAAGCCGAGCCGTTGGCCCTGCGAGTCGCGGCCGTTGCGTGAAACGCCTCCTCCCTTCTTATGCGCCATTTTGTGCCTCCTGAGCGGTAGCGGGTTGGGGGGTGACGATGTCGGTCACCTTCAGGCGCGTCAGCTCCTGGCGGTGACCGATGGTGCGCTTGTATTGCTTGCGGCGCTTGAACTTGAACACCCTGATTTTCTCGCCCCGGAAATGGGCAGCGATGGTGGCCCGTACGCGCACGCCCTCGAGTTCAGGGCCCGTGATCAAGGTTCCCGGCGTGGGCGAAAAGGCCAGCACGCGGCTGAGTTCGATTTCGCTCCCCACTTCGCCCGGGAGCCGTTCCACCTCGATCACCTGACCCGGCGCAACGCGATACTGCTTGCCACCGGTCTCGATTACGGCATACATGGTGACTGATCCTCTGGAGAATTCGGGCTGGGCCGTCCGGCGGGCCGGATTGCGACCCCGGGAGGGTTATGGATGCCCGCGGCCCTACGGTCCTGAACCACCATGGTACAACAAAGGGCGGGCGTGTTGCGGGCCGTGTCACCTGTCGGCGTCCGGCTGCATCAAGGGCTAATGAGGCGGGAACTCGCATGCCCTTGTACGAATACCGTTGCCTGATCTGCGACGAGACGTTCGAGCTGCTCAGGCGGGTCGAGGAAGCCGACGAGGAGGCCGTGTGCCCGCGCTGCGGAAGCGAGCAGACGGAGCGTCAGCTCTCCTTGTTCAGCTCTTCGGGTAGTCCCTCGGCCCGCGGTTGCTCGACCGGGTTCCGTCGCGGGTTCACTTGAGGGTGAGGCCGTAGCGCGGCGGTCGGTCGCGCCGATGACAACCTGATCAGTAAAGTGGCCGTTCGCGCTGGGCGGCCGGCGTCTTGCCCAGAGCCTCCAGCAAGGGGCGTGCCCCGGCGGCCATGAACGACAGCTCGGACGGGGCTTGGAAGAACAGGAATCCCTGCCTGACCAACTCCGGGATCTGGGCTGCGCTGCCCGCGGGACGGCCCACCGGGATCTTGTGATTTTGTGCCGCCCGGACCACGCGGGCCACCGCTTCCCGGTGCGCGGGATCGTCCTGCTTGCCCCGGAGGCCGAGCGAGAAGGACAGATCCGAGGTCCCGATGAAGATCACGTCAATGCCGGGCACCGCGGCGATTTCCTCGATGCGATCCACCGCTTCCTTCTGCTCGATGATGATCACGACCATCACGTTGCGGTCGGCGAAGTCCTGGTAGGCCCCGGGAACAGGCCACCGTAACCCCGCCAGCCCCGGGCCGAAACCTCGTCGTCCTGAAGGTGGATACTTGCACGCCTCCACCGCCCGCCGTGCCAGCTCTGGCGTGGACGTGAAGGGGAAGATCACGCCCAGAGCGCCAATGTCCAGAGCGCGTTTGGCCGTCCACAGCTCGTTGACCGGCACGCGAATGAACGGGATGGTAGGCGTGCCGCGCGTCGCCAGGATCATGGCGCGCGCCGTCTCCAGCGTAATAGCGCTATGTTCCATCTCGATCCAGATAAAGTCGAAGCCGAGATTAGCCGCCTGCGCGGCCACGTCCGGGCTCGGGGTCGTGATGGTGAGGCCGAGGACGGGCTTGCCCGCCGCCAGTTGCTTTCGGACCGGATTCTCCCATTGCGCAGGCGCCTGGGCGATCGCGCGCGCCGCCAGCGCCAGGCTGATCGAAACCACAATCCAGCGTTTCTGTCTGAGCATGATGTTGGTTAAGATAGCGCAAGGAGAAGGCCGATGCTGATTGTCCACGTCCACGTTCATGTGAAACCGGAGTGTGTGGAGAGCTTCCGGCAGGCGACCATCGAGAACGCCCGGGAAAGCGTCAAAGAGCCGGGCGTAGCCCGTTTCGATGTGCTTCAGCAGACCGACGATCCCACACGCTTCATCCTGGTCGAGGTTTATCGAACGCCCGAGGCGCCTGCGCAGCACAAAGAGACGGCGCATTATCAGCGCTGGCGCGACACGGTGGCGGACATGATGGCGGAGCCGCGCGTGAGCGTCAAGTTCACCAATGTCTTCCCGCCCGATGAAGGCTGGTAAGGGCTGACGTGCGATGCAGTTCGAGTTCGCAACTGCCGCGCGGATCGTGTTTGGCTGGGGCGCGGCGCCTCAGATAGGGGCCGCAGCGCGGGAGTTCGGCCAGCGGGCGCTGGTCGTCTGGGGCTGCCCGCGATCTCTCGTGGAAAGCCTCGAGGGGGAGCTTCGTGCGGCGGGCGTCGCCTGCGAGCGACTCGAAGTGCCCGGCGAGCCAACGGTGGACCTGGTCCGGCAGGGCACCGCGATGGCACGCGAGACCGGATGCCAGACGGTGGTGGCCATCGGCGGGGGCAGCGCGATAGACGCGGGCAAAGCGATCGCGGCGCTGTTGGCCAATGGAGGCGATCCGCTGGACTACTTGGAGGTGATCGGGCAGGGCCGACCGTTGCGGTTGCCCTCGATCCCGTGGATTGCCGTGCCTACCACGGCGGGGACGGGCGCAGAGGTCACGCGCAACGCCGTGCTGGCATCGCCCGAGCACAAGGTCAAGGCGAGCCTGCGCAGCCCGCTGATGCTGGCCCGCCTGGCGGTGGTGGATCCCGAGCTGACCCTCGGCTTGCCGCCCGCGGTGACGGCGAGCACCGGATTGGATGCGCTGACGCAACTGATCGAGCCGTTCGTATCCGTGCGGGCCAACGCCATGACGGACATGTTCTGCCGGGAAGGCATGCGCCGCGCGGCGCGGTCGCTGGAGCGGGCCTGGCGCGACGGTTCAGACCGCGAGGCGCGCACCGACATGGCCTTCGCCAGCTTGCTGGGCGGACTGGCGCTCGCCAACGCGGGACTGGGCGCGGTCCACGGCTTTGCGGCGCCCATCGGCGGCATGTTCGACGCTCCCCACGGCGCCGTCTGTGCCGCGTTGCTGCCCCACGTCATGCGCGCCAATATTCGTGCGTTGCGGGAACGCGCGGCGGACAGCAGCGCCTTGGAGCGTTACGCCGAAGTGGCGCGGATTCTCACCGGGCAGCCGGATGCGAAACCCGAAGATGGGGCGGATTGGGCTGAAGGACTGGTGCGGCGGCTCGGCATCCCGGCGCTGGGTGCGTATGGCGTCCGCCGCGAGCACATGGACATTTTGGTGCAGAACGCGGCACGGGCTTCGAGCATGAAAGGCAATCCCGTGACGCTCTCGGCGGAAGAACTCACCGCTATCCTGGAAGCGGCCCTGTGAGCGACGCGCCGGCTCAGGGCCGATAACTGAAATCCCACACCTGAACGTTGCCCTTACCCTGGGTGTACTGAATGACCGCGTATTCGCCCGGCTTGAGCGGCTCGACGGGCCAGATCTTGTAGAGATCATCGTCGAGCTGCTGGCGGAAGACTTCTACGTCCTGCTGTTCCTCGATGATTTCGTTGGTCAGGGGGATGATGTTCCACTTCTGGACGATGCGCGTGCGCTTCTGCGTCCAGAGGCGCACGATCCCGAACCGTTCCAGTGCGCTCAGGCGGATCACGAATTCAGGGCGATCCGTTGCGATCACGGTTTTGGCCTGCTCGCCGTCCAGCTCTACATTGGCTTTGCCGGCCACAATCGGTACGGGCGTCAGCACCTTCAAAACGGAGCGGCCTTTGCTGGTGGCGACTTTGGATTCGGCTTGCGGCAGGGGCTGGATCTCTTCGCCGTTGAGCCAGTAGACGCCGGGCTGTTGCGGGATGCGCTCGATGAGGCGGCGTTGCTCGCGCTCGTAGCGCTCCTCTTCCGTCATGGCTTCGGCTTGCTTGCGGAGGGCAGCTTCCCGCTCGGCGCGTTCGGCCTCGGTGCGCTTGAGATCCACCAGTCGGAGTGGGATTTCTTCCCACTCGCTGCGTTCGACGCTGTAGTAACGGACGCGGTCGCCTTCGACGTGATATTCGCGGACGAGGTGGTAGCTGCCGTCGGTGAGGTAAAGCCGGAACTGGGCGCCGAAGGCCACCGCCAGCCAGAGCAGCCCCGCAAGGATCCGCCGCGCCATCTACCTTGATTCTACGCGGCCCGGCGCGTGCGCGTTGCTACGAGGCGGGCGGTCCTGGCAGTCCCGCGAGCTGCCGGGCTTCGTCCAGTCCGATGTCCTGGTGAATGATCCCGTGCAGCGCTTCCAGAACACGGGCGGCTTCCGCAGGCGGTCCTTCCGGCGGGCTGAGCACAACGCCTTGCGCCGGTCCTTGCATGACCTCCCACGTCCTCTCGACGATGCCGGCGGGCGTGGAGAACTCCAATCCGACCAGAAGGGGCTTGCCGGCGGTTCTCATCCAGCTTTGCCAGGCCGCCAGTTCGGGCTGCCAGGAACTGACGATCATGTCGGCGCCGTAGTCCGCACTGAGCTGGGCCGCCTCTCGCCAGTCTTCGCCGCTGACCTCGGCCATCAAAGGCATGCCCAGCCGCCGGGCCTCCTCGCTGACCTTGCCGAATCGCTCGAGCGACTCGCGCACGGCGCGGCGAACGTGCAAGGTAACTGCCTCCACGCCCATCTCGAGCGCCGCCTGGACGCTGACCAGCGGCTGCGCCGGCCACACTCCGGCATCGAGGCGCAGGATCACCGCCAGCGGTCCCAGTTCTTCGGCGGCGGCGTCGAGCAAACCAGGGCTCAGGATGGCGGCATCGCCCCCGCTGCGCGCCAGCAGACGGATCCAGCCCAGCGGATCGTGCCGCAGCGGATGACAGTCCATGATCAGAGCGCGGCCTTGGGCGAAGATTCTCCGCAATCGCAGCGTCTTGCCCAACGTCATGACGCATTACCCCTCGGGCTCATGCCAGTATGGTAACAGGACTATGCGCTACCGAACTTTGGGAAGAACAGGGTTGAAAGTCAGCGAGATTGGTTACGGTGCCTGGGGAATCGGCGGTACTCAGTGGCTCGGGGGCGATGACCGCGAGTCGCTGGCGGCGCTGCGCCGGGCGCTGGAATTGGGGTTGAATTTCATTGACACGGCTCTGGCCTACGGCGACGGTCACAGCGAGAGACTGGTAGGCCAGGTGGTGCGCGAGGCGCCGCAGCCGGTCTACGTGGCCACCAAGGTTCCGCCCAAGAACCGGCTGTGGCCGGCGCGACCGGGCATCGGCATCCGCGAAGTCTTCCCTTACGACTACATCATCCAGTGCACTGAGCAGAGCCTGCGCAATCTGGGGCTGGATCACATTGATCTTCAGCAGTTGCACGTCTGGAATCCCGAGTGGATTCATGAAGAGGACTGGCGCCGTGCCTTCGAGGATCTCAAGCGCTCGGGCAAAGTGCGCTTCGTCGGCGTCTCGATCAATGATCATCAGCCGGATTCTGCGCTGGAGCTGATCGAGACCGGGCTGATCGATACGGTTCAGGTGATCTACAACATCTTCGACCAGAGTCCCGAGCGCCGGCTGTTTCCACTCTGCCAGCAGCGCAACATCGGGGTCATAGCTCGTGTTCCTTTCGATGAGGGCGCCTTGACCGGGCAGATCACCGCGCAGAGCCAGTTCGACCCGCGCGACTTCCGCTCGTTTTATTTCCGTGGGGACCGCAAGCGCCAGGTGGAGGAGCGCGTGGCGGCCTTGCGGCGCGATCTGGCCGGCGTGGAGGGGGATCTGCCCGAGATCGCACTGCGTTTCTGCCTTTCGCATCCCGCCGTCTCGACCGTCATCCCGGGCATGCGCAAGGTCCGGCACGTGGAAGCCAACCTGGCGGTTTCCGACAAGGGGCCGCTGGACGAGCAGGTGCTCGCCATCCTGAAGAAACATGCGTGGGAGAAGAATTTCTATAGTTAGTTTGGCGCTGGCCTGCTGGATGCAGGCCGCGCACCCGGATTACTTCCCGTTGCATGTCGGCAACCAGTGGGTGTACCGGGCCACGGGAACCCGCTCGGACGGCATTCTCAGCCTGGAGATTACCCGGACCGCGGAGTTCGGCGGCCGCACTTACTGGTTGTTGCACGGCCTGCCCCAGGGCGACTTCTGGTTGCGCATGGACGAGGAGGGGAACCTCTGGGCTTACTCCCCGGAGCGCAATCAGGAGGAACTCTGGTACGCCTTTCAGAAGGCCGAGGGCGAGGAGTACCGAACGGCGTTGCCGGGCAGTCTCTCGCGGGCCGTGGTTGCTTCGCGCAAAGCGGTTTACAAGGGGCCGATCGGGGAAGTGGATTATGCGCTCGAGATACGATATCCCGGCGTATTTCAGGTCGGGATCGAGCGCGAACTCTTCTTGCCCTACATCGGCATGGTCCACCGGAAGCAGAATGTGGGTGGACCGGCGACGGTCAGTTACGACCTGATTTACTCGCGGACTGGCGGCGTGACCGTGGTTTCCGCGCCCGAAGTGAGCTTCTCGCTCACACTCGACAGCGCGGTTTACCACGCCAACCTGATGCCGCCGGTTGACCCGCAGCGTGCCGTGCCGACCATGACGGCGCGCCTGACCTTGCGCAACACCACAGGCGTACCGGTGGAGCTCGTATGGCCCAGCGGGCAGCGCTACGATTTCCAGATCCGTAACGAGAGAGGCGAAGTTGTATGGCGATGGTCCGAGGGGAAGGCGTTCATTCTCGTGTTCGGTACTGAGTCATTTACGGGAGAGCGTAATTATACGGAGCTGATCAGGCTAGGGGATGCTTCCGGCAAGCCGTTCCCGCAGGGCAAGTATGTCCTGGAAGGATGGCTAGCGACGCAACCGCGAACTTACTTTGCTGCCGCGGCCTTCGAGATCCGCCACGTTTATTGATCCGCGCGAACCCTTGGCAGGCGCGCGGGTCAGCTCACCGCCGACTTGGCCAGTTCCAGATTGTTCGAGGTTACACCCCAGACGGCACTGATGGCTTTGGCGTTGTGCAGGTACAGCGCGGCGGAGCTGAGCACGACAAAGGCGAGCAGCAAGGTGAACTCGATGGTATCTTGAGCGGTGGTTTCCGCCCAGAAGCGAGCGATGGCGCGCCGCATGATTGTCTCCCCCGGCGCAGGCCGGTTCTTTCATGATAACTCGGTTTCTCGAAGGGAACAAGAAAATTTATAGGGGTTGGCACCGGACGCCCGCTTGTGCTGGTAGGTTATGGGCCTTCGGAGCAGGGTTGTGGTACGGGATGGTAAGTACTGGAACTCGAGGGTTACCCGGCGGAGGGGCGAATCTCGACGCGTGCCAGGTGGTCTCAAGCCGTTGAATCTCGGAAACGAAGCCGCTCACCGAGGACTGGTGGTTCGCTGTTGGGGACCTCGCTGCTGGTGGAGGCGGCGGGAGTCGAAACGCCGCTCATGCTTTTTGGATCGTAACTTATTGATTCTGCGTTTGGGCAGAACCGCTAAAAACGCCACTTTAGCCGAAGTTGGGTACACGGCGGGTACATTTTTGCTACGGAGCTGTCGAGACGTGCGAAAATCGCGGCGGCGAACATCAGGCGAAGCCACCCGCGATGGGTGACAAACCCCTACGACAGAGGTCTTCCTGCGTCGCTCCGCCTGCATCCCGCGAGTCTCTCCTCTCGGTACCAGGGACTCAAACCGCTGAGGATGGCTTCGTGATCATCGCGTTTTTGACGCGACGGGTCCGGCGGCTCGACAAACGAGGCGAGGTATGGCCTACTGAATCTCCGAGAAATCGTGGAGCTAGCGCCTCAACCGTCTGCGATGGCAGTGAGCTTTAACTCGGAAGCCGACGTTCTTGGGCTCAACTTCAAGAAGTGGAGCCACGCCGACGAGCGCGAGCTGACCGATGACGACACCGTTGTGCGCCAGGCGTACGGGTAGGTCGTAGAGGTCACGGTTCTGCGCGCCAGCCGACGCTTGCACCACCTACAACAACGCTAGGCGCGCACTCTTTCCTTGCGCTATAGCTGTAGGTAGCCACCTACCCGCGGCTAATCTTAGGGG
>JAPWUP010000279.1 GCA_028275505.1 Bryobacteraceae bacterium
CCGGACGCGCTCATTTTCGCCGGGCCGAAAGTCATGCTCGAGGAGAACGTGCCGGTGGAGGCCCTTCGCGAGGTGGGCGACGTCGAGTATCCCGTCTTTTACATGAACTACAATCTCAACCCCCAGGCCAACCCGTGGCGTGACGCCATCGGGCGCGCGGTGCGCTTTTTCCGGGGTTACGAATACACCATCACGCGGCCACGGGATCTGTGGGTGGCATTGAATGACGTCATCGCGCGCGCCTTGCATTTCAAGAATTCGCGCAAGGCGACAGGGAGCGGTTCGCAATGACATCGGTGCGCAGCGTCGGGGGTTTGTTGCTCCTTGCGGCGCTGGCCTGGCCCGCCTCCTGGCAACTGCACAAGATCCGGCAGTTCCGCCAGCAGAGTCTGGCGCCGTTCGTGCCCTCGCCTCATGCCGTGGTCGAGAAGATGCTCGAGGCTGCGGCGATCAAGCCCGGAGAAACGGTGTACGACCTGGGCTGCGGAGACGGACGTATTCTGATCACGGCCGTGCGCAAGTACCGGGCCCGCGGAGTCTGTGTCGAGCTGTCGCCCGATCTGGTGCGGAAGACGCGCGAGGAGATCCGGCGTTTGGGCCTGGAGGACCGCATTCAGGTCATCGAGGGCAATCTGCTCGATGCGGACCTGCGGCAGGCCGACGTGGTCACACTCTATCTGCTGACGAGTTCCAACGAGATTCTCAAGCCCAAGCTGGAATCTTCCCTGCGCCGCGGCGCCCGGGTGGTGTCACACGACTTCATCATTCCTGGCTGGGAGGCGGTGCGGGTCGAGAAAGTACAGGCCAGCGGACGAACCCACACCATCTACGTCTACACGATGCCGCCCAAGAAGCACTGACCGGGCGGGGGATCACCAACGCTTGAGTCCCTTGTGGGCGATATCGCGGCGGTAGTGCATGCCTTCGAAGTGGATGGCGCGTACCGCCGCGTAGGCGCGCTCGATGGCGCCGGGCAGATCGGGTGCGGATGCGGTGACGCCGAGAACGCGGCCGCCCGCGGTGACGAGCCCCTGATCCGTGCGGCGCGTGCCCGCATGAAAGACGACGGCGCCCATAGCTTCTGCCTCTTCGATGCCAGTGATGGGCAGGCCGGTCCGCGGCGGACCAGGGTAGCCTTCCGAGGCGAGGACCACGCACACCGAGCACTGCCCGTTCCAGCGCAACAGGGATTCGTCCAGCGAACCACGGGCCGAGGCTGCCAGAGCTTCTGCCAGATCCCCTTCCAGGGTGTGCATGAGCGGCTGGGCTTCCGGATCCCCCATGCGCACGTTGAACTCGAGGACTTTGGGGCCGTCGGCTGTCATCATCAGGCCGGCATAGAGGAAACCAGTGAAAGGCGTGCCTTCGGCCGCCATGCCCTCGATGGCCGGCAGGATGATGCGTTCGAGCACCTGCCGCCGTTGTTCGGGACTGAGGATGCGACCGTCGCAGTAGGCGCCCATGCCGCCCGTATTCGGGCCGGTATCGCCGTCACCCACCGGCTTGTGATCCTGCGTGCATTCGAAGCTGAACACCCGCCGGCCATCGGTGAGAACGATGAAGCTGGCCTCTTCGCCTTGCAGGTATTCCTCGATCACGAGACGCGAGCCTGCCGGCCCCACCAGCCTGCCCGAGAGCAAGGCAGTCGCGGCCTCCTCGGCCTGTTCGGCGGTGCGTGCGACTACGACGCCTTTGCCCGCCGCCAGACCGTCGGCCTTCAAAACCACGGGAACCCCGAAATGTTTCAGTGCCTCGCGAGCTTCCGCTTCGCTGGCCGCCACGCGGAACTCCGCCGTGGGAATCCCGGCACGCTTCATGAATTGCTTGGCGAAGATCTTGCTGCCTTCCAGTTGCGCCGCCTGCCGGCTGGGACCGATCAGCACTCGCCCGGCCGCACGAAAACAATCCGCCACGCCCGCCACCAGCGGCGCTTCCGGCCCGACCACGGTCAGATCGGCGTCCACGGATTCGGCCACGCGGAGCCAGTCTTCCGGCGTTCCATCGCCGGCCGGCACGCAGGTGGCTACCGACGCAATTCCCGGATTGCCCGGTGATGCGAACAAAGCCTTGACGGAGGGGCAGCGGGCGAGCCGCCAGCAAAGGGCATGCTCGCGTCCGCCGCTGCCGATCACCAGCACACGCACGACGCAAACTCCTGCGCGAGGATGATCAACATCAACCCCAGATTGTAAAACGAGCCGCAGCCTGGAAAACGAGCCACAGCCGCACGCGCCGCGCCCGTAGCGCTCGCTAGAATTGAAGGAAAGGGCCCTGGGGGAGATGCAAGCCCGCAAGTACGATGTGCTGGTGGTTGGCGCCGGTCATGCCGGCTGCGAAGCCGCCCACGCGTGCGCGCGCATGGGTCTGAAGACCGGGCTGATCAGCATGAACCTCGATCTGATCGCCCAGATGTCCTGCAATCCGGCGGTGGGCGGCATTGCCAAGGGTCACTTGGTGCGCGAGGTGGATGCGCTCGGTGGCCTGATGGGGCTGGTCACGGACGCCGTCGGCATCCAGTTCCGGCTGCTCAACACGAGCCGGGGACCGGCGGTCTGGTCGCCGCGCGCGCAGTGCGACAAGAAGCGCTACCGCATACGCATGCGGGAGATGCTCGAGCAGCAGCGCGACCTGCGCATCCTGCAAGCCGAGGTAGCGGAGCTGGTGATCCTGCCCGGACCGCCGAGGCGGGTGGGCGGCGTGCGCTTGCGCGACGGGCGCGTGCTTGAAGCCGAAGCGGTGGTGCTGGCTACGGGAACGTTCCTCAATGGTCTGGCACACGTCGGTGAGGTAACCTACACCTGCGGGCGTAACGGCGAGCCTGCCTCCGAGCTGCTGGCCAATCAGCTCCGCAGCCTGGGCTTCCGCTGGATCCGGCTCAAGACCGGCACGCCCCCGCGTCTGGATGGGCGAACGATTGACTGGTCGGCGTTCGAGCCCCAATACGGGGATCCGGAACCCACCCCATTTTCGTTTTTGACCGAGCGCATTGACCGTCCCCAGGTCCCCTGCTACATCGCTTACACCACGGAAGAGACGCGCCGCGTGATTCTGGCCAATCTCGGGCGTTCTCCGCTTTATAGCGGCCGCATCCGCGGCATCGGCGCGCGGTACTGCCCGTCGCTGGAGGACAAGTTCGTCAAGTTCCCCGACAAGGAACGCCACCAGATCTTCATCGAGCCAGAAGGACTCGACACGTACGAGGTCTACCTGAACGGCATGTCCACGAGCATGCCCATTGACGTGCAAGAGGCGATGGTGGCCTCGATCCCGGGCCTGGAAAAAGCCGAAATGATCCGTCCCGGCTACGCCATCGAGTACGATGCGCTGGATCCTCGCGAGCTCTGGCACAGCCTCGAATCCAAAGCGGTGCAGGGGCTCTTCCTGGCCGGGCAAATCAACGGAACTTCCGGCTACGAGGAGGCCGCATGCCAGGGAATCATCGCCGGCATCAACGCCGCGCGACGCGTGGGTGGGCTGGATCCGATCATCCTCTCGCGCACGGAAGCTTACACCGGGATTCTGATTGACGATCTGGTGACCAAGGGCGTGGACGAGCCTTACCGCATGTTCACATCGCGCGCCGAGTATCGGCTGCACCTGCGGATTGACAACGCGGACGAACGGCTCACTCCGCTGGGTCGCAAGGCCGGCCTGGTGAGCGAGGAACGCTGGAATCTTTACCTCAAAAAACGCGCGCAGCGCGAGCGGCTCAGTGAACTGCTGGCCCGCACCCGGCTGGATCCGCAGAACTTCCCGAATCTGCCTTCCCTCAATGGCGACCGCCCGACCGCCGCGCAATGGTTGAAGCGACCGGAAGCGCGGATCGCTTGGCTGGAGCCGTGGATCCGGCAAGTCCTCGGGGAAGAACCTGTGCGAGGCCTGCTGACCAGCCTGGAGACCGAGATCAAGTATGAGGGCTACATCGCCCAGCAACAGCGGCAGATCGAGCGGCTCAAGCAGGCCGAGGCCCGAACCATCCCCGAGGATTTCCGCTTCCTTGGTTTGCCCGGTCTGTCGCGCGAGATCTGCGAAAAGCTGGAGCGCGTGCGTCCACGGACGCTGGGGCAGGCCGCACGAATCCCTGGAGTCACGCCGGCGGCGATCGCCGTACTGGATGTTTACCTGACTCTGGGAAGCCGAGGCGCGGAGACGACCGTCTCGGACAACTGAGATTTCCGACTCAGCGTACGACCCCTTCCAGCGGGCTGCTAGCGCTGGCGTAAAGTCTCTTGGGAATCCGGCCCGCCAGGTACGCCAGGCGTCCGGCTTCGATGGCGTGCCTCATGGCCAGTGCCATCTTGACGGGATCCTGCGCACAGGCGATGGCAGTATTCAGCAGAACGCCGTCGTAGCCCAGCTCCATGGCCTGAGTCACATCGGATGCCGTTCCTACGCCGGCGTCCACGATGAGAGGAACTTCCGTGATCATCTCCCGGAGAATGCGCAGGTTGGTCCAGTTCTGAATGCCCAGGCCGGACCCGATGGGCGCCGCCAACGGCATCACGGCCGCGGCGCCGGCGTCCACGAGCTTGCGAGCGTTCACCA
>JAPWUP010000139.1 GCA_028275505.1 Bryobacteraceae bacterium
AACAACGGCTTTCGCCGGTGGCGGCGATGCTGGTTCAGCGGGCCGAAGCCGAATTTGCCGAGTCTGCGGAAGGTCCCTGGAAGCAGCAGCCGGAACCCGACTGCCGTTGCGGATATGTGCGGGTGCGCACGCTGGCGCGGGTCCCTTCGATCGGGCTGGCGCCGCTGGGAAGAACGACTGCCGGCGCCGTGATCACTTCAGCCGTGGGGGCCATGAGTGCGGTAAGTGGTGTAGCCGCGGGCGCGCAGACTGCATCTGAGAAAAGGGTGGGTGATTTTACGCACCCATAACCGTTGCGGCTATAATGAAAGGTAATCCCGCTCCATGGCCAAGCTGCTTCCCCAGTGGCAGAGTGCGAAAATTCTGGAGGCGGTCTTCGATCAGCTCTCTGACGCCCTGATCATTTACGACCGCGATTTGAAAATTACGGGGGTCAACCGCGCGGCCGAACGTCTGATCGGCCTGACGGCCGCGGAAATGGTCGGGCGCGACTGTCGGGATGTCTTCCGGTGCAACGCCTGCGAAAACACGTGCGGCTTACTGGAGGGATTGCACGACACCACTCCTCACGGCGCCGTGCGGCTGCGCACAGATGACGGGCGGGAGCGGCTGGTGCTGGTGCGCACGACCCCGCTTCTGGATGAGCAGGGCAATCTGCAGGGAGCGGTCGCCACGGTCAAGGACGTGACCGACGAGGTGGCGCCCATGAAGCGGGAGGTGATCGCGGAATCGCCCGCCATGCGCGAAGTGATCAACTTTGTGCGCAAGGTGGCGGTGAGCGAGGCGACTACGATCCTGCTGGAAGGCGAAAACGGGACAGGCAAGGATCTCATCGCCAAGACGCTTCACTACGAAAGCCCCCGGCAGGCCGAGCCCTTCATCGCGATTAACTGCGCGGCCATCCCTGAGACGCTGCTGGAAAGCGAATTGTTCGGTTACGAAAAAGGCGCCTTCACTGACGCCCGCGCCCAGAAGCGCGGCCTGTTCGAGCTGGCGGACGGCGGCACTCTGTTTCTGGACGAAATCGGAGAGATCCCGCTTACGCTCCAGGCGAAATTGCTGCGGGTGCTCGAAGAGCAGAGTTTCCGCAGGCTGGGAGGCCTCAAGGATATCCGCGTGGACGTGCGCTTCATCGCCGCCACCAACAAGAACCTGCGCGAGGCTGTGCGGGAGGGCGCTTTCCGCCAGGACCTTTATTTCCGGTTGAACGTGATTCAGATCGTGATCCCGCCGCTGCGCGAACGCAAGGAAGACATCTTGCCGTTGGTGGAGTTCTTCATTGATCACTACAACCGCAAGTTCAAGCGACACATTCAGGGCGTGACCCCGGAGGCAGCCGAGCTGCTGCTGGCCCATGACTGGCCGGGTAACGTACGCGAGCTGCGCAATGCCATCGAGCGGGCGATGATCCTGGAGGAAGGCACCCACATCACACCGGCGAGCCTGCCGATCGCCATCAGCAAGTCGGAGCCGGCGGTAGCCCGCCCGGTGCTGGCAGCGCGGGAGATTCCCGACGAGGAAATGTCCCTGGCCGAGAACGAGAAGCAATTGCTGATCCGGGCGCTGGAGAAAACCAACGGCAATCAGACGCAGGCGGCGAGGCTGCTGAAGATCACCCGCGACACGCTTCGCTACAAGATGAAGAAGTACGGCCTGCGCTACGCCCGGTGAGGTGCGGGCGGGCTGTGTTATACTGAGGTTTTCGTCTGGCAGGCGGCAGGGCGGAACCACCTGCGGCCGGGGATCATTTTTATGCCCAAGCTGAAGACGCACAAGGGAGCCTCCAAGCGTTTCCACAAGACCGGCACCGGCAAGATCATGCGGCGCCACGCGTTCGCGCGACACCTGCTGACTGGCAAAAGCCGGGCGCGCAAGCGCCGTCTGAGCCAGGATGTGGTCGTTGAGGGCGCCAACCGGGACGCTCTCAAGCGCATGCTTCCTTACTGAGCCGCAGTCCGGCCTGCCCTGAGCGGTCGCCGGCAAGGCGGCCCGCCAGCCGAGTGCGGACGGTGCGCAGGGCACGTGCCCGATCCGCCTCGTAATTCCCTCGAAGGATCGAGCCAAAGGAGGAAATCGTGCCGCGAGTCAAACGAGGTCCCAAACGGCGCAGAGCCCGGCGCAAGGTGCTCAAAGCCGCCAAGGGTCAGTTCCTCACCAAGAGCAAGCTGCATCGCGCGGCGAAACTGGCAGTCCAGAGAGCGCTGCGCTACGCCTATCATGGCCGGCGCCTGCGCAAGCGCGACTTCCGCAGTCTATGGATCACGCGCATCAATGCGGCTTGCCGGCAACTGGGCGTCTCCTACAGCAAGTTCATTGGCGCCCTGAAGGCAGCGGGTGTAGAGTTGAACCGCAAGATGCTGGCTGAGCTGGCGGTTACCGACGAGGCCGCCTTTCGGTCTCTGGTGGACAAAGCCAAAGCGCAACTGGCCAAGGCATGAGTACGACACCGTCCACGGCGTCCGATGCCATCTCGCTGGACGCGCTCGAGGAGCGCATCCGCCAGACCGTCGAACTGGTGGCGCGACTGCGGCAGGAAAAGCAGGCTGCGCTCGCCGAGCGCGATGCTGCCCTGCGCGAGGCGGCGCAGCAGAAACAGCGGGCCGACAAGCTGGCCGAGGAGTTGGAAGCCCTGCGCGAGGAGCGGCGCCAGGTCCGGGCTCGCATTGAGAAGCTGCTCGGTCAGATTGACGCCCTCGCGAACGGTTGACGGGTAAGCCATGCCAGGCGGGCCGTCCGCCAAGCGTCCCGTTCGCGTCACCATCCTCGATCAAACCTATACGCTGCTCACTGCTGCGGATGAACGAGAGGTGCAGGAGCTGGCGGAAACGGTCAATGAGCTCATGATGACCATCGCCGCCCACTCCCCCAAATCCGACAACCTGCGGGTGGCCGTGCTTGCCTGCCTCCATCTGGCCGACCGGCTGCGCGCGCTGGAACGGGAACTGGATGAGTTCCGGCGTCGCGTGGACCAGAAGACCAGGACTTTCGGACTGCTCCTCGAGGAACTGATCCGCTCAGATCGCCAGAGCTGAGGCTCCTCCAATTCAGGACATCCGGGGCTTGAATAGCTATTGCGTTCCCCGCGTCTTCTGGATTATCTTTGGGATGAATTGCGCAGGTGGGTTGCCTCCTGCGCGGAGTCCGTTTTGAGGGTGTCCCGGGCCGCTGGCCGCGGGACAGGCAAAGGCAGTTCAACCCGCCCCGGCCTTGGGCTGGAGGCGGCCAAGAGAAATGACCATGGGGAACGACACTCTCACCATCATTGACAACCGCACGAATATCACTTACACGATCCCGATCAAGGACGGCGCCATCCGGGCCATGGACTTGCGTCAGATCAAGACCAGCCCGGATGACTTCGGCCTGATGAGCTACGATCCGGCTTTCATGAACACGGCCTCGTGCCGCAGCGCGATCACGTTCATTGACGGCGATCGCGGCATCCTCCGATACCGCGGTTACCCGATCGAGCAACTGGCCGAGAACTGCCGGTTCCTCGAGGTGGCATACCTGATTCTGAACGGGGAGCTGCCCACCGCGCAGCAACTGGCGCAGTTCGAGGCCGAAATCAAGGCCGAACTGGGTGTGCCGGAGAACATCAAGCGGATCATCGAAGGCTTCCGTTACGACGCCCATCCGATGGCGGTGCTTTGCAGCACGCTGGCGGCGCTGTCCACCTTCTATCCGGATGCCAAGAAGGTGCGCGATCCGCAGAACCGTCGCAAGCAGATCATCCGCCTCATCGCCAAGGTGCCGACCCTGGCCGCCTATCATTACCGTTACAGCCGCGGCCTGCCCTACGTGGACCCGGATCCGACGCTCAGCTATACCGGGAATTTCATGAAGATGCTCTGGAAGGGTCTGGAGCCCACTTACGAAGTCAACCCCGTGATCGAGCGGGCCTTGGACATCCTGTTTATCCTCCACGCCGATCACGAGCAGAATTGCAGCGCCAACGCCATGCGAAGCGTCGGCAGCTCGGAGGCGGATCCCTATGTGTCGGCGGCGGCCGCGACTGCTGCCCTGTTCGGCCCCCTGCACGGCGGCGCCAATGAGCAAGTGTTGAAAATGCTCGATGAGATCGGCTCGGTGGAGAACATTCCGGCCTTCATCGAGGATGTCAAGAACCGGAAGCGCCTGTTGATGGGCTTCGGCCACCGCATTTACAAGAATTATGATCCGCGGGCCCGCATCATCAAGCAGACCGCGGATCGGGTCTTCCAGGTCACCGGGCGCAATCCCAAGCTGGATATCGCCCTGGAGCTGGAGCGCATCGCTTTGTCCGACGAGTATTTCATCTCGCGCAAGCTCTATCCCAACGTGGACTTCTACTCGGGGATCATCTATCAGGCTCTGGGCTTCCAGCCCGAGATCTTCACCGTGCTGTTCGCCATTCCGCGCATGACGGGCTGGTGCGCCCAGTGGGACGAGCTTATGGGAGACCCCGAGCAGAAGATCGCGCGGCCGCGGCAGATTTACATTGGCCATGGACACAGGGACTTCGTGCCCATGGACAAGCGCGGCTGAGATCCCGGGGGAACAGATTCGGCAGCGGGGCCGCTCCCCGGCGGGAGCGGCCCTTTTTTAGTCCTTCTCCCGACTCTGCTGCTGGACGAAGCTCAGGATGTCGAAGCGGCGCACGCTGCGGCCCGGGAAGAAGCTGTTGACCGCGTCAAGTTCGTCGTCGAAAATCTCGAAGACGGTTTCCAGCTTGGTGAAAACGATCAACTCGATGTTGCGCCGGCTGAGGTTGAGGAGCTTGAGCGCGCCGCCGGCCTTGCGCAGGGTAGTGTAGCCCATCACCAAGGCGCCGAGGCCGGTGCTGTCTATGTAGTCCACTTTCTCCAGATTGAGGATGATGCGGTTGTGGCCGCCCTCGGCCAATCGCCGCAGCGTATCGCGAAGCAGGCCGGCCTCCTCGCCCGCGGTGATCCTGCCTTCCAAATCCAGGATGACGATGCCCTCGCGCTCGCGCTCGTGAATTTCCAGGGCCATGAAAGGAACTCTCGCCGGCGCGATCAAACCGGGACCGTCCTGCCCGCCGGCTTTTCGCCCGCATCAATCATGTAGCCGATGCCACGGACGGTGCGGATGAGTTTCTGGGGATAGCGGTCGTCAATCTTGCTGCGCAGGTGACGGATGTAGACGTCCACGATGTTGGTCAGCCCGTCGTAGTCCATCTCCCAGACGTGCTCGACGATGGCCGTGCGCGTGAGGGGCTTGCCGGCGTTGCGCATCAGGAATTCCAGAATGGCAAACTCTTTGGGCGCCAGCTCGATGGGCTGGCCGGCGCGGCTGACCTTCCGGCGCATGACGTCCATGACCAGATCGCCCACCTGCAAGCGCTCCCGCAAGGGCTGGCCGCGCCGGAGCAGGGCGCGCACGCGGGCCAGCAGCTCGTTGAAAGAAAAGGGCTTGCTGAGGTAATCGTCGGCTCCGCGCTCCAGTCCCTTCACCCGGTCCTCCACGGCGCCGAGAGCGCTGAGAATCAGAATGGGCGGGCAGAGCTTGCGATTGCGGAGCCGTTCGAGAACCTGAAGGCCGTCCATGTCGGGCAAGAGGAGGTCCAGGATGATGAGGTCGTAGTCGTGAGTCTGGAACATTTCCAGACCGCGGGACCCCTCGCCCACGAAGTCCACTTCGAAGCCCGCGTTTTGCAATCCGCGGGCGATGAGCTCGGCAATGCGTTTTTCGTCTTCGATCAGCAGGATCCGCGCCGCCATAGCACCCTTCCCGGAGAGCGGCTCTGGGGAGATCCGACCGTCTCCGTCCCTAGGCAAACATACCATGAATCGCAGCCTGCCGCCGCCATTTCTCGTCCCGCATGCGGCAAAAAGCGCCAGCGCGCGTTTACTTTCCAGAATACCAAGGTTTCGTACCCGCTGGTGTCTAAAGTTTTACCGTCGCACGACGATTTTCTCAAGGGCGGATGAGTTCAGATTTCGGCTCGCGGGCGCCCATTGCCGGTCGGCCGTCTCAGCGCGGTTCCGGCACAGCGCAGCTTCGAGAGGTCCTCGAAGCGCACCGCGCCTGGCTGGAGAAGCTCCCCGAAGGCAAACGCGCCAGCTTGACGGCATGGGCATTGAACGAGGCGCAGCTAGAAGGCGCCGGACTGCGGGGCGCGCTCTTGCGGGGCTGCAGCTTCCTGGAGGCCAAACTCAGTAAAGCCGATCTGAGTCAGTGCGTGATGATCCGCTGCGATTTCAGCCAGGCGGTGCTCGCCGGCGCCGACCTGAGCGGAGCGGAACTGAAATCCTGCGCCTTTGACGCCTGCTTGCTTTCGGAGAGCAACCTCATCGAAGTGCGCGCCTACGGCTGTCGTTTTTGTCGTGCCTTGCTGCGGGAAGCCAGGATGATGGAGGGCCAATTTCAGGAATGCAATTTCACGGGTGCAGTCCTCAGCGGCGCCAGCTTGCACTACGCCAGCTTGGGCAGCAGCGATTTCAGCGAAGCCGACCTGGAAGGCGCCTTGCTCTACCATGCATCCGCCGCTGGTGCGCGTTTCGTGGGCGCGCGCATGGCCAGTGCAAATTTCACCGCCGCCCGGCTTCAGGCCTGCGACTTCCGTCACGCGCAGTTGCTGGCCGCTCGCTTCAACGGCGCCGATCTCAGCCAGAGTTGTTTTGCCCGGGCGACGCTCGAGGATTGCGATTTTCGCGAGGCTCGCCTCCGCGGGGCGGACTTTTGGGGGGCTTCGCTGGAAAATGCTCGCTTCGAGGAGGCCGATCTGATGGCCGCCGATTTCCGTGGCGCGAACCTGCGCGGCGCCCGCGGCTTGACGGCGACGCAATTGCTCCGGGCGCGCACGGACGAAACCACCATCCTGCCCAACGGCAAGCGCGGCGCCTACCTGAAAGGCTCGGGAGCGGAGCGCCCGCTTTCGGGCCCCGCTCGGCCTTTCCCGTAACCGCGCCCTCGGTCAGTTTCTGAGGCCGTTGCCGGTCACCAAAACCCTCCCGGGGCGCAGTTGACGCCGTCAGCAGGCTTCGCATAGGCTATGCTTGTTGCACTTTCTTAATCTTCCTGGAAAAGGAGGTTCCGTGACGAGGCAAAGGCTCTTCGTTTTTGCGTCGTGGTTGTTTCTGGCCTGCCTTGCCTGGTCACAGGTCGCTACCGGCTCTCTGCAAGGGACGGTGACGGATCCCACGGGCGCAGCGGTTCCCGCCGCCAAAGTGATGGCCCGGCACGAACCCACGCAGCAGCAGTTCGAGACCGTGACCACCGATGCGGGCTTGTTCGTGTTCCCCAGCTTGCCTGTGGGGCCGTACACGTTGACGGTCGAGAAGACCGGCTTCAAGCGGGCCACGCAGAGCAACATCGAAATCCGCGTGGCGCAGCGGCAAATCGTGGACCTGCGCCTGGAGCTCGGCGATGTCGTGCAAACGGTGGAAGTGCGGGAGGCGATCGTCTTGCTGGAGACCCAGACCCCGGAGCGCGGCCAGAACTTTTCGCGCCGGTTCATGGAGACGCTGCCGCTGTTCACGGGCGGGATCCGCAACCCTGAGGCTTTCGTCACCTACATGCCGGGCGTCAACACCGGCTACGGCGAAACTTCGATTGCGGGTTCGGGCGGTCGCGCCAAGGAGGTTCTGCTGGACGGCGCCAGCCAGACCATTCCCGAGTCGGGCGGCGTGGTCTTCAACTTCCCGGCTTCCGAGCAGTTCGGCGAGTTCAAGCTGATCACCTCCAACTACAACGCCGAATACGGACGCTTCGGTGGCGGCGTCGAGGTGTTCATCACGCGCTCGGGCACCAACGAGTTGCACGGCGGCGCTTTCCTGAACATGCGCCGGGATATCTGGAACGCGGCCGGCTACAACGTCAACCGCGTCGTCGGACGACCGAAGGGTTACCGACCGAAGGAGCGCTTCAACGAGGTGGGCGGCGTCATCGGCGGACCCATCTGGCTACCCCGGCTCTACGACGGGCGCAACCGTACGTTCTGGTTCTTCACCATCGCCAAGGATCTGCGCCCGGCCTCCATCAGCCAGTCCGTGGCCACTCTGCCCACGCCTCGCATGAAGCAGGGCGATTTCAACGACGTGGCGCAGTTGATCTACGATCCGTTGACCACGGCGGGCAACACCCGGCAGCCGTTCCCCGGCAAGATCATTCCCCGGAGCCGCTGGAGCCGCGTATCCCAGAACGTGGTGCCTCTGGTTCCCGATGCCAACCTGCCCACGCTCACGGGCAACTACCAGTTCACGAACCAGCAGGTGATCAACGACACGCACTGGAGCCTGAAGTTCGACCATGCCGTGAGCCCCAACAATCGCTTCGCTTACTACATGAGCCGGCAGAACCAGGACGTGCAGAATACCTTTACGTTTCCGGGGCCGTTGGGCACCGGGCTGGGATCGAACACCCAGCGACCTGAGAACTACCGTCTCAATCACGACCTGGTGATCAGCCCCACCGTGTTGCTGCACTCAACCTTCGGCTTCACGCGCCAGCAGCAAGGCTGGGACAATCCGGCGCAAAAAGGCTGGGGCTCGAAGATCGGGCTGCCGCTGTCGGGTCTCTCCGACGCGTTCCCGGTGGTGCAATTCACCGGTGCAGACGGGTTGAGCGCCTGGGGCGTGCAAGACGGGAAGGTCTCCAACGGCACCCAATTCAACTGGACGTTCCACTTCGTGCAATCGCTCTCCGTCATCCGGGGCAAGCACGAGATCAAGATGGGATGGGATTTCCGCCGCCTGCGGACCTTCTCGGATCCACCCGATCTGGCCGGCACCAATGGACGCTACGTCTTCGCGCGGTCCCAGACCGCATCACCCACGGCGATCGCCACCACCGGCCACGCGTTTGCGAGCCTGCTGCTCGGTGCGGTGGATCAGGCCGCCATGACGCCGCTGCCGGTCATCCCGGGAGAGGCGCGCTACGGTTACCAGGCGGTCTACTGCCAGGACAACTGGAAGGTCACCCCGCGCCTGACCCTCACTCTGGGCATGCGCTACGAAGTGCCGGAAGGCTGGTACGAGAAGGACGGCAACTACTCCCACGTGGACTTGACCAAGCCTAACCCCGCGGCGGGCGGGCTGCCCGGAGCGCTCGTCTTTGCCGGCTTCGGCGCGGGTCGCGCTGGCGTGAAGCGCTTCTACCCGACCGATTACGGCGACTTCGGGCCGCGCATCGGCTTCGCCTATCGGATCCTGGACAAGACCGTGCTGCGGGGCGGCTACGGCATCTATTACCAGACGCTGGGCAACGGCGGCTGCGGCTGCCGTGTGGGCTTCGGCGCTTACTACGGCGTCACCTGGAATTCCGACGGGTTGAACCCGGTGCTCAACTGGGACAACGGGATTCCGCTGCCGCCCAACTTCCAGCCGCCGCCGTTCCTGGATCCCAGCTACGGGAATTTCCAGGATGTGGATGTCATGGGGCCGACGTTCGGGCTGGCGCCCCGTATCCATAACTGGAGCTTCAACATCCAGCATGAGTACAAGAATTTCCTCTTCGATATCGCCTATGTGGGCAACCGCGGCAGCCGCCTGAACTCTTCGATCGAGCTCAACCAGTTGCCCGTGAGCCGGCTCTCGCTGGGCAGCCTGCTGCAGAAACGCATCACGGATCCCGAGGTAGTGGCGGCTGGCTTCCGCAAGCCCTTCCCCAACTTCCCGGACAACTACACGCTGGCTCAGGCGCTGCGCCCGTACCCGCAGTATTTCGGGGTAATCTCGCGCAACGCGGGCGTGGGCCGCAACTGGTATGACTCGCTCCAGGTGAAGGTGGAGCGCCGCTTCGGCGACTGGCAGATGATGGCTGCTTACACCTGGTCCAAGAGCCTTGCTCTGGCGCATTACCGGCAAGTGTTCACGCAGTCGCAGGTCTGGGCGCAGGATAACTACAACATCCGCGACATGAAGTCGTACCTGCACTTCGACCAGCCGCACGTGCTGAACATTCTCAACAGCTACGACCTGCCCATCGGGCGGGGCAAGCGCTTCCTGAACGTGCAGAGCCGCTGGCTGGATCTGATTGTCGGGCACTGGACGATCGCGGCGGCCCAGCGCTATTACAGCGGCAACCTGATCAAGGTGGAGGCGCCGAACACGCTGGGTTCGGGCGTGCTGTTCACGCGTTTCAAGAAGGCCAACGTGACCGGCAACCCGATCCGCACGGGCGTCAGCCGCACGTCGCTCGATCCCGATAATCCCAGCGTTCGCTGGTTCAATTCCGGCGACCGCTCGCCGTTCGCGCTGCCCGGGCAGTTCCAGTTGGGCAATGCGGCCATTTTCTACGGCGACTTCCGCAACCCGCCTATTCTGAGCGAGAACGTTTCCATCCAGAAACGTTTCAAGTTCACCTACGCCGGCGACCGCTCGGTTGACCTGGTCTACCGCGCCGACGCCTTCAACCTGTTCAACCGGACCTGCTTCGGCGGCGTGGTGGGCACGGTGGGCAACGCCAACTTCGGGCGGCCCACGGCGCCCCAGCTCAGCCCGCGCATCATCACCATGGGCCTGCGGCTGGACTTCTAGGGGGTTACGGTTTTCAGGGGCGGCCGCGACTCGCGGCCGCCCTTTTCATTTCAGTTCACCCCGCGGCGTGATCCGCTCAGCATCGAGGTAGGGGCGCAGGGCTTCGGGGATGATCACGCTGCCGTCAGCCTGCTGGTAATTCTCCACGACCGCCACCCA
>JAPWUP010000325.1 GCA_028275505.1 Bryobacteraceae bacterium
TGCCGGTGCGCAGATACATGATGCTGGCCACCTGCCATCCGCCCAGCAGATGCTTCGCCACGGGGTGCGAGGTGGTCAGAAAACGCTTGCCGGGACCGAAAGGCAGCTCATAACTGCCGGCGAACGTAAAGATATGCCGCCGAACCTGATCTGAGTTACCCCGGTCCGCCCGGGCGTTGTACGGATCCTGCGGCCCGCCCACGATGGGGACATCGTCCAGGGAGCGGTTCCAGGAGTATTCGAGCTGGAAGCTTAACCCACTGGAGTAACGCTGGATGGCTTCCACTTGCAACTGGTGCAAGATCGAATTGCCCCCGCCGGCCAGCATCAGGATATCCGACCAGGGCTGGTAAGGCCGGTAGGGTTGCAGCGCGCCCGCAATCTGCTGTTTCGAAAGATTGATCGAATAGTTATACCAGGGCAGGTGTGTGCTGTGGTTGCCTACGTAGGATATGCGCAAGCCCAGGTTCCGGCGCAGTTCGCGCTCTGCCGTGATGTTCCATTGATAACTCTCGCTGTTGCGAATATTCTTCTGCACGGCCGTAAGGCTAGGGTTGGGCGAAATTGCGCCGCCGCCCGGGAAAGGCGCGGCCAGGGTGATCGAGGGCCGGTAACTGGGATCCGCTTCAAAGGATTCGGCCAGCAGGAAGGGCGGATTGTTGAACCCGCGCTGCCGGAAGCCGATGAAAACCGGGAGGAAGTTATAGTAGACGCCGAAGCCGCCGCGGAAGACCGTGCGCGCGTTGCCGAAAGGTCGCCAGGCTACTCCAATCCGTGGTCCCCAATTATTCCTGTCGGGCTCGATGTCCCGCACGGGCAGGCCGGCTTCGCTCGCGAGCACGATGGGATAAGCCTGCACCAGCCGCGGCTGCGCCTGCGAGGGCATCCGATCGCTTTGGATCACCAGCTTGCCGGTGTTGAAGTCAAAATTCGAGATCGTGTTGTTGCGCTCGTACCAGGGCGTCTGATACATGTAGCGCAACCCGAAGTTCACGGTGAGGCGCGGCGAAACCTGCCAGTCGTCCTGGATGAAGAAACTGGTTCGCGGTCCCAGGAAGAGGAGATTCGGGCTGGTAGTGGAACGATAGGCGCGGTAAGGATAGCCCAGCAGGAAATCGGCGAATGCATGGGCGGGCTGGGCGCTCTTCGTTTTGTCATCCAGGGTATAGCGCCCGTTGAAATCAAAGCGCCCCAGTGCGGCGTTGTTGGCCAGGCCCGCGCCCATGCCGGCGACGAAGGGCGGGGAAAGCGCCTTGTGACGGGCGATGTCCACTCCGAACTTGATCGTGTGCTTGCCCCGCACCAGCGTCATGTTGTCAATGAACTGCGGCGTCAACTGGGTGCCGGGATCGCCCCCACCGTAGTCGCCGATCGAGACGTGGTTGGTAATGTTGATGTTGGGCAGCCCGCCATAGGCCACCGGATAGAGCGTGGGGAAGAGGCTGCGGGGATCGAAATCACGGTTCAGGCCCTGCCGGACGGAAGCGTGCCGGAAATACACATAGCGGGCTTCGTTCAGCGTGCTGGGTGAAGCAGCATAGTTCCAGGTGAAGTTCGCACTCTGCGTGCTGTAGCCGCCGTTGGCCCAATTGCCATATTTGGGCGGATAGCCGACCGCCACGAAGTAGGGATAGCCTTTCGAGTAATTCAGGTTGACCCAGATGCTGTTCTTCTCGTTGAAGCGGTGGTCCAGCCGCAAACCGTAACGGTTGATATCGGAAATGTTCGAGATCGTCCAGCGGTAATTGGAAAGGGTACCGGCCGGCCCGAGGCCCGGGGTGTTCGGCAGAGGTACGTATTCGATGAGTGTCTTGGCGCGGGGATCAATCCGGCTCGCGGGCACGCGATTGCCGGGGAAAGGCGTACCGGCCAGCGGATCCAGGATGACAGGCAGGCCGGTGAAGTCGCCCTCGCGCATGGCCTGGGTGGCCACGCTGGTGACGTAGTTGGGCGCCGTACGTTCCCGCAAGCCCTCGTAACTGTGGAAGAAGAACGTCTTGTTGCGTCCATTGTATGCGCCCGGAAAGATCACGGGGCCGCCCACGGTATAGCCGAACTCGTTGCGGTTATAAGGCGGCTTGGGCGTCGGAGGATGCGTGAAGTAATAACGGGCAGCAAACTCCTTGTTGCGGTTGAACCACAGGGCCGAGCCATGTAACTCATTGGTGCCGGATTTGGAGACGATCGTCACCGCTACCGATCCTTCGAACTCGGCTTTTTGATTGTTGGAATCAATCTTGAATTCGCTGATGGCGTCCACCGAGGGCAAGGTAGCCAGGCCGTTGCGATACGAGTAGGCGCCCCCGCCGTTACCGGTATCGTTGTACATGGCGCCGTCCACGTTGAACTGGATGCCGCCCCAGTAAGCGCTGCCGGCCACGCGCGGGTTGGCGGCGCTGTCCGTCATCACGCCCGCGGAAATGCGGATCAAGCGGTCCAACGTGCGCCCGTTGAGGGGAATGTTGCTGATGACGGTGGATTCCAGAATGTTGCCGATGGTGGCGCTTTCCGAATTCACCACGGGGGCGCTGGCCTGGACCTCGATGGTCTGGGTTACCGCGCCGGGCTCGAGTACGATGTCCACGCGGACCGATCGGTTGGCCAGCAAGCGCACGCCGCGCGTGATGCTGGGCTTGAAGCCGGCCAGCTCGCTTTTCACCGTGTAGCTGCCCGGCAGCAGGTTCGCCGCCACATACTCCCCGGTCGGGGATGTTGCGGCCTTGACCTCCACGCCGGTCTGCTCGTTGACCACGACCACGGTGGCGTTGGCCACCACCGCGCCGCTCGAATCGGTTACCGTTCCCAGGATCGTCCCGGTGATGTTCTGTGCGAGAGCTGCGCAAGGCAGCAGTGCTGCGAACCAGAGGCTCGAAAGCCAGTGTTTCACGGATCGTCTCCTTCGCCGCTAGCCTAACGCGAGTCGCGCCCCCGCGTCAAACTTCCCGCAGCCCGGCGCTCGTTCAATCGAGCTTGCGTCCGAGCACGGCGTAATCGAGCGCGCCGAAAAAGGCTTCGCGAAAATCAGGCGGCAGCGCCTGCAAGGCCGGGAACGCTTCGATGGCCGGCGACCTTCGTTCGACACGAATGCCGCCGAAGCCGGCCTCCTCGAAGTAGAAAACGAGCAAGGCAGGCGGGATGGGGTGACGGTGTGCGGGGTCCAGATAGTAATGAGTCGCGAAGATGGCGAGACATTCGGGATTGGGGGTCTCGACCACCAGGAGTCCTCGCGGCACGAGCTTGCGCGCGGCCAGCCGGATCAGTTGCGGCACGCGCTCGGCGGGCAGGTGCTCGACGACCTGCGCGCAGAAGATGCCATCGAAGCTCGATTCGGGTTGGGCGTCGAGCCAGGCGAACAGATCCGAGGTCTCGGCATCCAGGCCTTTGCTGCGGCAGAGCGCGACGGCTTCCTCGTTCGAGTCCACGCCGCGCGCGGGAATGCCGGCCTCCCGCATGAGCTCGAGAAACTCGCCGCGGCCGCAACCCAGATCGGCCACCGCCTGGCATCCCTCGAAATAAGGCACGTAAAACCGCTGCTGCGCTTTCACGTATTCCTCGCTGCCGCGGAAGCGCTCGGC
>JAPWUP010000326.1 GCA_028275505.1 Bryobacteraceae bacterium
CGATGCCTACCGCCAGCACGGCTTGCACGGCGGCGGCAGGCGACTCCGCGATTGCTTCGAGTACACGATTTCTCAGCTCACTGACGCGCTCGGCCGCCAGCAGCGTGACCAGCGCCGGGGGGACCCAGGAGGCCCCAAAGTTCGCGATCAGCAGCTCCATGACCTCGGGACTGCGGTTGATGCCCGCTTGGAATCGGCGAGGGCTGAACGGATTCCGACGCAGAAAGCCAAGGGCTTGAGCCCAGGTTCGAAGCGGGAACACCAGGCGGGAGTGCGGGGCCTCCCGCCTGGCAGTGGGTGCGGTGCTGGTTTTAGTCGAGGCCATAGATCCGCACTGGCGGCTCGGGTTGCGGCTTGGGGGCCGGCTTCTGAGCCTGGATCTCCCGCTCGATCTCGCGCAGCAGGTTGGCCAGCTCGGGGTCGTGGATCTCGGCGATCCAGTCGCGGTTCGGGCTTTCGCTGTTAGTCGTCACCGTGGGATTGTCGGGCATATCTTTGTTCCTCCTTATCGTTTACTGATGGCGCGCCGCTTGGGGGCGCTCCCCGCCTGCGCCCACCGCAGCGGCGCGCCACGACGGCGCGAGCCCGCCGTCCGAAAGAAGGAACGTCGGCCGGGCCGGAAGGCTTACGTGCGGGAGGGTTGGGTGAGTTCGGCGATGGTGCGGACCGTGAAGCCGTCGCCACTGCGGAAGATGCGCAGGCCCTGGTTGTCCCAACCTACTAACACCCTCCGGGCCCGAATCCTGCGGTCGCGAGACAACGCGGCCACTCTCTCCAGAACCGCAGGAGTCGTTGCCACGGATCTGCCCAACTCCGCGAGCGCTTCAGCAGCTACCTCCCAGTGCGTCCATTGCAAGTTGCTCAGCCCATCAAGCAAAGCCTCGACCACGCGCTGATCTCCAGCCACCAATTCGGCGAGCTTGCCGACAAGTCTGATAGCACTGGAACGGACCCGCTCACTTTTCTCTTCGAGGAGAACCTTTTTGATATGCGTCAAATCCTTATCCTGGAGTACGCGGGCAGCCCCGAAGGACTCGATTAGCTCACCCAGCCTATCAAGGGCAGTGGCACGCACCCTGGGAGCACGGTCCTTCATAGCTGCGCGTAATCCAGCGACCAGTCGGGCATCTTCGAATTGAACTACGGCGCACTTTCCCAAAGCGTTAGTGACTGCTACGCGCACATGTGAATCGTCGTGCCTCTGGAGAGGCAGCAACGCCGTAATGACTAGGTCATTCTTGGCCACCACCCCAGCCATCTCGGCCACCAAGTCCGCCGCCGCGGTCAGGTGCCACCGCCCCTGCGCTTGCAAATAACGCAGGATCATCGGGATCAAATGATGCCGAACCGCTTCCTCTCCGCCCACGGCGAGCAGTGCCCGCCCTAGTGAGATTGCGGTTGGACCGGCATGATCCTCTCGTCTCAAAGCGTCAAGCAAAGCTTCGGTGACCTGAGACTTCCAAGAGCCGACCTCGTGAAGCGCAGTCAGCACTATCGCGGCATTCCGTCGTGCTTCAGCATCGTCGCTCATGAGGGCGTCCAGCAGACTTGGCATGGTCCCGCGGAAACGAAGACAGGCATCGCCGAGCTTAGCCAGCGCGGTGGTCGCACTAAAGCGAACCCACCCATCGTCGGCCCTGAAGGCAGAAAAAAGGGCAGACATCAGGTCGCCGTCAGTGGCCACCGCATCACCCAGCCTCCCGATTACCTCGGCAGAGAGTGCACGCTTCGCCGGGTCGTGGCTTCGGAGGCCGTTCGAAAGTGCCCGCCTGATGTCGGGATGTGAAACAGCTGGACCGCCCAGCTTGCTGAGCGCTTCAGTAACCCGAGTCCGCACGAAGTAATCGCGGTGGCCGTAGCGCTCCAACGCCTCAGCAAGAGCAGTGATCGTCGCTGGATGCCCAGCGACATGGGCTCCGAGATTCTTTAAAGCTTCCGCAGCTACCCAACGCCGCGACTTCGATCTGAGCGTTTGCAGCAGCGAGGCAACCAGATCGGGAGACTGCGTAGCTGCGATACCGAGGTGTCCGGCCAGCCAGATAGCCCGTTCTGCACCCTGCTCGACTTGCTGAACCAAGAGTTCCAGCAGCTTCGCTTCCTTGAGTTTACCGTTCAGCTTCTCGCTGAGTTTACCGTTCAGCTTCCCGGCGGCCACCCAAGCGGAGCCTGCATGGTGTAGCTTATCCAAAGTCTCGCGCGCCAACACCCACACGGGGTCACTGACTTCCGAGGACTGAAAGTGCCATACTCCGGCCGTGATCTGGTCCACAAGTTCCTCACGGCGTAAATGCCGCGGTGCTTCCGCCAAACACATGGCGGCCAGGGCCAGCCGGTGACAGAAAATGTCGTCCTCGCCATCGAGCAAGCGGCGAGCAAGGTCGTTAACCCGCTCGCCCAACTGGCCTGCCGCAAACAGGAGCACACCTTCCCAGCCTGGATCCCACGCCATGCGGTCCACAAAATCCCACCACCCGCCGGCGCGGTCGCTCTTCAGCTTCTCGGCCAGCTCCGCGCCGGCCAGAAACTCCAGGATCGAGCGGTGCGGGAACACATACGCCGGCTGCCGGTTCCACTCGAACACCGCTAGAAACCGTTTCTCACGTGCGAGCTCCCTAATGAGGTCGTCGGCCCAGGCGGCCGGAGTCAAGTTAACGGCCTGCGCCGCCGGCACGCCGTGCGGCAGAGGTCGCTGACAGCTCTCCCAAACCCACTCCCGCAATTGCCCCTGCGGCAGGGCTTTCTTTCCCTGATTGGCCTCGAACCACCGCCAGCCGATCTCCCGCACCAGCGAAAACAGCTCACCCGCGCGCACCGGGTCCCGATTGCCTTGACGGTCCAGGCTCAGCAGATCTCGCACCATCCACTCGTACAGCTGGCTGCGGCTCACATCCGGCGTGATCTCACGGTCCTCCGCCAGCCAGCACACCAGCGTCAACAACAGCGGGTTCTGCCCCATCTGCTCCAGACCCGCCGAGCTGCGCAGAGTCTGAAGCAGTGGAGCCGCACGCCCGCTATCCCCCGCGTGCCACCGCTCCACCAGCGCCCGCGTCTGCCTTGCCACAAACGGCGCCAGCCGGCACTCCAGAGGCTGAAATGGCAGGCCGCCCTGATAGGCATACGGACGCGAGGTCAGAACCACCCGCGTCTGCCACTGCCTCAGCACGCCCCAGAAGGCCTTCAGACGCTCCGGCTCCGCCACCTCATCCAAGGCATCCAGAAACAGCCAGCAGCGTTCTTCATGACAGTGGTCGGCAACGTAGTCCGCCACCGACTCGGGGGCTTTGGCCCCAAGCAACAATGCTTTAATCCGCCTGCGCAGCACCTCATCGGCGGCGACGTCGGATGGCATCTCCGCCTCCGCCAGCGCCTGGCAGCGCAGCACCACGGGCAGCGGCACCTGATCGAATGCCTCCCGCTGCTCTTCCAGCGCCTCCCGAGCCTGGCGCGCCAGCTCCCGCGCCGTCATCCGCACCAGTTGCGTCTTGCCCTGCCCCGGCGGCCCCA
The DNA here is from genome assembly GCA_028275505.1 of Bryobacteraceae bacterium. Lineage (GTDB taxonomy): Bacteria > Acidobacteriota > Terriglobia > Bryobacterales > Bryobacteraceae > DTHT01. The sequence goes on from JAPWUP010000326.1 coordinate 3,505, forward strand.
GCACCACCACCGCACGCTGTACCCCTTCCATCCGCTTGCGCACCCGCTGCCACGCCAGCCGCTCG
>JAPWUP010000327.1 GCA_028275505.1 Bryobacteraceae bacterium
TATTGTCATCTCTCTCAGCCCAAGATCTGCCCTCCCCCAGGCAGATCCTGGGTCAGGATCTACCTGGGCATGTCACACCGGCCATCCAGCCGGCCCCCGCACCACCCGCGGCCCCCTTTGAGTCGCCCAGGTGGCTCGGGCAATCCGTTGCGGTGGGCAATTCAAAACTCGAGATTGATACCGGCCGAGGCGTTGATTCCCGGCATGGGGTAGCTCGGGATCACTTCGTAGCGGCGGTCAAACAAGTTATCCACCATCACGAATACGCTGTGGCGGCGTGCCACCGGCGCGCTAATCTTCACGACGGCACTGGTGTACCCTCCCAGTTGGTTCGTACGGGCCGGGTTCGCCCAGCGCTTGCCCACCGTGACCGCGCCCAGGTGCAGGAAAGCCCGCTTCGCGTCAATTTCCACCGACGAATTCCATTTATGGGCCGGCAGGAACGGCGCCAGGTTGGTCGACCGCAAGTAGGCGTAAGCGTTGTTGAACTGAATTCGCCGCGCCGGGCGGTAGCGCACCGTGATTTCCAGCCCCTTGTTAATCGCCGCGCCGAAGTTCCTCAGCGCGACGTGGGGGAAACGGCCCGTGGTCACAATGAGATTGTTGAGACCGGCATAGTAGGCGGTCGCCACAGATTGTAGCTTCGCACTCGGCTGCGCCCGGAAGGTTAGCTGAAAGTTCCACATGTGCTCGGGTCGGAGCAGCGGGTTGGGCGCCGGGAACAGGTACAGCTCGCGGATCGTGGGATTCCGAAAGCCCTTCCCGACCCCAGCCGCGAGCGAGTAGGCCTGCGAAAACTGATAGGCCGCTTCGAATTCCGGGACCGAGATGTTGCCGAACGCGGAATTGTGTTCGAGGCGGTACCCGGCGCGCAGGCGGAGCCTCTGGGTGGCGCTCCACTGCAAACGCGTGAAACCGGCGCCGCTGCCGAGATGATGCTCTCCGTAGTCCAGCTTACTGGCGACGTTGCGCGCCTTCCCGCCATAAGAAATGATTTCTGAGCCCACGTCCAGCAACAAGCGCGATGTCAAGGCAACGGTTTGCATGGTCCGGCCCCCGGTGGTGCTGTCCACCGAGCGGAAGCCGTCGGTGATGAAGTGGCGGCCTTGGCTGCGGAAGAAGCGCAGGTAGCCCCAACTGCGGCTGTAGCTGTTGTCCAAGTTGACACTGACGCCGCCACGGCCGACCCGGGCATAAGAGTTCGCCAGCGGGGCCGTCACGGGACCGGGATCTTCGACATGAAAGTGACCGTAGCGGCCTTGCAGAGAGAACTTCCAAGCCTTCGAGAAGTCATAGCCCGCCCCCAATGCTAAGTCCTTGCTTCGGTAATGTGCCGAAGGCCGCTCGCCGCGCGTGTGCTCCAGGCCGGCATCCAGCGTCAAGAACTTCCGCTCCCAACGGCTACCATGCGAGAGGCGATGCTGGCCGGTAAAGTAAGACCCCAGCGAAGAAGAGAGCCGGCTATGCGAACCACTCAGCGGCCGCGACGGTGCGATCTCCACCACGCCGCCCATGGCGCCGCTGCCGTAGAGGACCGAAGCCGGCCCCTCGATCACGGTGACCGTGTCCGCGTTGGAAAGGCTGTAGAAATCCGGCAACGGATGCCCCATGAGACCCTGGTAGTCCGGCCGTCCGTCTACCACGATGAGGACTTGCGTATTGGGAACTCCTCCCACTCCTCGTATCGAGACCGCGCCCGTGCCATTGGTGGCGATACCATATCCCATAACACCCCGGCGGGTGACGAACAGGCTGGGAACCATGCGCTCAATGGCATCAAAAACCGTCCGCGCTCCGGCTCGGTCGATTTCTAGAGCGGTGCTGACCATTTCGGTCTGGCTCAGCGCCGGCGCGCTGACCACCACTTCAACACTGGTGTGTACAATCGCCGGTCTTAGCCGGATCGTGGCCCGGCGATCCACTACTCGCCGGAGGTCGACGGTTTCGCTGGCGAACCCGGCAGCGGTGACGCGTAACCGGACCGGCAGGCTCACCGGCAAGGCAACGCAGCCACTTTCGTCAGTCCTGCCCAGCAAGAGCACCTTGCCACTGGCCGGATCCCTAACCTCGACCTCCGCTTGGGGAACACCCAGCCCGTGGGGATCTTGAACCGCGATCTGGATGAGCTCGAGCGCGGTCAGGCCGCGGAGGCAGACAAGCAAGAGCGAAAGCGTGACCTTCATGGGGAGCATGGTAGCACAAATTTGAATTTTTTGCTACCGCCCGGATTGGGTCATCGAAAATGTCACCGAAGGCGGGATCGTTGGGTCAGCAAAAAAGTAACCGTAGCGCACGCTCGCCTGCCCTTTTCGCCGAGGGCGATTTTGGGCAGCGCGGCCACCCGTCAAGGGTGCCCTCCGGCTCGCCGCGCTCGCCCTTGACGGGTCCTGGCCGCGCCGCCGAGGACCCTCCCGCTGATAGGCGAAAAGGGCAGGCTGGGCTGGAGGCAGGCCACGGGCCTCACACTGAGGTCATGGATGCCGAAGCTCGCAACCAATACTTACGGGAGCTGCGCGACGAGTACGGCCTGGCGCGGAAAGCGGTCAAGAGCCAACTGCTGGATGAAGCGGTCAAGCGCACTGGCCTGGCGCGCAAGGTGATCCTCCGCAAGCTGGCTCGCCCGGTGACGCTGGTGCGCCGCCCCCGGGCCAAGCGCCGGCGCATCTACGATGCCGCTGTGGCTGCCGCCTTAACGGAATTGTGGACTCTGTTTGATTACCCCTGCGGGCAGCGGCTGGTGCCCCTGTTGCGCGAGCAAGTGCCGCGGCTGCGCCAGCAAGGCTGGTGGCAGTGCCCGGAGGAGGTGGCGGCCAAGCTGCTCAGGATCTCGGCCAAAACCGCCGACCGGTTGCTGGCCCCCCAGCGGCGTCAACTGCGCCTGGACCGGCGCCGCGGCCGTTCGATGCGCCGTCTGCTGTGGGAGCAGATCCCGCTGAAGGTGGCCGAGGAATGGGACCGCCGCCAAGTGGGTAACCTCCAGGTGGACTTCGTGGCCCACTGCGGCCAGTCTACCGCGGGCCGTTTCCTGTGGACGCTGTCCACGGTGGACATCGCCTCGAACTGGTGGGAAGGCGAGCCGGTGATGCGGCTGGCGGCGAAGACCCGGAGGGGGAGCCAAGTGCATCGCCGCTATGATGTGCCGGCCACGCCGTATCAGCGTCTGTTGGCTTCGGGCCAGCTCAGCCAGGCGGCGCGGGAGAGCCTGCAACAGCGTTACGCGAGCCTGAACCCGATCCAGCTGCGCCAGCAGATCGAGCAACGTCAGAATGAGTTGCTCAGGACCCTCCGCCGGAGCGAAACCAGACCGGATTCGGCCCGCAAACTCACCCCCCGTTCGGTTACTTCTTTCGTGACCCAAGGGGCGGCTGTTCGGTTACCGGAGGAAATGACTTGAGACGGGTTGCGTTGCAGCCACCCTTTCCTGCCCAGGCACATCCTGATCCACTCCGGTGGCACACTCTTCGCCCCCTGCGTGGTGCCTCGGGCGCTCGAAACCTAACAGACAGACGCGCGGAAGCTCACATGAACCAAGCCCCGCGGCGGTGCACCACGTCTCC
>JAPWUP010000328.1 GCA_028275505.1 Bryobacteraceae bacterium
GGAGTAGCGAGCTCGATCTGGGGATCCCAGATACGGTCGTCGAGCCAGTTGAAGAAACGCTGGCCGGAGGAGCTCAGAGCGGCGAACACAAACTGCCCGCCGGGGGCGAGGCCGCGGATGACCTCGCGCATATCGGGCTCGTCCCGATAAGCACGCGCGTACGTAAGCTGCCAGCGGATGAGGCTGTTGTGCAGGCCGGCCAGGGCGTGATCCCCCTCGAAGCTGGTAGACCATAGTCCCCGTTCTACCCAGCGCAGCCGCTCGGATTTCAAAAAGGTATCGGCCGTGCCATCATAGCCCGCAAACTGGCGAGCTTCCTTGTCGGTATCGTGGGTGTAGGTATTGCGGACCACGAACTTATGAGCTGCCGTGAGACGGAAAGCTAAATTGAGCACGCCGCCCATGCGCGCGGATTCCGTGTAGGAATCAAAGTCTTCGTAGTTAGTGAAAACAACGGGACGCTTGCCCTCCTGGCGGATATAGCGCTGGATCTCTTTCTGGTAAATCGGCTGATTGGAGAAAGTAAAAGCGCCGACTACTCCGAGACGGCCCATGGTGGCCCCGCCCACCATGGAGAATTTCTGCTGGGGACGCATCGAGCCCAGGGTCACTGGCTCCCATTGATTGGAGAACGCCTGACCGAAAGTCTGGAACTGCTGGGGCGAAAAGGTGCCGGGAAACAGTCGCTTGTCGTTGGGGATCTGAGGGGGCAAAGCCCGTGCGCCATCGTCGAAGCCGAAGAAGTCGCGACGTCCGCCCGGGTAGGTGAGAAACGGGTTGAACGTGGTGCGCGTGTTGAAGCCGTTGGAAAAGCTGACGTGGAAAATAGGCCGGGACGGGAAGTCCACGGTGCGCAGCTCGATCAGGCCGGCGGAGAATTCACCGGGCATATCCGGTGAGTAAGTCTTGAGGACGCGGATGTTGTCAATCAAGGTAGCCGGGAACAGGTCGAGCGGCACCACGCGCTTTTCCGGTTCGGTGGTGGGGATGAGGGCGCGGTTGAGGGTGGTGGCGCTGTAGCGATCGCCGAGGCCCCGCACGTAGACATAGCCGGCCCCGACGACCGAGACGCCGGTGATCTTCTGGGCCGCGGCGGCCGCGTCGGAAGCCACCGAGCGGCGTAACTCTTCCGAGCTGAGGGCATCGGTGACGACGGAAGCCATCTGGCGTTCCGCCAGCATGGCCTCCGCAGTGGCTGCGACCGGCGTGATTTTCTCGACCACGTCTACTTTGGTGACGGCGGTGCTGAGCGCCAGCACCGTGCTGGCATCGGTCACCTGGCCGGGTTTGACCTCGACTTCCCGTAAGGTCATGGGCAAGTAGCCCGGAGCGGAAACTTCGAGGACGTACATGCCGGGCGCGAGCTGGACTTCGTAACGGCCTTCGGAATCGGTGAACACACGGAGGGCCGGTTGATTCTCGATCCGGATGGCGGCTCCTGAGATGGGTTGGGAGGACTGCGCATCCATGACGATCCCGGTGAGCGTGCCCTGCAAGGGCTGGGCGTGCAGAGACGACGGGATCAGGAGGCCGAGCAGGAGGAGCAAGCCGGCGCCGATCCGCAGGCTGGTCCGATGATCGGGATGAGAGTCATGTATCGGGTATGTTGTCGGTTTCTCGATTGCGTACTTCATAGGCTGCCCGCATCGGTGACGCATGGGTAACCGCTCGAGGGGAGCGATTCCCGGGCATCACCAAGGCAAGGTTAGCAGCCGTAGTTTTAAAGCACGTTTATCAGGCGTAAAAAGACCGTAACATTCGGCGGGTCAGCCGGTCGTTTCCGAAGGAATCGGTTCGGGCGTTTCGTTGAAGCTGTAGCCGAAGCCGCGAACCGATCGGATGAAGACGGGGTTGGCGGGATCGGGTTCGATTTTCTGGCGGAGCCGCAGGATGAAAACGTCCACGGTGCGGTAGGTTACGGCGCGGTCGTGTCCCCAGACGGCGTCCAGCAATTGTTCGCGGCTGAAGACCTGGCCGGGGTGGCTCATGAGGAACTCGAGGAGGCGGAATTCGGTGGCGGTGAGCGAAAGCTCTTTGCCTCGGAAGCGGGCGCGGCAAGCCGAGCGGTCCAGTTCGAGGTCGCCGGCCTTGAGAACGCGCGCCGGGGTGGCCTGCTTGCGGAACTGGAGGCGGATGCGGGCGATGAGCTCGCGCACGAAGAAGGGTTTCACGATGTAATCGTTGGCGCCCAGCTCCAGGCCCACGATGCGGTCGGTCTCGGAAGCGCGTGCGGTGAGAAAGATAATGGGGATGTCGGCGAGTTCGGGGTGGCTGCGGATCCCTTTGCAGATATCGAGACCGTCGGAGTCGGGCAGCATGATATCGAGAATGATCAGATCGGGCCGTTCCCGGCGGCAGAGCTCAATCGCGTCCTTGCCGGTCTGGGAGCCCACGAAAGTAAAGCCCTCTTTTTCGAGGTTGTATTTCAGCAGGGCGTAGAGGTCTGAGTCGTCTTCGATGAGGGCGATCTTTTTCATGCCGGTACCACCTGTTTCAAGATTACTACCCTGAAGTTACGATTCTGTAACATTGCGGTTAAATCCTCCTGACGGGGAGGCAGTGACGCTTGTGGGTTCGACGGGCAGGGTGAAGTAGAAGGTCGAGCCGCGGTGCAAGACGCTCTCGACGCGGACATCGCCGCCCATGGAGCGGACCAGGTGCTTGACGATGGAGAGTCCCAGGCCCGTGCCCCCCAGTTCCCGGGATCGGGCTTTGTCCACGCGATAGAAGCGCTCGAAGAGGCGGGGGAGGTCCTCCGAGGGCACGCCGATGCCTGTATCGCGCACGTAAAACTCCACCAGCCTGCGATGGTCTTTTGGCGCGAGCAGCCGCGCGCCCACAGTAATAGCGCCGCCCGGGGGCGTATATTTGATGGCGTTGTCCACCAGATTGGCCAGGACCTGGTGGAAGGCCTCGGCGTCGCAGAAGACCTCGAGGTCGGGCGGCGCAGGGTGCAGCTCGAGCCTGAGGTTCTTTTTCTCGGCCAGCGGGCGCATGGATTCGACGACGTCGGCCATCAGGGGGTTGACGTAATAGGAAGCGAACTGGAAGTTATGCGTTCCGAGCTCGAGGCGGGATAGAGTGAGGAGGTCGGCGACGAGCCGGCCCAGCCGTTCCGCGTTCTGCCGGATGATGTTGAGGAAGCGGACGTTGTGTTCCGGGTCGTGGAGGGCGCCGTCGAGAAGGGTTTCGGTATAGCCCTGGATCGAGGCCAGGGGAGTCCGCAGCTCGTGGGAGACGTTGATCACGAAGTCCTTGCGAATGCGTTCGAGTTTCTCCAGCTCAACGCGCTCGCGCTCCAGCTCTTCGACCATGCGTTGCATGTTGGCGGAAGTTTCCAGCAGTTTTTGCGCGAGCAAGCCGAGTTCATCGCGGCGATTCTCCTGAAGGGGCGCGCGGAAATCGCCGGCGGCGAGGTGGCCGGCGTACTCGATTAGGGCACCAAGCCGGCGCGAGAAGTAGCGTGACAGCAGGGCAGCCGCGAACAGCGCGGGAAGGAAGGCGATGGCTGCGGAAAGCAGGATCTGACGC
>JAPWUP010000330.1 GCA_028275505.1 Bryobacteraceae bacterium
CGGCGATGCCCTGGCGGTAGAGCTTGTTCTCGGTGGTCCGCAGCAGCGTGGTCAGTTGCAGGCCCTTGTCTTCTTCGATGGCGCGGCGAATGAACTTGAATTCCCAGCGCGGCTCGCCCTCGATGTAAAGGATGCGCGGCGTCGCGTCCTCCACGCGAACCAGACGCGTCACGGCGTTGTTGCGCGGATTCTCCTCGCCTTCCAGCGTCTGGACGGCAAAGCGCAGCCGGTGAGGGCCGGCCGCCCCAGACTGAAACAATAAGGTCTCGATTTGTTCCGGGCCGGAGAGCGTGACTTCGCGGACGGCCAGCGTCTTGCCTTCCTCCTCCACCATGAGGCGGACGCGGGCCCGCGTGTAGCCCGTCTGCCGCAAGCGAACCAGAGCGGCCACGCGCGAACCCGGCAGCACCCGCGCCGGCGCTTCCACGGCGCCCAGCTCCACGTCCCGCTGATAACGTTCCCTTCCGAAACCGACGGCATGCACAGGCAGACGGCGGGCGCGCAGCTCTTCCACGACGGCGTGGGGCACGCCACCGCGCGTATCGCCGCCATCGCTCAACAGCACGACGGCGCCGATGGGCGCGGCGGAGGCTTCGGCCAGTACGGTGCGCAGGGCTTCGCCGATGTGCGTGGCTTGCGCAGCGCCGGCGACCTGGTCGGGCTTTTCGATCCTGCGCGCCGAATGGCCGAACGCGTAAAGCCTTACCTGGAAACGTGCGCGCAGGGCATCGAGCAGACCATCGTTCAACAGCCGGCGCGCCTGCTCCAATCGCCGGGCGCCGCCTTCTTCCGCCGTCATGCTCCGCGAATCGTCCAGCAGGACGGCGATTATGTTCTGCTGCGGCTTGAGTGTCGCCACACTCAGGGCGGGCTGCCAGAGCATCAGCAAAAGCAAGGCCACGAACCCGGCCTGCAAAGCCCACAGGATGAGCCGGCGGCGCGGACCAGCCTGAATATGGGGCGCGGGCGGACGGCGCAATCGCCAGGCAAGCAGGAGGCCCGCGACCAGCAACGCCAGCGCGAGCCAGCTCAGCGGCCAGGGCGACAGCCACACCAGGCGCCCTTTGGAGAAAGCGGCCGGAGGATATTTGAACAACAGCTCGAACATCCGGCCCTCAGTGCGTCATCGCGTAGATGATGTAGTTGATGCCGATGCGGTAGGCCAGCGAAGCGTAGTGTTCGGGATAGCGCGGGTGATCGGCCCACTCCCAAGCATCCCCGAGATCCATGTTGTGGCAGATGGCCACCATGATGCGCCCCTTGTCGTCATAGACGGCGCGCCAGCGCGGTTCGATACCGTCTTTTTCGTAGATGCGCCCGGTGTACCAGTACTGGATCCCAGGCACCTGGAAGCGCTCATCCAGATCGTAGAGCACGTGAAAGATGGGGTCTTTGGAGTCAATGTCCACCACGGGCCGGTCAGGGAAGACGCGGCTCAGCGAGGCCATGAAGGTCTCCCACTCCCAGGTGCCGTGGAAATCATCCACCATGAGGAAGCCGCCGCGCAGCAGGTAGTCGCGCAGGCGCTTGCACTGGGCATCGGTCAGGTCCCAGTGGCCGACTTCCACTGCGTAGATCCAGGGCCAGTTGTAAATCTCGTCCGAGTCCAGGTCCACCACCTGCTCGACGGAGCGGACATGGATGCGGGTCAGCCGGCGCACGCCTTGGACGAACTGGCGATCGGCTTTCCAGTAGTCGGTGGCCCAGCTGCCGCGGAACCCCCAGGCGAAACGCACCGAGGGATAGCGCAGGCGTGCGAAAACGAATTCGGTTTTTTCGTGGCCGTCAGGCGGGAAGGGCGCGTCGTCGTTGTCCACTTCGCCGCGGAAGCCCCAGTAGCGGCCTTGCCAGGCCAGCAGGCTCGCTCCCAGCGCGAGCGCCCCGCAAAGGATGGGCAGGCGCATTGTCGTGCCCCCTGGTCGTAGTTGACTTCAGGATAGCACGCCGCTGCGCCGCGCACCGAATCGGGGATTCTCAGGCGGCCAACAGGTGCTGGAGGTTCCAGCCGCAGATCACGCTGGCCATGAGCTTGTCGCCGCCCGGGCCGGGCCAGTGGGTTTCCAGGCTCACATAGCCGTTGTAGCCTGCGGCCAGCAGGGCCGCGATCTGCCCTTTCCAGTCCAGCGCGCAGCAACCCAGAGCGCCCCACCGCGGCTTGCCGTCCACCAGATAGCAGTCCTTGGCGTGGACGTGCGCGATGCGATCCGCCGGGATCTTCGCGAAGCCGTCAGGATACGGATTCTCGCCTGCCACGTAGGCGTTGGCCGGGTCCCAAACCGCCTTCAGGTTGGGATGATTGACGGCGCTGAGCACCCGCGCCAGGTCGGCGCCGGTGGAGACGTTGCAGGCGTGCTCGTTCTCGAGGCCGATGATCAGGTCCTCAGCGGCAGCCTGCCGCGCCAGATCGGCGAGCGCCTCCATGATCGCCGGGTAGCACTTCTCAGGGTCCACGGTGCGCCAGTACGAGAAGACACGGATAATCCGGGCGCCCGTGCGATGGGCAATCTCGAACGCCCTGCGCACGAGCCGTGGCTGGTCTTCATAAGTGTGCTTGGAAGCGAACACATCGTGCTGGAATCGCGTGTCCAGCTCGGGACCGCCCGGCAGAGTGCATTTGAGAATCGGTGAGGAAAGGGAGATGACCTTGAGGCCTTGCGCCTCCACGATCTGCCGGGCGCGATCTACCTCTTCGTCGGTCAGGTCCAGGATGTTCTTGCCGAAGACTACGCGCAACTCGGCGCCCGTCATGCCGATCGGCGCCATGGCGCGGACCGCGGTTTCCAGATCGGGAGAGAACTCATCGGTAATCGCAGCAGTGGGCAAACGGGTCTGCATTTCGGACTCATTGTACCCGAAGCACCGTGCGGAAAGTGATAGCATGCAGGATTCGCGGTATGGGCGAGGCCTGGGTACAAAACTATAATCCGCTTGGTTTCGCGCCGCTTTCCACCGCGGTGGCGGCTTTCCCGGTGTGCCTGCTGTTCTATCTGCTGGCCGTGCGCAAGACCATCGCGTGGCGGGCCGCAGTCTATGCGTTCCTGGCGGCAGTGGTACTGGCGGTGACGGCGTTCGGCATGCCAGCGCGCATGGTGGCCGGCGCCGTCGCTCACGGGTTGGTCTACGCCGTCGTGCGCATCGCCTGGACGCTGGTGGCCGCGGTCTTTGTCTACGAGCTCACGGTGGAGACGGGCCATTTCCAGGTCATCCAGGAATCCATCAGCGGAATCACGCCGGACCGGCGGTTGCAGGTGCTGCTCATCGCATTCGCTTTCGGTGCGGTGCTGGAGGGATCCGGCGGCGGCGGCGCGCCGGTGGCCATCTGCGGCGCCATGATGGCCGGCATCGGTTTCCACCCCTTTCATGCCGCCGTGCTGTGCCTCATCGCGAACACGGCGCCGGTAGCCTGGGGCGGCGTGGGCAATCCCATCCGCACACTGGTGGCGGTCACCGGCCTGCCCGAAGCTGACCTGAGCGCGATGGTGGGCCGCATCCTTCCCTTCACCGCGG
>JAPWUP010000331.1 GCA_028275505.1 Bryobacteraceae bacterium
AGCGCGGTCCCTGCCAGAGGCGGACCGCGTTTTCAGAAGCTCAGGCGCAGCGCGAAACGGAAGACTCTTTCGTCAATGCCCTCGCGTCCGGTATTACGAATCCCCGTGATTTCGCCGAAGCGCGCCGAGCTGACGTCCCCGGTCGGATTGGCGAAGTGCGGCGTGTTGGAGAGGTTGAAGACCTCAGCCCGGAATTGCAAGCCGAGGTTTTCCCGCAGGCGGAACGTGCGGAAGACGCCCGCGTCCAGGTTGACCAGGCCGGGGCCGCGCAATTGATCCCAGCCTGCCGTGCCGAAACGCGGCTCAAGCACCGGGGCGTAGGCCGTGGTGTCGAACCATCTTTCGCGTTTGTGGTAGATCTCCACTTTGGGTTTGATCAAATCGGCGGTCTGGCCGTTGGCGGGCGCGTTCAAGGAGGCGCCGGGCGCGGTCACACTGAACGGCCCGCCTGTGTAAGCCGTGAGCAACCCGTTCAGTTGCCATCCCTCCAGCAGACGGGCTGCCAGGCCGCTGTTGGCCCATCGCTTCCCGCGTCCGAAGGGCAGCTCCAGAGCCAAGGCCGCGCTCATGTTGTGCGTGCGATCGTAGCTGCGGGGTACCTTGGCGATCAGCGACCAATAAAGAGGATTGTTATTAGTGTAGCCGTCTACACCGTTTTCATTGCCGCGGGGTCCCAGCGCCTTCGACCATGTGTAAGAGATTCTGAGCATGCGGCCCCCGGAAAACCGGCGCTCCAAAGTAGCTTGCAGCGAGTCGTACCAGCTCCTGAATCCGCCGGTAGCGGAGAAGAACAGCGTGTCCGCCGTGCGGCCAAACTTGCGCGCAAGCACGCGCCCCGCCGTGCCACCGCCGATGAAACCGTAGTTGGCGTTCCAGCGGTTTTGCAGGCGGAGCTGACGGTTGCCCACATAGCCCGCCTCGGCGATCCAGCCTTTGCCGAGGTCCTTCTGCAACATGAGATTCCAGGACTGGATGTAACTGCGGCGGAATTTGGGATCAGCCAGCTCCATGGCGACCGTCAGTGGCGGCGTGATGACGCCATTGCCGTAGTCGGGCGGGGCGACCGCAGGGATGCCCTGTGCGATCTCGCTCACATAGCGGTATGCGTTCGGCGCCGGGAACGTAGCCGTGCTCAGAATGGGATACGTTTGCAGCGGGTTGCGCCCGATATTCACCGGATCCCAGGCGATTCCGTAACCGGCGCGCACGACGAAGGTATCCGTCGGCCGGTAAGCCAGACCCACTCGCGGCGCAAAATATTTCTTGCTCATGCTGAAGCCGCAGTTTTTGGGGAGCTGGCCGAAACCGCAGATATAGAGTTTGTTGGCGTCGAAATCATAAATCTCGAGGGAGCGTCCGCCAGCTCGCCGCGGAACGCCAAAGTAATCCCAGCGAATCCCCAGCGAGGCAGTAAGTTTGCGATTGACCTGCCACTTGTCGCGGGCGTAGAGGCTGTGCGCCCAGGTGCGCACGGTGCCCATTTCCGCACGGACCCGTTTCTCGGTGCTGTTGGGGAGCCCCAGCAGGAAAGAGGCGTAGGAATTGTATTCCGTGACAGGCACGCCGACCGTGCCGGTAACCTCCCGGTTGAAGCTGAACCAGCCGGGGTGGCCGGCGGGTTCCATGCCATCCATGGCGACCCACAAGGCGTCCCAGCCGAACCGGAAGTTGTGCGCACCCCGCACGTATGCCAGGCTGGCAACGTACTGGGCCTGGGGCAGGCGGAGGCTCCAAGGGGCGTTGCTATGCGCCCGCCCCAGTGTGCTGAACCCGGTGATCGCGAATCCGGGCCAGCCGCCGTAATAACGGTTCGGCCCGTTGGTTCCGGGAATGCCCAGGAAATCCCGCCCGAGGTTCTCGTCGAGCCGGATGTTTTCGACGCCGTTGTCAATTACGGTGTAACCGGCGTAGCCGTCGAGCACGAGACTCGGGCTGATGGTATAAACCGCGGAGTAAGTCATGCTGACGGTATCTCCGATGCCCTTGCCGTCATAACTGCCGCGGCTTTCGATTCCCGTGCCGCCCAGGGGACCGAACAACGGCGGGTTATCGAAATGCCAGTCCAGCCAGCTTACGCGCGCGCTCAGATTCAACTTGCTGGTGGCCTGTGCCGTAAATTTGCTGTCGAGCACGTGCCGGTCATAAATGAACGAGCCGCTGGCGTAGTAGTTATTGCCGAGGCGGCCCGGATCGCCGGTGTTGGGCAGTGGGGTCAGGTCCACCAGCTTCTTGATGATGGGGCTGATCCGGTTGGCCGGGAGCCGGTTGCCCGGAAAGGGTTGTCGGGCCGAGCCGTCGGGGTTGCCCGTCAGTGGATCGTACACGGGCCGTGCGGCCGCCGACATATCTCCGGTGCGCATGGGCGCCGTGGGGACGCTCCCCAGCGCGAAGCTGGATTGGCGGTCCGGAGTGCCCTCGTAAGAAACGAAGAAGAAGAGCTTGTTACGCAGGATAGGTCCGCCCAGCGTGCCCCCGAACTGGTTCAGGATTCGCTTTTCCTTGCCTCGCTCCCGCGGCAGAAAGTAAGGACGGGCTTTCAGGTGCTGGTTGTTGTGGTACCAGAAGCCGCTGCCGTGAAAGTCGTTGGTGCCGCTTTTGATCTGTACGTTCACGGCCGCTCCCCCGGCATATCCCAGCTCGGCTTCGAAAGCGTTGGTCTGCACCGTCACCGTTTCGATAGCTTCCAGCGCCGGCACATAGCCGCTCACGTGCGGCAGCCACGAGTTCCACGTGGTGGCGCCGTCCACGCGCACCGCCACCGATTGCGCCGTGGTCCCGTTGGCGTTCACCATCAGCGAGCGCGACGGGTTGGCGGAAATGGAGTGCGCATCTTGCGGCGGACTGATGCCCGGCACGGTGACCAGAAGGTTCTGGAAGTTGCGCGTCACCGGTACGGGCATGTTGCTGATGTCGCTGGAGGGCAACTCGCGCCGCACGTCCATCGTGTCGGTCTGCAAGGTTGTGGCCGCCGCGCTGATTTCGATGGATTCCGTGATCTGACCGACTTCCAGAGTGGCGTTCACGCGCACGGTGGCGTTGGCGGGCAGAGGAATGTTCCGCCGCGTGAAGGTGCGAAAGCCCTGAGCGCTGATGGCGACCTCGTAGGTCCCCGGCGGCAGCGACGTCAGGGCGTAAGCGCCCAGAGGGTTGGTGGTCGTGGTCCACTGCTGACCGGTGCCCTGGTTGGTCGCGGTCACGCGGGCGTTGGGTACGGCAGCCCCGGTGGGATCGCTCACGCTTCCCACAAGGGTCCCGTACAACACCTGCCCCGTAGCCCGATTGTCCAGGGCCGCCATGAGCGCCAGCAGGGCCAAGAAAGCACCGAGCGCACAACGCCTCCGATCCATGGATTTGTCCTCCTTCCCTGAGTTTCCTGCTCCGTGAGCGGGTTGTAGGAGATCTTATACCGCGGATTCAGGCCCGGTGTGCGTCACGACCGGCGCCGGCCAGCAGCCGGTACAATTCGCGCTTGCTCAGCCCGTGGCGCCGGGCTACGGACTT
>JAPWUP010000332.1 GCA_028275505.1 Bryobacteraceae bacterium
TGGACACCTTCTTCCGGCTGGACCGGATGCAGATGTTGCTGGCCTCGCTCGAAGAGGGCGTTCGGCGCTACCAGAATCCGGCGCTGGCCGACATGCTGCGGGCGGTGTTCAACGAGAGTGCGCCGAGCCGGGAGGCGCTACGCCTGTACCTTATGGATCTGGCCGAGGCCAAAGAGCGCGAGCTGGAGGTGGCGGATCGCGAGGCGCAACGCTGCCGCGACTTTCTGATCCGCCAGCCGCCCGGACGATCCGGCCCGCAGCGGCCTTCCCGTGGGGACTCGCAGGAGCGACCATGAACGAAACGTGGCAGTTTCGTTGTAGCATCTGCGGTGAGCCTTCCACGCAAATCTGCGTCTACTGTACCAAGGATGCCTGCCCGAATCACCTCTGCGAACGTTGCGGGCGTTGCAGCGACTGTTGCGAGTGCAAAGTGATCGAGGCGATCGTAGGCACCGAGGGCAGTCAGTAGAGCGGCTTTTCGCCGGGCGGTCGCGTTTTCCAGCGACGGTGGATCCACAGCCACTGGTCAGGGTACTGGCGAATTACCGATTCCAGGACGCGGTGGAGTTGCTGCGTATCGTGTTGAACATCCCCGGTCATCTCCACCGGCGGGTAGAAACGCAGGAGGTAGCGGCGCTCAGTTTCCGACCATAACGCGAAGCCGGGAATTACGGTAGCGCCGCTCCGGGCTGCCAGACGTGCAAAGGCGGCGCTGGCGCAGGCCTTCAACCCGAAAAAATCCACGAAGACGCCCTCTTCGGGCGCGGCGTTCTGATCAATGAGAATGCCCACAGCGCGGTTGGCGCGCAAGGCCTTGAGCACAGCGCGAGCCGCCTCGCGCTTGGGAATGATCCGGTTGCCGGAGAGGGAGCGATAGCGCTCGACGAGGCCATCGAGCAGGGGGTTGTCCAGAGGCCGCACGACGATGTCCATGGGCCCGGTAAGCAGGCCGTGGGCGAACGCGCTGAGCTCCCAGTTGCCCAGGTGGGCGGCGGCAAAGAGCACGCCGCGCCCGCGAGCCAGAGCCCGCTCGAAGTGCTCGAAGCCATCGTAACGGATCCACTCGGAAATGTTTTTTCGGTCGAGGCGCGGGAACCGGGCGAAGACTACGGCGAGCCGCGCCAGTGAGCGGAATACGCCGCCGACGATTCGCCTTCGCTCGGCAGGATCCAGCTCAGGCAAGGCCAGCTCCAGATTGCGCAACGCAGTACGCCGCAGCCTGGGTACGGCCAGATCGAGCAGGCCCATCGCGAGGCGGGCTACAGTCTCCGCCAAACCCCGTGGTAGCCGGCCCAAGGCCGCCAGCAGCGCACGGGCCGCCAGGTACTCCAGCCAGTTGCGCAAGCGGGAACGCGAGGCCACCGGGCCGTGGTTGGACTCCGGGAAGTGCCGTCAGGCGTAGCCGCCGCCGGCGCTGGCGAGGTTCTTTTCTGCCCGCTCGCGATCAATGCGCTGCTGGTAACCGGAGGCGCGGAAGGCCGCCAGCGGGTCTTCGGGCAATCCCTTGGCGCGCCGCCATTCGCGCAGGTAGGGCCGCACGTCGGTGGCGAAGGCAGCCTTCAGGCACTCTTCGGCGTCCACCAGCTCGCAGCGCTCCTGGTGCCGGACCAGGCGGGCGCGGTCTACGAGGGCGGCCTTGGCGTAGAGCTCCTGAGCCGTGATCGCGGTCTGGATCATTTCCTCGATCTTGCCCTTGAGATTGTGGCTCTGGTCAATCATGTAGGCGATGTCGGGGCGCTTGCCGGTCTCGAATTCGTAGAGGTGGATCTCGTGGAAAATGCGGAACACCTGATAGGGATCGATCGAGCCGAGCGTGAGATCGTCATCGGCGTAACGCCGGTCGTTGAAGTGGAAGCCGCCGAGCATCTCCTCATCCAGCAGCCAGGCCACGATCTGCTCGATGTTCTGGGCCTGGTAGTGATGGCCGGTGTCCACGAGCACTTTGGCTTTGGGTCCGGCGGCGCGGGCCAGCAGCAGGGCCATGCCCCAGTCCGCGATGTCGGTGTGGTAGAAGGCGGGTTCAAAAGGCTTATACTCGACGAGCAAGCGCTGGCCGTCGGCCAGACGCTCGTGGGCGGTGCGCAGGCCCTCGATGAACCAGTGCTTGCGGCGGCGAATGTTTGCCGTGCCAGGGAAATTGGAGCCGTCGGCGAACCACAGCGAGATGTCGCGACTGCCGGTGAGCGAGGCAATCTGGATCGAGTCCAGGATGTGGCGAAGCGCGGCCTCGCGCACGGCAGGATCGGGGTTGCCGAGCGAGCCGTATTTGTAGATCTGGTCTTGGAACACGTTAGGGTTGATTGCGCCGATGCGCACGCCATATTTGGCGGCCAGCTTGACGGTCTCGGGCACGCTGGCCAGGCCGTCAGGGAAATCCCACAGCACGTGAACCGCGACTGTGGGGCAGCACCCCGTGAACAGGTGGACCTGGCCGGCGTCCGCCAGTTTCTCCTCGATCGTAGTGGCGGCGCCCGGCTGGATGAATTTGCCAAACCGGGTGCCGGTGTTGGCGAAGCCCCAGGAGGGCAATTCAATCCGGAACGAATCCAAAGCTTCGAAAACGACTTGCTCTGCGGTCGCGGGCATGACAATCAGACTAGCATGCCCGCGAAGGCATGGGATGACGGGCGAGGAATTCAGCGACCCAGTGTGAAGTTGATTTCGATTTGCGTGGTGGTGCGGACCGGCTGGCCATTGAGTCGGCTCGGCTCGTAGACCCACTGGCGAACAGCGTCAATCGCAGCCTGGCGCAACAGGGGAGGACCGCTGATGGCTTGGACCTTCTCGACGCGGCCATCCGGCCCGATCACGGCTTCCAGCTTCACCACGCCTTGGATGCGCGCCTGCCGGGCTAGCGGCGGATAGACAGGTTCGCGCCGCTGGATCAGGCGCGCCTCTTGGACCCGACCGCCGACGCGCATCGGTGGTTCGGTGGGTTGCGGCGCCGCCTGGCTGGATGCGGCCGGTTTGGGTGGGGGAGCTGCGGGTTGCTCGCTCGCGGCGGGCTTGGTTTGCGCCACGGCCGGGGCCAGCTGCTGCGTGGATGAGCTAGTCGAAGGAGGAGGCGCCGGAGGCGCGGGTGGCGGTGCTGCGGCTGGATGCGTGGCCACGGGGACCGTTACCGGCGGCACCACTTCGGGCGAACCGGCGGGGATGATCGGCTCCGCCGGACTCAAGCGGGCCGCGAGTGATTCTTTACTGGGAGTCGGCAGAGGCGCCATGTTTCGAGGCGCGGGGCGCGCGGGCTTGGTCTGGTCCGCAACCTCCGTGGTCACAGGCGCCGAGGGAGTTGAGGCTTCGGCGGGCGGACCCGTGGGCGAGGGTCGGCCCCCCAGAACGCGGACGGATTCACTGACGCTCTTGCCGTTCTTCAGGTCAGTGACCTCGAGCCGAAAGCTCACGTCGTTGGTGATGGGCGAATAAACGATGCTGCCGCTGCGCAACTGGCCGAGGTCCATCTCGACGTCCTCGCGGTGATC
>JAPWUP010000335.1 GCA_028275505.1 Bryobacteraceae bacterium
CGGTGACCTCCACTTCGTAGGGCGGCCGCCACACGCTCCCCGCACGCTTGCCGTTCACGAACACTTCGGCCGCCTCGCGCACCGGCGTCTCGATCCACGTGCGGAAAGCACGCGCGCGGCCTGGCTCAAGCGGTTTGGTCTCCCCGAAATCCAGCTTCAGGCGCACGTTTTTCATCACGAATTCCGGAGCCAACTTGAAAGTCTTCCGGTAAGTGGCTCGCCCCGAATAGTAACGCGTCGCCGGATCCTCGGTCCACGAGCGCAGCGTTTCCATGGTCACCTTGCGACCCGTTTCCTCGAACGTCACCTCCCAGTTCGTGCTCAGATCCATGGGCAGCAGAATCGGCGTGGGACGCTTCTCGACGGGCGTCGCGCCTGGCGTGGGCGCCGCAGGGAAGACCAGCAGGCGCGATTCGTACGGCGCCAGATCGAGCTCGATCACGGTTCCCGTGGGTCCGCGCCGCGCGATCTCAGCCTGACGGATCGCGCCTGTGGCCGGGTCCCACCACTCGGCCTGTCGTCCCGTGACCCGGAAGTCCGCCGTCGCCTTCACCCTGCGATTCGTGGTGTTGGCCAGGAAGTAGATTTCTGCCCCGGGTGAGCTGCGGCGAATGAATCCGATGCCTTGCGAAGACGGCGTGAACATGACGTCGGGCCGCCGGAGCTTCGCCAGCACGGCGCCGAGGTCCTTGTCTTCCTCGGCTACGAAGCGGGCAGGCGCTTTCGCGCCTTCGAACAGTTCACGCACGAGCTCCTGAACCTCGCGCGTCTCCTTTTCCTGATTCAGGAAACCCGGCGCGCGGGAAGGCAAACGGCGCGTCGCCACCAGGATGCCGCCGGCCCGCACAAATTCGCGCAGGCGGCGCAACGTGGCGGCCGGGATGCGCTCCACTCCGGGCAGCACGACGATCGGATAACCGTGGCGCGCCACCACCAGACGGCCCTTTTCCACCCGTGCCAGTTCCGTGATCATGCGGTCATCCACCAGGTCGAACTGGTAGCCGGCTTCCAGCAGTCGCGGTATCACCGACTTGCCCAGACGCTCGCCCGTCGCCTGGAACAAGTTCACGCGGCCCAGTGTGAAGCTGGCCCAGGCATCGTGGATCGGCGCGTAGAGCGCCACTTCGTTGGCCGGCTCGCCTTGCCGCAGCATGAAGGATATCCGCGCCAGATAGGCCGTCAGGTCGGGCATCACATGCCACCACGGGTTGTGGTCGTTCATCACCCCCGCCGCGTAAAACCTCCAACCCGGCCGCCCGACAACCTCGGGCGAGTAAGGCCAGCCGTGACCCACCAGTTGGTTGATCCCTTGCAGAAAGTGCTGGTCCGCTTCCGCCTTGAAATCGAGCGGCGTGGCCCGGAACACCGGCGAATGGATCCAGGTCCATGTTTCCGAGTGCGTCACCGGGCGGCCCAGCCAGTGAGCCGCGGAGGCAGCCCAGCGACTGGCGGTCCACCCGTTCCACTGAGCTCCTTCGCCTTCCGGAAGATCCACATAGCGGTAGCTGGAGAGGCTTGCGGGCGGAATGCCGTACGCCTGCACGCGCAGCAGGACTTTGTGATTGCGCGACCACTCCAGCAGCGGCGCCATGAACTCGTCATCCAGCAACTCGGTCAGCGTCTGGCCGAAATCGTGCCGGATGGCCGCTGCGTCGCCTTCCGCTTCCGGCAGCAAGGCAGGCAGGTGCGGCGTCAACTCGTAGCCGCGGCGACGCCGGAATTCTTCCGGCAGCGCCGGCGTCCAGTCCGAGCCGAACACTTCCAAACTGTCGCAGAAGACGGCGCGAATCGAGCCCGCGCCCGCCTCCATGAGTTTCTCGCCGACTTCTTTCAGGTGCACGGCCAGCGCGGCGCGGTTGTAGTGATCGTGCACCAGCCCCTCCGCGCCGAACGCAGCGCGCTTGACCTGCTGGCCAGTGTGGCTTGCGATGAACAGCAGAACGCTCCGCGACTCTTTCGAGGCCGGCAGCAGCAGGCGCGGGCGTCCGTCATCCACGACGGGCAACAGGCTCAGACGTTCCGGCGAAAGGGGCGATTTCTCCGGCGGCGCCAGAAAGGCCGCCACCAGACGCTCACCGGTCTTCAGCCCGGGCAGGGCCATCGCGCTCGTCGAGGCCTCCACCGGGCGCCTCTCGACGCGGAGCCTGCCTGCGGCCAGCTCGAGCGGAATGTGAGGACCGCCGAAGGGCCATCCGCTGCCGAGCGTCATGTCCATGCGCAGCCCGAGCCGCTTCGCCGTCTCGGCCGTGAAACGGACCATTTCCAGAAACTCGGGCGAGAGGTAACGGAGGTTGATCAGGCCGCGCGAGGGGTCGTCCAGGGTGAGCGGATAGACAGGCTGCACTTCGAAGCCGCCGAAGCCGCCTTGTTTCATCAACTTCATTTCGCGCTCCAGGCCGGCTTTCGTCACCGCGGGCCCGAACCACCACCACCGCACCATCACCCGCGCCTCGGCGGGCGGGTTGCGGAACCCATCGGCCAAAGGCGTAGCCGCCCAAACTGCGCTTCCCAAAATGCCAAGGAGAAGGACTGCCCGACGCATCTGTCACCTCAGCCAGCTTTCCAGCATAACCTTGCAGGGGGCCCGGCGCGGCATGCCCCGCGGCAGGTCGAGGTGTCATCGAGCGGTTGTGACTCGAAAGCAGGGGTCCGGAGGACGGAAAGGCCTCACGGTGGTCGAGGTTACAATCCATCCGGCAAAAAAGAAGATTTTGACCCAGCGGGGCTTGACAAAAAGCGGGGAAAATCGGACTGGGAGGGCTGAATATGCTCGCGTCGCACCACACCCTCCGATTCCGCGCCGCGATAGCGGCTCTGCTGTTGGTTCTCCTGTGCGGGGGTTACGCAACGAGCCAGCCGTGGTGTTGGGCCTGCGCCAGCGGCTGTCGCATGACGACCCGGGCCGAGTTCTACGATCCAAACAACCTCGAGTGCGGTTGCCCGAGCTTTTCATATTGCGCGTTCAGTCCGATTTGCGTAGATTGTTACTACGGCAGCACGATTTATCGTGTGAGCGGGAATTGCCAGACTTATTATCAAGGGACTTACGACAGTTTCTGCGGTTGCGCCGAGGGCTGGCTGGCCCGCTCATCCTCGGCGGGGGCTTCGCTGAAAGGAGAGTGAGCTGATGAAAAAGCTGATTAGCCTGGTCGCACTTTGGGTGTGCGCCTCGGCAGGCGACTCGCAGGCGCCTGCCTTCCGCATGCAGGAGATTCGCAAGCTCGGTGAATACCCTCCCGCCCCTGCGAGGGCCGTGGGGCAGGCTTGGGACCGTTCGGGAGCGCTCTGGTTCTACAGCCTCGAAGACTTGAAAACACATTTTCCGCGGCTGTATCGGTTAGCCCTCGGCGCTGCCCAAGCGATGGAGATTCGCTTCGACCTGACTGGCGCCGGCGTCCCGTCCGGGTTCCAAATCGTCCCGAATTTGTTCGCCGACGGAGAGGGTGACGTGTTCTTCCCCGTGTTGT
>JAPWUP010000336.1 GCA_028275505.1 Bryobacteraceae bacterium
CCGGCGAAGCACCGGGCTCGTTGACCGAACTGGCACGCGGGGTCGGCACGACCCCGGAGGCCCTCTACGTGGCTACCTCCCGTTTCCGCAAGGAGCGGGCTCAAGCCACTCGCTCTAGAAGAGCGGGTACTGTGCGGACCGGCGCGCTGGGATGCGCTTAAGACCTGCCTCGGCCCCGCGGCGCACCCCTTCTCAAGGCCGTAGGACTCGGTAATGAGGGGATCGCGGGGGCAGTGCCGCGGGTAACCTCCCAATCGTCGTAGATTTCTGCTAGGGTCTTGTGGAGCACGGGATCGTGTAGTTGCGCTAAACGGGCCGGGTTCAGCTTGGTGTGCACGGGACGGGTTTCGGGCCGCAGCTTCGCAATGGGCTGGAGCCACTCGTTCGTGAGCTCGTACGTGAGCTTTTTGACCAGCGTGCGCAAAGCAATGTAGTAGGACCGGAATTCCGCAAACCGTCCTTCGGCCAGAGCCTGGCAGAACCTCACCATGAGAAGCCACAGGGCATCCTCATTGAGGTTGCCCCCGTCCTGTACCAGGCCCGTCCCGGGAATCGCGAAGATCTCGCCGTTCAGGAACCTAAGATACGCACCCACTGCTTCGGTGTCCTGCGTGGGTACTTTAAAGTCTTCTAGGACGAAGAGCTTTCCACCTTCCGTAACCTTCTTCTTTGCAGCCTTTTTCTTTGCAGCCTCCGCAACCGCTGGCCAATCTTTAGCGAGGTCCCACTCGTTAGGCCGATTCCACCGCGGTGTGGTTATCGCATCGTACATATCTGTTGTGAGCGCCGGCGGATACTCTGTGTAGTAAAATTCTCGGTCAGCCTGCGCCGTTAACCGTGCCGCGAGACGCTGGGCAGCGAATGTGACCAATGGCTTCCAAGCGCCTGGGGCGTGACCAGCTGACCAAAATTTCGGCAGTCCAAGGCCATAGATGTCCGGGGGGACCTGAACGCCGGAGGCGCTCCACACCATATCCCAAGGGTAAGCCGCCGCGCGCGCCATTTCTTGGATATTCTCCCATTCCGTTCGCTGCCCATTACGACCTACAACGTCGGCGACGATCATGTGCGGCCCGACAGCCCCCTGCGGTCCGCCCTTTGGCCAAGGGACCAATCGAAACTCTTGATTGGTGGTGGGGTCCCACTTCCCGTCTTCCGCACGAAACACAAACTCCTGGCCGTTTACCTGGAGGCTTAGCGGGTAACGCACCGGCTGGGCTTTTTCTGTCACAAAGTGGTAACCCCAGTAGTCCGCCGGTTGGACGTGATCAGCGAGGAGCAGCCTCACCTCTCGTTGTCCGATCCGCCCCAGGACCTCTTGAACAAGGGGCGTGAAGAAGCGTGTTTGCCAATTAGCCCACTGATTGCGCTCGTCCTCGAAGCAAAACAGATAAATTCCCATGGCAGCCTCCCTCACTTATTTCGCCAGCGAAGCGTAACCGACCAATACGCCCAGTCGTCTTTCTGGTTGGGGATTGCAAAATCCACCCGCAGGTCGCCATCCAGCTTCCTCGCGGCGCGTTGGGCAAGCAGCAACCCGTAACCACCCCACCGCCCACCCGGTCTGCCGGCAGGCGGGCGACCCTGCCGGATCATCCAGTAGCGCTCGAGCCGCTTCTCGTCATACCGAGCCGAGTTGCGCAGTGCGAGCTCGGAAACCCCATTTTCCCGCCGATAAGCGACTTCTAAGGGGGGGCTGGGACCCGCTGCGCACGCCTCGCGATAATTATCTTTGATCAGTTCCAGGATTGGACCGATCGGTGAACCCGGGCACGGCTTATGCCGCCTCCCGCACGCAACCAGATCGTTGGGGATCTCCAAGTGCAAGGCATTGAGTCCTTGGACAAGCTCGCAAGGCCAGCAGACTCGAGGGCGCGGGGAACCCCGGGCGACAACAAACCGCAGCAATGCCGTATGAGGATCCTGGTCTTGGCCGCGCCTGTCCTGCCCGGCGGCACCCAAGGCCCGGAGGGCGTCGTGCAAGCTCCGCTCCAAGGCCCAGTCCCAGTTGGCCAGCAGGCCTGCCGCACATCGGAAGAAAGGCTGCTCCCATAGCTCTTTCGCCCAGTCCGGGTAGCGGGGCGGCCGCTTTTGTGGCTTGCCTGCCTTGCGACTGTAAAGCCCCAGCACCACTAATGACGGATCTTTCCCAACCCGAGGCATCGGGACATAATAAAACGACTTTAGGCCCATCGGCTCGTGCGCGCTCGGATTCGCGCTTTTAGCCCTGATGTTTCCGACCTTAACTTTTCGGTCGCCGAGCTCGTCGGCATTATGATGGTAGTAGCACTTCCCGGCCTCCATGGCTGCCCATGCGAGGCCCCGCCGGGGGCCGCCCTGGCAAAGCGGGTCCACCCCCATCTCGAAACTGTAGTTCATTTGAGCGTGGGCGTGCCTCCACGCCCGGCTCTTCTCGAAACAGTCATCGCTGAGCAGAAAGGGCTGGTACCGGTCCCCGTTGAATCGCGGGAAGATGAGGCGCAACGTCTTGTGCGGTCGGGCATGCACCCCGAGGAGCAACTGGACCTCTCGTAGGGCCTCGAGCCCGCCAAACAGGCCCGCATTGTTCACGAGCCACCGCGCAAAACCGGTCCTTTCCACGAGGAATCGCCGAACTTCCAAATAAAGCTGCTCGGACCATTCCTCGAAGGTTCCCGGGGGACTCATTGGTCCTCTCCGAATGCGCACGGAATATGTTTTGGTTTATTGTAGCCCGATTTTCCAGCGCGGTCAACATCCTTTTCGGCTCGCTTTTTGCTGCCGTCACCAACTCTTGAAGCTTGGCCGCAACACACCTTACTGCCAAGGGGCCCGCAGCTCGATCGGCTCGCGGACCACAGCAGAATACCGCGGGGCCTGTAACAATTCGCAACTTACAAACAATTTCGAGGCGAACTTCCGCCAGGGCGCCGGCAAGTTCTGGCTGCCACGAGACTTGCCTCAGCAACACCGGGGACGCGAACCGCGAAGAGGCCCGCCCCGCTTGGCCGTACGCGACAATGCCTTGGTCCCCTCCAGGCCCGACACTTTAATTTTTAAATTCATCGTCAAAATCGCGCGGCTGAATTTGACACCTTCACAATCCGCTGAAATCTACCGTGGAATTTACGCAAGCGAATTGAAAAGTTAAACCAGCCAGACGGGTGGGGATTTCGCCTCGCGCACCGTTTCCTAGGTCAAGGAGGTAAGTATGAGACCACTGCTCATTGGAGCCGGAGCTGTTGGCCTGGGGATCGCCAGCGCGCTTCTGAAAGCTGGCGAAGCTGTCCATATTGTGGCGAGGCCCGCCGTCGCCGACGCACTGCGGCGCCTGGGTCTGCGCCGAACCGGCGTGTTGGGGAACCTGACGATCCCCGCTTCTCAACTGACCGTCTTCGATTCCTTGCCTGACCACCATCGCGCCATGTACGACCACGTGCTCGTATGCACGAAGGCCTACGATGCCGAAGCC
>JAPWUP010000116.1 GCA_028275505.1 Bryobacteraceae bacterium
TGGAAGGAAGGATCGCCGATGCCGCTCGCCGGGGACTCGAAACAAAATGGCACGGTAATGGTTCGGCTGAATTTCTTCCCGCCGCCGGCCCAGTTTTCCTTCAGGCCGGCGTTGGCGTCGTCGAACTCGAACTCCCACTTCCCGTTCAGATTGAGCCACTGCTCGCGCTGGAACTGGGGTTGGGGATGTTCGGGGCGGGGGATTTCGCCCGCGCCCAACAGAGACGCAGCCAGAATCGCGCAGACCAGCGTTCGCGGCATAACCGCAGTGAGCTTATCAAATCGGACGGGCGCTCGGGCAGGCCTCAGCGAAATTCGAGCGTGACGCGGACCGTGCGCGCCGCGTCATCGGTCTCCAGCCACGCGCTGGCCTTGCGGAGATTTTCCAGGACGCCTTCCTCGCGGATTCGGGCAAGGAAATAGTCGGGATAGTCGGCGTTGAAGGGCTGGCCGGGCTTCAGCGTCCACATGCGCTGGATGGCTGCCTCGGCCACCAGATCCAGGCCGCGAATGACGAGGCGATCGAACAGGTACTGCGGCCCGGCCTCAACGCGGAACGTCACGTCCACCGTGCGGCTCGCCTCCTGCACCGTCTGGGCCGTCTTGACCTCTGCCTTCATGTAGCCGTCACGACGCAGACGCTTCCGGATCCGTTCGGCTGCGGCGGCCACCCGCGCACCGTCGAACAGCTCGCCTTCCTTCAGTTCGACGACGCGCAGCAGCTCTGCGGCTTCGACCGGTCCCCCTTCCACGCGGAAGCTACCCAGCTTGTAGCTTTCCCCCTCGTCCACCTTCACGGTCACCACCACGCCCTTGATGCCCTGGGCCGGCGTCACCTGAATTTCGGGGAAGCGCACGCGAACCCGGCCGCGGGCTTCATAGAGCGGACGCACGTTGGCCTCGAGCAACTGGCGAAAGGTTTTCTCCTTGTACGGAATGCCTACCGCGACGGCGTGCATGGCGCGCTGCAACGCTGTGGTCGGGATCACCTGATTGCCGATGAACCGCACCTCGGCAATCACCGGAGGTTGGATCGCAGGACCGAAGACCACGGCCAGCGGTTCAGCGCCTTCAGACATCAGCCGCCCGCGCACCGCCTGCCGTTTGCCCTTTTGCTCGAGCAGTTGTTCGATGGCGCGCGCGTAGCGGGCCAGCACGTCCTCGGTGGCCGGGATGCGTTCTCCGAACAACGGATCCAGCGCACGCAGGTGCGCTTTGATCTCCTCTTCCGTCAGCGGCAGATCCTCGAAGCGAACCGGAAAGAAGGGACCGGCCTCGACCACGTGGAAGCTGACCGCGTAAGCTTTCCCGCCCGGCGCCGGTCCGAAGCGAAATTCGATCGTCTGGAAGGCGCCCGTTGCAGCCAGCCGGTCCCGCGCAGCTTCAAAGTCTTTGGGGGTCGCGATCTGGCCCGGGCGCAGGCCGGCGACCGCCAGGATCTGCTCTTGCGAGTAATTCTGGTTACCTGTAACTTCGAGAACCTGGATGGGCCATGCGTCCGTCACGCGCGCCTGCGGGACCGGCTGCAAGATCCCAGCGGCGGCGACCCAAACGGCCAGACACAGAGCGGTCGGAAGCATCCTGCACCCACCAGTATCGCTCGGCGAGGCTTCTGCCGGGGCTGATAGAATGAGTAGTTCAAGTCCCTCAACATCGGCACGCCGGAAAGGGCCGCGCCGCGCCGAAAAGTGGAAGGTAACCCATGGGTAACATCGTCGTGCTAGGTGCGCAGTGGGGCGACGAGGGCAAGGGCAAGGTAGTGGACTTGTTCGCCGAGCGCTTCGATATCGTAATCCGCTACCAGGGCGGGCACAATGCCGGCCACACGGTGCGCATCCAGGACCGCCAGTTCATCCTCAAGCTGGTGCCGAGCGGCATCCTTTGCGGCAAGCTGGCCGTGATCGGCAACGGCCTGGTGATTGACCCGGCAGCGCTGCTGGAGGAGATTGAGATGCTGGAGAAGGCCGGCATCCAGGTACGCGGCCGCCTGTTCATCAGCAATCGCGCTCACGTGATTTTTCCTTTCCACCGGATGCTGGAGCGCATCAGCGAAGCGCGACCCGGACGGCTGGCCATCGGCACGACGTCGCGCGGTATCGGCCCCTGTTACGAGGACAAAGTGGCGCGGCGCGGCATCCGCATGGCCGACTTGCTGGATCGCGACAACTTCCGGCAGCTCTACGACGCCCTGGCCGAGGACAAGGAGGTCGTTCGCACCGCCTTCCGCATCGGCGAACCGATTGACTTCGCCGCCATCCGCGCCCAGTACGAAGAGTACGCCGAGCGGTTGCGCCCGATGGTTTGCGACACGGCAAAGCTGCTCAACGAGGCCATCCGTTCGGGCCGCCGTCTCCTGTTCGAAGGCGCCCAGGGCACCATGCTCGACATTGACCACGGAACTTACCCGTTCGTGACTTCCTCCAGTGCTTGCGCGGGCGGCGCCCCGATCGGGGCCGGAGTTCCGCCCACGGCCATTCACGCCGTAGTCGGGGTCTCCAAGGCCTACGTGACGCGGGTAGGTGGCGGTCCGTTCCCTACCGAGGCGCTGGATGAACGCGGCGAGGCGTTGCGCCGCGTGGGTGTCGAATTCGGCGCAGTGACGGGACGGCCCCGGCGCTGCGGCTGGTTCGATATCCCCCTGCTGCGTTACACCGCCATGATCAACGGCTTCGACAGCCTGGTGATCACCAAGCTCGACGTGCTCGACCAGTTCGATGAAATCCCGGTGTGCGTGGGTTACAAACTCCACGGGCAGCCGATTGACGAGATGCCCGCCACGCACCGCGCCATGAGCGCCGTCGAGCCGGTCTACGAGATGCTGCCCGGCTGGCGCAGTTCGACCTTCGGACTTACTCGTTACGAAGACCTTCCTACGCGCGCCCGTCAGTATCTGGACTTTCTCGAAGAACGAATCGGCGTGGAAATAGGTTGTATCTCGACGGGGCCCGAGCGCGATCAGACGATCTGGCGACCGGGCGGCAAGCTGCGCGATTTGCTGGAGCGCTGAAACGTTTTTGCGCTCAGCCTCGGCGGCTCGGAACGCGGAGGCCCCGGGATCAGCGCCCGAGGAAATTCTCCAGCCGGTCTATCTCGCGTTCAGCGGCTTCCAGGTGACGGCGCGCTGCCGCCGCGTCGCGTTTGTTGAGCGCGGCTTCCGCCTGATCCATGTAATGTTCCATGCGCTTCCAGGAGGCGAGAATGTCGCCGCGCAGGTTCAGGCCCATGGCTGCCTGCTGCCTTTGCAGCGTTTCGAGGCTCGAGCGGACGGCGCCGGCGCGCGAAGCCAGCATCACCATGCGTTCCTGAAGCTCCTCGAGCGCTTTGACGTCGGCAGCCGGCGCCCGGCGCTCCGAGGGCGTTGCTTGCTGGGCTGGTTCGGAAGCGGTCTCCGCAGTGCGGGCGGGAGGCGTTACCGCGGCAGCTTCACCCGCTCCCTCCGGCCCGCGAGAAATGGAGGGACGGGCGCGTCGCGGCGTAACAGGCTCGGGCGTCGGAGGCTGCTCGGCGGGCGCGGCCACGGAAGGCTGCGGTGAAACTCCGCCCGTCGCGGTGGAGGTCGCGGGGGCCTGGATCGAGGACGCGCCCGTCGCCGGTCCGCTTGCCGGCGCCTGCGGTGATTCGGCGCCTGCCGTTGTGGCCGCCCCGGTGGCTTCTGGCGCCGTCGGGATCGCGCCCGGCTGGGGTGCTACCTCCTGAGCCGGCGTGATATTGGTCGCTGGCGCTGCGCGCGTCCGCAACCAGCGCGGCAATTGCGTGGCGGCCAGCGCCAGAACGGCCAACCCGATGACAACACCCAGCGCCATGTATAACCCACGGTGCGTGCGTGCCGGTGCCGCAACCGGGGTCGGCTGAGCGGGCGGTAATGGCGCTACTGCCGGCTCGAACGGTGGCGAGGGTGGCGCGGTGACCGGGGGCGGGGGCGGCGAGGCGGCCTGCCATGTCGCCTGCGCAGCAGGGGCGGGAGGTTGGGGAGCTGCCGCCACGGCGCCCGTTGCAGAGAGCGGAGCTGCCGCCGCACTCAGGGACTCCTTTGCCTGCAGCAGCGCGTTGCGGAACGCTGCTGCCGATTGGAACCGCTGCGCCGGGTCCTTGGCAATCGCCGTCATGATGATCTCGTTCAGTACAGGCCCCAGCAGGGGATTCACCTGGATGGGCGGGACGACTTGGCCTTCCAGGTGCGCAGCCATGATGCTGAACTCGCTGTCGCCCTTGAACGGCCTCGTGCCGGTCAAGACTTCGTACAATGCCACGCCCATCGAGTAAATATCGGATCGTGCATCCAGCGGGCCTCCCGTCACCTGCTCAGGAGACATGTAGTAAAGGGACCCTAGCGTGGTGCCGGTGCGCGTAAGCTGGCGGTCCCCGGCGGGCTTGGCAATGCCAAAGTCCATCAGTTTGACCACGCCCTGCGGCGTGACCATAAGATTCGCGGGCTTGATGTCGCGATGGATCACACCCCGCGAGTGCGCGTAGTCGAGCGCGCTGAGCGCCTGGCAAAAGTAGTCGAGCGCTTCGGCGACGGGGATGGGGCCTTGCCTCACGCGTTCGTCCAGGCCGACGCCTTCCACCAGCTCCATCACCATGACGAGCTGGTTGCCGCTGCGAAAGGCAGTGCGCAGCGAAGCGATGTTGGGGTGGTCCAGCGTCGCCAGCACCTTGATTTCGCGCAGGAAGCGATCCGCGAGGGCGGGATCCCCCTCCAGATTGGGTAGCAGGACCTTCATGGCCTCGAGGCGCTCGGAAATCACGTTCCGGACCTTGTACACCTGACCCATCCCGCCGGTTCCGAGTACCCCCACAATTTCGTAGTCTCCGACACGTTCCCCGACTTGGAAAGGCATGGCTTCCTCGATTATGCGCCGGTTCCGTGCCGGAGTAAAGGTTTTTTTAAGACAACTTGCTTACCGGAAGCCGCCCGGATACTCGGTCTCTTCGAGACGCCGCTTCAGCAAATCGCGCATCTGGTTGAGCAGGCCCGAGGCGGCAGGATCCCGCGCCAGGTTGCGCATCTCCAGAGGATCCGACTCCAGATCGTAGAGCTCCTCGTAAGGCAGCTCCTTGGGCATGGGGTAATCAGGATCCGTGCTGCCTACGTCGGGATAACGGATGTACTTGTAGCGCCGGGTACGGATGCCGTACTGGGTAGGATCGAAAGGATAGGATTTTTCCCAGAAATACTCATAGAGCCAGTCGGAACGGCCCTGGCGGTCCTTGCCTTCGAGGATAGGTTTCCACGAGCGTCCCTGCATGTGACGGGGAATTTCCACGCCCGCGAAATCGAGCAAAGTAGGCGCGAGATCTATGTTGAGAATCATGGGATCGAAACGGGCGCCTGGGCGGATCAGCGGAGGATAGCGCACCAGGAAAGGCACCCGGATCGAATCCTCGTACATGGCGCGCTTGTCCTGCAAGCCGTGTTCGCCCTGGAAATAACCGTTGTCGGAGCTGAAAATGACCACAGTGTTGTCCAGCTCGCGGGTTTTCGCCAGGAAATCGAGAATCTGGCCGAGGCCTTCGTCTACCGCGACGAGGCAGGCCGAGATCCGGCGCTGCCACTCGCTGTAAGTTCGGATCTTGAATTTGGGCAGATCCTGTAGCAGGCCCTCGATACCGTGCCAGGACTTCCGCCGCACGGCCAGATAGGGAGGACGTCCGTCGTAAGTATCGTCCCAGGTTTTCGGCAGCGCGAACCATTCGTTGTCGAACAGGTGAGCGTGCTCGGGCTTGGGCTCCCAGGGACCGTGCACGGCTTTGTGTCCTACAAACAGCGCGAAAGGTTTTCCGGGGTCCCTCTGCTTGAGAAACTCCAGGGCGAAACGGTTGATGTGATCCGTGATATAGCCTTCGGTAGGCGTTTTTTGTCCGTTTACGATGAAGGTGTTATTGAAGTAGACGCCTTGCCCGGGGAAACTCGCGTAATAGTCGAAGCCGTGTTCGCGCTGGAAAAAGGCGGGAACGTGAATTTTGCCGATGTAAGCGGTGGTGTAGCCGGCCTGCCGCAACAGCGTCCCGATCGTGGGAATTCCTTCCCGCATGTGGCTGGCAGCCCGGTTGTCAATGACTCCGGTCTTGTGTGCGTAAAGGCCGGTCAAGTACGAGGAGCGGCTGGGCGAGCACAGCGAGGTGGTCACGAAGGCATTGCGGAACACG
This sequence comes from Bryobacteraceae bacterium, assembly GCA_028275505.1. Taxonomy (GTDB): domain Bacteria; phylum Acidobacteriota; class Terriglobia; order Bryobacterales; family Bryobacteraceae; genus DTHT01. The sequence goes on from JAPWUP010000116.1 coordinate 6,150, forward strand.
GCGCCCTCGCGCACCAGGCGGTCCATATTGGGTGTCTTCAGCCAGGTCTGACGACCCAGGGCCGCCACCGCATCCCAGCGCTGATCGTCGGTGTAAATGAAAACGAAGTTGGGCCGTCGCCGCGGAGCGCTCTTCAGAAGAAGCGGGGCAACGGCCTGTCCGAGCACAGAGCGACGCGTAGGCTGCATACGGCGATTACGATATCACTTTTGCGAGCCGTCCACAGCGACGTTGCAGCCAGCCTCCGCTTTCTGCTAGCTTGAGTGTCTTGCCTGTCCATTCGCCGGCGGGCCGGCGCCGCGCCGGTTCAAACAAGGAGACATCGCAGCGACCGTGAGGATTATTGTCCTTGCCAAGCAGGTGCCGGACACCAAAAACGTGACCGGCGAAGTGATGAAGCCCGACGGTACGCTCAACCGGGCGGCCCTGGCGGCCATCTTCAATCCTGAAGACCTCAACGCCCTCGAAATGGCGCTCGATCTCAAGGACCGCTACGGGGCCGAGGTCATCGTCATCACCATGGGCCCGCCTCGCGCCGCCGACATCTTGCGCGACGCCCTTTGCCGCGGCGCGGACCGCGTCATCCTGCTGAGCGACCGCCGCTTCGCCGGCGCCGATACGCTGGCCACCTCCTATACGATTGCCCAGGCCATCACCACTCATCTCATGCCTTTCGACCTCGTGGTTTGCGGACGCCAGGCCATTGATGGCGACACCGCGCAAGTGCCGCCGCAGGTCGCTGAGAAGCTGGGCATTCCCCAAGTGACCTACGCGGTCGAAGTCCTCGAGCTGAGCGATGGCCGCATGCGCCTTCGCCGGGATCTGGGCCGGCGCGAAGAGGTGGTCGAGGCCGAACTGCCCCTGCTGATTACGGTGCCCCGCACAGCCAACCGTCCGCGGTGGCCCAACGCGCGCCGGCTGCTGAAATACCGCCACGCGCGCTGCGGATTCGAGCTGGAGGCCGAGGCGCGCCGTCGTCGCTGTGAAGTGGAAGAGGTCCTGGCCGATCTCAAGGCTCGCGGCCTTTACATCGAGACTTGGGGCGCCGAGGAAATTCAGGCGGATCTGGCGCGCATCGGCTTGGGCGGCTCGCCCACCAAGGTGAAAAAGGTGGACAGCGTGGTCCTCAAGGGCCGCAGCCTGCGCTTCTTCACCCCGGACGACAAGGGCATCAAGGAGCTGGTCAGCGAACTCATCGAGGAAAGGACGTTCGGCTAGTCGGGAAGGGATTGGGAACGATGTCGCAACACGGAGAAGTCTGGACCTTCGCCGAGATCGAGGACGGCCAGATCGCGGGCGTGTCCCTGGAGTTGCTGGGCAAGGGGCGCGAACTGGCCCGCGCGCTGGGCGTCCCGCTGGCCGCGGTGCTGCTCGGTCACCGCATCCGCTCCCTGGCCGATCGCCTGTTCGCCTATGGCGCGGACATCGTTTACGGCGCCGATCACGAGTGCCTGGCCGAATACACCACGCTCCCTTACGCCCGCGTGCTCACCAATCTGATTCGTGAGCGCAAGCCCGAGATCGTTCTTTACGGCGCGACTCCCCTGGGACGTGATCTGGCCCCGCGCGTAGCTTCGGCCTTGAAGACCGGTCTGACCGCTGACTGCACCGACCTCCAGATCGGCTCCTACGAATCGGGCGGACGTGTCTACCAGAACAAGCTCTTGCAAATCCGCCCGGCGTGGGGAGGCAATATCATCGCTACCATCGTCAGTCCCGATCACGTCCCTGAGATGGCCACCGTGCGCGAAGGCGTCATGCGAGTGCCCGACCCGGTGGAAGGGCGCACCGGAACCTACATCGAGGTTCCCGTAAATCCGGAACCCGGCGATTTCAAGGTGCGAATCCTGGAGCGACGCACCCGTCCCAAACGCGTGGATCTGCGTTCGGCGGCCATCATCGTCGCCGGCGGCTACGGTATGGGCTCCAGGGAAAATTTCGCCTTGATTCACGAACTGGCCGGCGTGCTGGGAGGGGCGGTGGGCGCTTCGCGCGCCGCTGTGGACGCCGGCTTCATTGACGCCGAGCACCAGATCGGCCAGACCGGCACCACCGTGCGCCCCAAGCTGTACATCGCCTGCGGCATCTCCGGCGCCGTCCAGCATCGAGCCGGCATGGAAGAATCCGCCAAGATCCTGGCCATCAACATTGATCCGGAAGCGCCCATCTTCAGCGTGGCGCACTACGGCATCGTGGGCGACGTACGCGAGGTGATCCCCAAGTTGATCAAGGCGCTGCGGGGCAAACTCTAGGAGGCCGGACCGTGGAGAACTACTTCACCGACAATCCCGACATCCAGTGGCACTTCGAGCACCTGGACCTCGAGGAGATCGTCGAAGCGCTGGAGGACGGCTACACACAGGCCGGTCAGTACGACGATGCGCCGGCTTCCTACCAGGACGCGCGCGAGGGCTATCGCGCCGTGCTCGAGATGCTGGGCGCGATCGCCGCGCAGGAGATTGCGCCGCTGGCGGCCGAAGTGGATCGGGAAGGAGCGCACTTCGAAGACGGCAAAGTGCGCTACGCGGCGGGAACCGAGCGCGCTCTGAAGGTTTTGAAGCAGGCCGGTCTCATGGCGTTCACCCTGCCCCGTCGCTACGGCGGCCTGAACTTTCCCGGAGTGCTCTACACCATCGCCACCGAGATGATTTCGCAGGCCGACGCCAGTCTGATGAACCTCTTCGGCCTGCAAGACATCGCCGAGACGATTTATGAATTCGCCGACGAACCGCTCAAGGAAAAATACCTGCCGCTGTTCGCGCGCGGCGAAGTCACCGGCGCCATGATCCTGACCGAGCCGGAGGCTGGCTCGGATCTGCAATCGGTGCGCCTGAAAGCGGTGGAGCAGCCCGACGGCACGTGGCGATTGTACGGCGTCAAGCGCTTCATCACCAATGGCTGCGCCGAAGTCAGTCTCGTGCTGGCGCGCTCGGAAGAAGGCACCGTGGACGGGCGCGGGCTGAGCATGTTCCTGGTCGAGCGCTGCCCGGAGCTGGTGGTGCGCCGCATCGAGAACAAGCTGGGCATCCACGGTTCGCCTACCTGCGAGTTGCAGTTCAACGGCGTGCCGGCCGTGCTGGTGGGACAGCGTCGCATGGGATTGATCCGCTACGTCATGTCCTTGATGAACGGCGCGCGCGTGGCGGTGGCGGCTCAGGCGGTGGGCATCGCGCAGGCAGCTTACGAAGAAGCACGCAAGTACGCGCAGAAACGCGTGCAGTTCCGCAGGCCCATCATCGAGTTCGCCCAGGTCTACGACATGCTGGCGCGGATGAAGTCCGAGATCCAGGCCGCCCGCGCCATCACGTATGAGGCCAGCCGGCTCATGGATTTGCGCCGCATCCTCGAGCGCCGCCAGGAAGGCTCGCGCGATCCCGCCCTGCGCGCCCGCCTCAAGGAGGTGTCGGCCTGGACGTCGGTCTTGACACCCATGGCCAAGGCCTACGCTTCGGAAATGGCCGTGCGCGTCGCCTACGACGCCATTCAGGTCCATGGCGGTCCCGGCTACATGCGCGAGTTTCCGGTGGAGCGTCTGTGGCGCGATGCGCGCATCACCACCATCTACGAGGGAACCACGCAGTTGCAGGTGGTAGGCGCGCTGGGAGGCATCCTCAGCGGCGCCCTGAGCCAGTATCTGGCCTTGAAGGGAGAGCGCGATTATCGCCCGGAGTTGGCCCGCCTGGCCTTGCTGGCTCGCGAGGCACGCGAGAAACTGGCGTCCTCGGTGGCTCACCTGAAGGCGCTCAACGACCGCGAGTACACCGATTACATGTCACGTCGCCTGGTGGATATGGCGTGCGATTGCCTGGCCGTGCACCTGTTGCTCGATCAGGCTCAGCGCGACCCAGCCCGCCAGCTCGTGGCCGAAAAGTTCATCACCGACGCCATGCCCCGCATCCGCATGCAGGCCGAGTACATCGCCAGCAACGACAAACTGACCATCGAAAAGCGCGCCGAGCTGATCTGAGCCGCCTCGCTACTGCTCGTTTTCGATGGCAGCACGGGCCCGTTGGGCGACCGTGGAAACTGCGTCCAGTTTTTCCGTGACCTCGGGATCAATCCTCGCGGCCGGCAAAAAAAACGCCAGCTCGTGGTAGTCGCTCTTGTTCATCAGGTTCGGCAACTGCAGCCTGCGGAAGAACTCCCGAAAGAGACGTTCGAGTAATTGGCTGGCCCTTTCTTCCCACCACCAGGGATCCTGGGGATCCTTGAGTGCGATGGGCGGAATCAGGTCGCTGATACACTGTTGCATCGTCTCCCGAAACTGCTCGCGGAACAATTGTGGCGCCTGGATCTCAGCCCACCGCAAAAGCGCCTCGGGATCGAGAACGTAATTCTCGATCTCCCTCCGCTGCCAGGTCAGCATGAGCAGATCGGACTCCGAGGGCGGACACGAATCGAGCCGATCGAAAAGCGCCACGCCGACCAAATCAGGCTTGGCTTCTTTGAGGGCAAAAAAGTGTTCGCGCGCACGTCCCGGTTGGTTCTGGACGTAATGAACAAAAGGCTGCTCGAGCAGGGCGCGGGCAGGATGGTCCAGGACCTGAGCGAAGGCACGCAGCATGGCCAAATCGGTGGAACCTTCCAGATACAACACCCAGCCTCGCGTTTCTGCCTGGTAGTAGTGTTCGAAGCCGACGCTGCGCAAGGCCTTGTAAACCTGACTTCCCCGGTCGGCCAGCCGGTGCGGGCGTCCGACGAAGGCGATGACCAGATGGCGGTCAGCGGCTTCGTTCAGGAGCACTTCGGAGTGACTGGCGGCGATTACCTGGCTGCCTTGCTCAGTGGCCAGATCTACGAGAAGACGGTAAATCTGCCGCTGTCGCAGGATCTCCAGATGGGCATCGGGCTCATCGAGCAGCAGTACGGCGCCGGGGTTGGCGTACAAGTATGCGAGCACGAGTAGGACTTGGTGCAAGCCGCGCCCCGCGCAGGAGATATCAAGATCGTAGCGCCGGCCCCGTTCGCGGTAGGCCATCGTGATTTCCCCTCTTTCGGGGATATATTTCGGTTCCCGCAAGGTGACGCCGAACAGGTCCTGGATGTGACTTACGAGCGCCTCCCACTGGGGCGCGGCTTTGCCATCGCTGACGATCTGGTAACACAAGTTGCGTAACACTTCTGCCGTGCGGCCTTCCCCGATGCGGACGTTGATCGCCCCGGCATCCAGACGGACTTCCTGGCCGGCCAGTCCCGACATCGGCGGCAGAAAGGCAACTTTGAGGGCAGCGGCCTCCTCCGGCACGGGCATGCGCTGCCCGTTCAACCTCATCGGGCGGCAATAGAGGGACTCCTCGTTCGCATAATCGTATTCCAGGCCGCACCGCCAGGGCGTGGCGCCCGTCACCCCCTCCACCAGAATCTCAATGCGGACGTTCTGGGTCTTGAGTTTTTCGCCCGTGCGTTCCATTTGACGGACGTGCAAATCGCGCCACAGCAAGTTCGCATCCGGGACGGGCACGGCGACCAGATCCCGACGGTTGATGGTGACGCCAGGACGCTTCTCCGGGACGGCGCGGCCCCGCCGCTCGATCCAGCGCTGGACCCCCACATGCCAAAGCGTCAATGCTTGCAAGGCCGTACTCTTTCCCGAATTGTTCGGCCCGATGAACACAACGGGGTGGTCCAGGGGGATCTCGACTTCGCGGAATTTCTTGAAATTGCGAATCAACAGCCGCGTGAGCATTGCCTGCCCGCCTATGATAGCCCAGGCTGCGGGCCGGCCTGCTCCTGTTTGGAGCCAAGCCTCTGGCAGCTCACGGTCGCGATCCGCTAGAATCCGGGCATGAATCGTCTCACTCTGGCGGCGTTGCTGTGCGCCACCGTCGCGTTCTCGCAAATTCCCACTCCCTCCCTGGAACAACTCAAGAAACAGGCGCTGGAGGGGGTGGAGGCCCGGCGCGAGCTCACCCAGCAAATCGTGGACTCGATTTACAGCTTCGCCGAGCTGGGTTTTCAGGAGTTCGAGACCTCGGCATATTTGACGGCGCTGCTCGAAAAACACGGCTTCCAGGTTACGCGCGGCGTCGCCGGCATGCCTACTGCCTTCGTGGCCAGTTGGGGTTCGGGCAAGCCCGTGATCGGCTTCATGGCGGACATTGACGGGCTGCCGGAGACCTCGCAGAAGCCCGGCGTCCCGTACCATGCGCCGCTCATCGAGAACGGTCCCGGCCACGGCGAAGGTCACAACGCCCACATGGCGGTCAACGTAACTGCGGCGATCGTGGTCAAGGAACTCATGGAGCGCTACAAGATTCCCGGGACGCTGCGCGTTTACCCCGGCGTCGCCGAGGAACTGCTGGCCAGCCGCACTTACATGGTCTTGGCCGGATTGTTCCGCGACGTGGACGCCATGCTGAGCTGCCACATCTCGTCCGACTTTGGTACCTCCTACGGTCCCCAAGGCTCGGG
>JAPWUP010000028.1 GCA_028275505.1 Bryobacteraceae bacterium
GAGCGCGGCGGCGGATCGGACGACATCGCCGAGGTCTCCTGGAACGTCCCCACCGTGGTGTTGCGTTTCCCCGGCAACATTCCGGGCATGATCGGACACCACTGGTCGAGCGGGATCGCCATGGCCACTCCCATCGCGCACAAGGGCGCTACCGCGGGCGCCAAAGCTCAGGCCCTCACTGCGCTGGATCTGCTGCTCGATCCCGACCTGCTTCGCCGCGCCAAAGAATACTTCGCCGAGCAGACCCGCGAGACCAAGTGGAAATCACTCATCCCGGAAGGAACGCTGCCCCCGGTTCACCTGAATCGCGAAAAGATGGAGCGCTTCCGTCCCGAACTCAGAAAGCTGCGGTACGATCCCACCCGCTTCAAGACTTATCTCGAGCAACTGGGCGTGCCTTATCCGCCGCCCGACGCCTGAGCTTCTGTACGCCGGATCTCGACGACGCCCTCCGTGGCATCCACGACCACATAGTCGCCCGTCCGGATCACCTCGAACGGGCTGCATTCCAGATCCGTGACCATCGGAATTCCGTTCACGATGGCGCCGAGCGCAGCGAGGCTGTCCACCTCCTCGTTGATGAAAGCCGCCGGGGCGACGTTCTCCAGCTTCGCCAGATTGAGGACCATCGGTGTGGCGGAAGACCCGCGGGTGGAGCGAATGACGAGCACGCGCCCGGCCAGCGATTGGCCTTCCAGCGGATGTCCTTTGCCGATCACCTTGCCCGAGACCGGATCCACCTCGCCCCAGAACGAGAGCGTCGCGTCAGCCACCAGCGCCACGCCTTCCGCCCGTCCCCGCACCACGCCACGAGCGCGCAGCCGGATCGTTTCACTCATCGCCCATCCACCTCCCGGTCAGGGCGGCGCGCAAGCACGCCTCGGTGTCGGCCACGATCACTTCCGCGCCGGTCATGCCGCGCGCGTAGTGGGCCTGCTTGAAGCCGTCGGTCACCAGGCGCCGGCAGGCGATGCGCATGTTGGTGGGGCAGGTGTCGCATAGGATGCGCCCTCCGGCCGCCTCGATGAGGGCCGTGAAGCCCATCTCGTCGGCCGCGCAGCGCGTCACGCGAGCGGCGTTGATCCAGAGGCGCACGCCGTCGGCCACTCGCTTGCCTTCGAGCCATCGCGCCACGCGCGAGATCTCGCGCAACGAGGCGTGCGGGCAGCCCAGGATGACGGCTTCGATTTCATCGCCCGTGGCGTTGCGCAACGCGGCGTAGGTCTCGCGCAGGTCGCGTTCGGTGAAGATGACCCGTTCTCGCGGGACTTTTCCGCCGAAGGCCGCCTCCAGCGTGGGCGCTTCCGGGGTGACGCCCGCGATGTGGAACATGCTCACGCCGCCCGAAGTCGCCAGCGCGGCGCAAAGCTGCTTGGCTTCATCCTGGCTGGGCCGACGCACGCCGTCGAAGACCGGGATGCCCAGCCCTGCGATCTTGCCCGTGAAGTAGCCGAGGGCGCCCCAGTCGGTGGCGTGCCGCAATTCCGCCCGCACCTCGACGAGCAGCGTCCCGCGACGGTTCTCATCGAGGAGCACGCCGAATTCCGGCACGACGCCGAGCAGCGAGGCCGCAATGGCGCTCTCATTGCCGTGCCGCACCGTGCGCGCGCCCAGGATCGAGTTGGCGTAAACCACCGCTGAGGATTCCGTCCAGGCGCAGATCTCGCCTTTGAGCGGCACATTGCCCACCAGGTAGGGCGCGCACGTAAACGTGGTGAGGTAGCCGGCCCGCGCCGCCATCTCCGCGATCTCGCGCTGCACTTGAACCTGCCCGGGATCGTTCTCCGGCACGTCCAGCGGGTCCAGGGTGACGAACAGAGTGTGGACCGTGGCCACGCAGTGCGGGGCGACCGGGTGACGACAGGCCTCTTTCAGGCCTTCGGCGAAGGTTTCCAGAGTGCGGGCTGATGCGCCGCGGGCCACCAGATTGGGCACGCACAACAGCACGTGCGTGTTGTCGCAGCGCACCAGCCGCCGCGCGCCCATGACTTCCCCCCATTCCACCAGCCAGCGCATGCACTGCGCCAGGTAGGGCCCGCGGGCGCCTTCCAGAATGGCGCGTTGATCCGGCGTGAGTTCCACAGCAATGTCTATTATTTTGCCGGATACCCCACGCTTTGCGCCAGAACGATGCGCTGGTCGGGACGAAGCTTCATGCGAGCCGCCAGCTTTTCACGGTCTATCGAGGCTCGCACCACCGTCGCCAGGCCCTCGGAAGCGCAGAACAGGTAGACGTTCTGCGCGATGAAACCGGTGTCGGCGGCAGAATACATGGTTTTGACCGGCTCGGGCCGGTTGCCCATGCGGGCATAGTCAGCCACGTAGACCAGATTCAGGGCGGCCTGGCCCACGTATGTTTGCGTACCGGTGGCCGCGCGGATGTCCTCCGCCAAAACCGGTTGCAGCCGGTGCGCCTTGGCATCGTACAGGTACAAGCCCTCCGGCAGCGCCACGTAAATATCAATCTCCTGCATGTTGTTAGCGGAAGGCGCGGTGCGGCGCCCGTCAGGGCGATTCACCCCGAAAGCCGCCCAAAGCAGGTTGGATAGCACCTGCGGCGGCAACGGCTTGGAGCTGAACTCCCGCGTGGACTTGCGCTCCTTGAGCGCCTGCATGAGAGGTTTGCCGCCTTCGGTCTGCGGCGGCGGTAACTCCAGCGGCTTCAGCTCCTGGGCGATCAGCAAACAGGGAAGGAGCAATGCGGTGGAGACAATCGCAGAACGCATGAGAACCTCTTCGGCGATTCTACGTCAGACGCCGCCGCTCAGCGCAGCTTCATCGGCCTGCCGCCGGCTTCCTTGCTGCGCTGCGCGGCGTCCATGAAAGCGAAAATCTCCAGCGTCTCTTCGTTCGGCACCGGTGGGACGCGCGTCTGGAAAAACTTGACGATTTCCTGAACCAGGGGCCGGTATCCGGTCTTCATCTCGGGCGTGCTGCGCAGGGTTTTCTTGGGTCCGAAGACGATGGCCCCGTAGTCCGAGTAAGGACGGATGGCGCGCACGCTGCCCAAGCGACCGTCTTTCCAGCGGCCCACGATCACGTCCGCGTTGGCTCCAGAAATGCGCGTCACTTCCTCGCAACCCGTGCCCATGAGCGCGTAGAGCATCTCGATGGGATGAATGGCGTACCAGGCCAGCTCGAGGTAGTGGTGTTCTTCGAAAGGCCCCGGTCCCCACGTCATCACGCCCGTGGCGTCCGGCGTCTTGAGCGCCGTCACGATTTCGCTGTAACGCAGGCTCGACGAGCTCCACCACGGCACGCCGGCCTCGCGCGCCAGCCGGGCGATCTCGCGGGCATCCTCCAACGTAGCGGCCAGCGGCTTGTCAATGAACATCGGTTTCCGTGCGGCGATGATCTGGCGTGCCTGCGCCAGGTGCGGTCGCCCGTCCACGCTTTCCAGCAGCACGCCGTCCACCTTGCTGCACAGGGTCGGAATGTCCGGCACGATTTCCACGTTGAATTTCGTGCGCAACTCCTCGGCGTACTTGTCCACGCGATCCCGGCTCGCCGGCAGGTCGGGGCTGCCGCCCTTGAAGGCGGCGATCACGCGGGCCCCCGGCACGTACTCGGGCGAGCTGGGGTCGTTCAGCATGCGCGTGAAAGCGATCACGTGTGAGGTATCCGTTCCCACGATGCCCAGCCGGATTTCCGCGGCAGGAGTAGCGCTGAAAGCAGCCAGTATGAGGAAGCAGCCAAAAGTTCTCATCGCGAGCATTGTACTGCGAGAGGCCAGCCCCCGCGCCACCATGCTCTTGCCTTGCGGGCGGATTCACACTATGCTGGGTCAGGAAGGAGAAAGCCCATGCTGGATCGCAGGACGTTCCTGGCCGCCGCCGCTGCCGCCGCCGGGGCCGGGCAGGCCGATGCCCAACTGGCCCTGGAGGGCGGCCGTCCGGTTCGCGAAAAGCCGCTGCGCGCCGACTATTGGGGGCCCCAGTACTACGACGACAAGGAGCGGGCGGAACTGCTCGAGGTGCTCGAGACCGGCCGCCCCTTCCGCTGGTACGGACGAGGCTCGCAGCCTCCCATGAAAGTCGCCACCTTCGAGAAAGAGTTCGCCGCGCGCATGCAAACCCGCTATGCGCTCGCCGTTACCTCTGGCACAGCCGCCTTGCAGTGCGCGCTGGCTGCGCTCGAAGTCGGACCTGGCGACGAAGTGATCCTGCCCGCCTGGACCTGGCACTCCTGCTTCAACACGATCGTCCACGCCGGAGCGTTGCCCGTCTTCGCCGAAATTGACGAATCCTTCAACATTGATCCCAACGACATCGAAAGCAAGATCACGCCGGCCACCAAAGTAATCATGGCCGTGCACCTGCAAGGGACGCCGGCCGATCTCGATCCCATCCTGCGCATCGCGCGCAAGCACAAGATCCGCGTGCTGGAGGACTGCGCCCAGGCGGTCGGCGCCGACTACAAGGGCAAGCCCGTCGGCTCGCACGGTGACATCGGCATTTACAGCCTCCAGTTGAACAAGACCATCACGGCGGGCGAGGGCGGCGCCGTGGTGACCAACGACCCCGTGCTGTTCGAGCGCGCTGCCCGCTTCCACGATCTGGGCGGCCTCCGCAGCCTGCACGAGCAGGTCGTAGGCAAGCCGCAACTGGATTGGTTCTTCGGCACGAACTTCCGCATGAGCGAGTTCACGGGCGGCGTGCTGCTGGCCCAACTGCGCAAGCTGGACACGATCGTCGCCGCGGTGCGCGCCAACGCCCGGCGCGTTTACGAGGGTATCCGTGACCTGCCCGGCATCCGTTTCCGCCGCCAGCCCGACCCTGAAGGCGAGCTGGGCGCCGCGGTGTTCATTGATTTCGGCACGCGCGAGCGCTGCGATCGCTTCCTCGCTGCCATGAAGGCCGAAGGCGTGCCCGCCAGCCGCCCGAGCGGCTCCGTCATTTTGCCTACGCTGCCCCATGTCATCAAGAAGGTCACTGTCCACCCGAAGTGGCCCTCGTTCACCGTGGGGCGCGGGGCGACGATCAAGTATGGTCCCGAGATCTGCCCGCGCACGCTCGACATCCTCGGGCGCTTCGCCGGCGTCTCGATGGATCCCAAGTTCACCGAGCAGGATTGCCAGGACATCATCAAAGCAATCCGCAAGGTCTACCCGGCGGTGATGCGGGCGTAGTGGCTCCGGACTGGATCAAGGAGATCCGCCGCGACAACCTCAGCGGCGCGGCGGAGCTGGCGAAACGGGCGGCGCGGGGGCTGGCGGAGTGGGCGCCGGGACGCGCGCGGGACGAGATCGTTGCGGTCTTGCGCGCCCTGATCGCGGCCCAGCCACGCATGGCGCCCATGCTCCATCTGGCCGCTGCGGTGCTCGCCAAGCCCGGCGAGGCGGCGGCTGCTTGTGAGGAGTACATTGCACGGCTGGAGGCCGCGGCTCAAGCCGTGGCTGAGCGCGCCGCCACGCTCGTCGAGGAAGGGGACGTCGTCGCCACGCACTCCCGCAGCTCCTCCGTGCTGGCCGCCTTGCGCTACGCCTGGGCGCAGGGAAAGCGCTTCTCCGTGTACCTGACCGAATCGCGGCCAATGGCCGAAGGCGTGAGGCTGGCCGGCGAACTCGCTGCGGCAGGGATTGCGGTGAAACTCTTTGTGGATGCTGGTCTCAGCCTGATCGTTTCAGAAGCGCGCGTCGTGCTGGTAGGAGCGGATGCCATCACGGGCGATGGCGTGATCAACAAGATCGGCACCTGGCCCCTGGCGCTTGCGGCACGCGAGCGCGCTGTGCCCGTTTACGCGCTGGCGAGCACGGACAAGTTCGTCCCGAGTGACTACGAGCTGCCCGCCGAACTGCCTCGCGACCCGGCCGAAGTGTACGCCTCGCCCCCAGCCGGAGTTTGGGTAGTGAACTACTACTTCGAGGCAACTCCTCTGGATCTTTTCCACGCCGTGGTCACCGAGTTGGGTTCGATGGCGCCGGAGGACGTGCGCGGGCGGCTCGGCGCCTTGAGATTGCCGGTCGAGCTGCGCGGCTGAGCGGGGCAGTCAGGCGCCCAGGACGCGCACCAGTCGCATCAATTCTTCATCCGTGGTGTCGTTCGGCACCGAGCAGCCCGGCGCCAGAATGAACTTGCGCCCCGCAGCCTGCTGCGCCTGGCGCCATTGTTGACGCAGCTCATCCTCGCTCAGCTTGCGGAAGTTCCGTTCGTCGAGGCCGCCCATGAGCACGCCTGCGTAGCTGCGCCGCACCTGGTCGAACCCAACGCCGGTGGCGTGCACGGAGTAGTGAATCACGCGCGCCAGCCAGCCTTTGTAGAACAGGTCCAGATAGACCCGCTCGCCATGCAGATGGAGAATGTTCAGCGGGGCCTGGCGCACAGCTTCCAGCAGGGCGCGATCGAAAGGTTCGCTGAACTTGCGATATTCTTCGCGCGTGAGGACGTTCTCGTCCGCGTTGGCGATGGCAAGAAAGATTCCCGCGGCGCCGGCCTTCAGGGCCAGCCGCGCGTGATTGATTTGCGAGCGGTTGATGGCTTCCAGGGCGTCGAGCAGAGCCTGGGGCTTCTCGTGCATCAGGCGCCGCACTTCCGCCGGCGACGAGATCTTTTCGGCCTGATTCCACGAATTGAAAATGGTCTCGACGAAATAGTTCCGACCCCGCAGGGCCTGGCCGATGAGCTGGAGGGCACGCACCTGTTGCGGAAAGGGATTGGTCAGGACTTTGACTTCCCACCACGGCCCTGAAGGCTTGGGGAAGGGGTAGTCCGACATGACCTTGACAAGGTCGGTGCGGAACTTGCGGTGAAAGTCGAGGGTGGCGCGCGCGTGACGCTCGCCCGGTTCCTTTTCCAGGCCGAAGTGGTACCAGAAGCTGAACGGGGGACGGTCGAGGTCGGCGCCGGCCAGGGCGCGATCCACGCGCTGCCGTCCGGTAAGTCGTGCTGGCGCGGCCACCGCCGCTGACATCAAGAATTGTCTTCGCGACAGCATCAGGCCACCAACTTGCCGGCTACCCGCACCGGCGCAATGTCCGGCGGCAGGATCTTCCCAGGATTGAGCAGACCTTGGGGATCGAAGAGACGCTGGACGCCCGCGAAGGCCTCCAGCGTATCGCGACGGAACAGGTAAGGCATCAGCTCGATCTTCTCCAGTCCGACGCCGTGCTCGCCCGTGATCGTGCCCCCGAGATCCACCGCGTGCTTCAGGATCTCATTCGCCGCGGCGCGGGCGCGTTCCAGTTGGCCAGGCTGTCGGGCGTCGAAGAGAATGATGGGATGCAGGTTCCCGTCGCCTGCATGGAAGATATTGCTGATCACGAGCCCGTAGCGCTCGGAAACTTCGTGAATGAAGCGCAGCGCGGCCGGCAGGCGCGCGCGCGGCACCACGCCGTCCTGAACCAGATAGTACGGACTGACGCGTCCGATGGCGCCGAAGGCGTTCTTGCGCCCCTTCCATAGCAGCTCGCGTTCGCTGGCGGAGCGGGCCACGCGCACTTCGCGGGCGCGGCAGGCCCGGCAGATCTGCTCGACCTGGACAGCCTGCTCCTCCCCCGCTTCGCGCAGGCCCTCGAGCTCGATCAGCAACACCGCGGCGGCGTCCTTGGGATAGCCGGCGCCGGTCGCCTCTTCCACCATGCGCAGCATGACGCCGTCCATCATCTCCAGCGCCACGGGCGTGATGGCGCGGGCAGTGATTTCGCTCACCGTGCGCCCGGCGTCCTCGGTCGAATCATAAATGGCCAGTAATGTTTTGACGTGTTCGGGCATGCGCATCAGCCGGAGCACGGCTTTGGTCACCAGAGCGAGCGTGCCTTCCGATCCCACGATCAGCGACGTCAGATCGTAGCCCGGGCGATCGAATTCCTTGCCGCCCAGCTCGACCACGGTTCCGTCCGCCAGCACGATCTCCAGTCCGGTCACGTGGTTGGTGGTCACGCCGTAGGCCAGCGTGTGCGGCCCGCTCGCGTTTTCGGCCACGTTGCCCCCGATCGTACAGGCCCGCTGGCTCGAGGGATCCGGGGCGAAGAAGTATCCGCGGCCTTGCACGGCCAGCGTCACGTCGAGATTGGCCACCCCCGGCTCCACCACGGCGCGCTCGTTGTCCAGATCCAGTTCCAGAATGCGCTTCATGCGCGTGAAAGCGACCACGATGCCGCCGCAAGCCGGGATCGAGCCACCGCTCAAGCCGGTGCCGGCCCCGCGCGCCGTCACCGGAATGCTGTAGCGACTGGCGATGCGCATCACGCCTGCCACCTCCTCGGTGGAGCGCGGAAAGACAACCATGTCGGGCCGGCCCTTGTCCGGGCTGCCGTCGTATTCGTACAGCGTCAGATCTTCGGGTTGGTCCAGATAGCCGCGCGGTCCCAGCAGCGCGGCCAACTCCCTGCGGGCTTGCTCCGGGATCATGATTCCTCCAGCAGGCGACGAACGCGCTCCACCATGGTGGCCTCCGTCCAGTCGGCAGGGCCGATGATCTTTTCCCGGACGCGCCCTCGCCGGTCAATCACGTAAGTCTCGGGAAACTTGAAGGTGCCGTAACGCGAGCTGATGCGCGCCTCGGGATCCCGCGCCGTCAAAAAGGAGACGCGCGCCCGTTCCAGAAAGCGGCGGTAGGCGTTGGCGTCGCGATCCACGCTGACGCCCAGCACGACGACGCCCGAACCGGCGAACTGCTTCTGGAAGCGGTCGAGCGACGGCATCTCTTCGATGCAAGGCGGGCACCAGGTGGCCCAAAAGTTCAGCACCAGCAGGCGCCCGCCGAAATTGGACCGGGAGATGGTACGCCCGTCGTCGGTGGTGATGGTGAAGTCGGGAGCGGTATCGTTGACGTTTACCACCGGCGTGCGCAGCGCGGACACCACGCCATAGGCCAGCAGCACAAGACAGCAGGCAATGCCCAGCTTCAAGCCTGTTTCGACTTTCATCCTTACGGTTGCTCCCCGCGGTGCACGCCCATCTTTCTTTCAGGCTAGCAGAGACCTCAGGCGAATCCCAAGCGCAGCAGAGTGTAGGAGCGCGGAGGCAGCCGCAGAACCATGAGTGCACCGGGGGCGGGCGCTTCCCAGGGCTGCGGAACCACTCGCTTCGGCTGCTCGAAGGTGTTCACTGCCTTCAGATCCGGTCCGGTCAGGGTCTCGCAGCCCAGAACGCGGGCGGGCGCCGTCCGCCATTCCAGTCGCAGCTCGCGCTCAGCATCCAGATCGCGGTTGAGGATGAAGAGTGCGGCCTGGCGCGCGCTCTCGTCCCAGGTGGCGGCAATGTCCACGTACGGTGCGGTCCCAGCTTCGGCTGCTTCGTAGGTCTCGCACTCGATCAGCGGCTCGAGGACCGCGCCGCGCGCATGCTTCAGCGCCCACGCGTAGGGATAGTAAATCGTTTGTCGCAGCACGCCGCTTTCGTTGGTCACCAGCGGCGCGATCACGTTGACGATCTGCGCCAGGCATGCCACGCGCACGCGTTCGGCCTGCCGCAGCAGCGTGTTCAGGCAGCCGCCGACCAGCAGCGCGTCTTCGAGGTTATAGATCTCTTCGAGCAGACGCGGGGCGAACTGACGCTTGCCATCGCCGCTGCGCTCGCGGTACCAGACGTTCCATTCATCGAAGGACAGCCAGAGCCGCTTGCGCGTCCTGCGCAGGCCGCGCACGTAATCGCAGACGGCAATAACCTCCAGGATCTGCCGCTCCATGGAAAGGTTCAAGGCGACGAAGCGCCGGCTGTCGCCCGCGGCATTGCTGAAATAGCGATGGAGCGAGATGGCGTCCACCACGTCGTAACATTCCTCGAGCACCTCGCGATCCCACACCAGCCAGGTGGGCATGGAAGGACTGCTCGAGCCACAGGCGATCAGTTGCAGGTTCCGGTCAAGGACGCGCATCTGGCGCGCCGCATCCGCGGCCTTGCGCCCGTACTCGCGCGCCGTCATGTGACCGATCTGCCAGGGACCATCCATCTCGTTGCCCAGGCACCAGTAGCGGACGTTGTGCGGTTCCGGGAAGCCGTGCTGGCGACGCAGCTCGCTCCAGCGCGTGCCCTTGTCCACGTTGCAATACTCCACCAGCGCGGCCGCTTCCTCGGGCGTGCCGGATCCCAGGTTGACCGCCAGCAACGGCTCCGTCCCCACCAGGCGGCACCACTGGATGAACTCGTTGGTTCCGAACTGATTGGTTTCGATCGAGTTCCAGGCGCGATCCAGCACCGTGGGGCGCTTTTCCTTGGGGCCGACCCCGTCCAGCCAGTGATAGCCGGAGACGAAATTGCCGCCCGGATAGCGCATGATGGGCACGCCGAGCTCGCGGATCTCGGCCATCACGTCCTTGCGGAAGCCGTTGGAATCCGCCAGCCGGGAACCGGGCTCGTAGACCCCGCCGTAAACCGCCCGGCCCAAGTGTTCCAGGAAAGCGCCGAGCAGGCGCCGATCCATGACTGCGCGGCGACGCTCCAGATCGAGCGAGACCCGGGCGGCGGAGCGGGCCTGGGCTCGCCAGACCATGCCGAAACCCGAGCGCACCACCAGCGGCGCGCCCACCCAGCCGAGATTGCTCAAGAACCTGCGGCGACTGATCGTCACGCGACAACCTCCCTGTCCGTGAGTAGTCTAATGAACTGTGGCGTGCGCAGGTGAGCCGGCCACCCGGCAGGATCGCCGCCGTGGGACGCCGCATCCAACATTAGGGGGAAGTGCTGTGTCGAAGATTCGCATCACCCGCCGGGCCGAGTTCTCCGCGTCCCACTTCTGCCGTCGTGCGGATTGGTCCGACGAACAGAACCGGGTCGTGTACGGCGAGGCAGCCAATCCGCTGGGTCACGGGCACAACTGGGTGGTGGAAGTCACGCTGGAAGGCGAGCCGGACCCCGAGACCGGCATGGTCTTCGATCTGAAAGTGCTTAAGGAGATTCTGCACCAGGAAATCGTGGAACCGATGGACCACCGCTTCCTGAACTACGAGGTTCCGCCCTTCGATCGCGTCGTGCCCACCGCCGAGAACGTAGCGCGCGAGATCTGGCGCAGGTTGGAGCCTCGCGTCAACGGACCGCACCGGCGGCTGCGCACGGTTCGCGTTTATGAGACCGACGATTATTTCGTCGAATGCGAGGGAGCGCCGGCATGACTATCACGCGCCGCTACCGTTTTTCCGCTTCCCATCGCTTGCACAACCCGGCGCTGAGCGAGGAAGTCAACCGGGCTGTTTACGGCAAGTGCAACAACCGGCTTGGTCACGGCCATGATTACGTACTCGAGGTGAGCGTATGTGGGCCTGTGGATGAAGAGACCGGACGCGTGCTGGATCCGGCTTGCCTGGATGCCCTGGTCCGCGAGCGCGTGCTCGCCGCTTTCGATCATCGCAACCTGAATGCGGAGACACCCGAGTTCGCAAACTTTCCGCCCACCTCGGAAAATCTGCTGCGCCTGATCTGGCAACGCCTCCGGAAGGACTGGGAGCAGAACTTCCCGCCCGGCCGGCGTCTGGTGCGCGTCCGTCTGAGGGAAACGCGGCGCAACAGTTTTGAGATGATGGAGGAGGAGTAGCAGTGAAATCCCGCGCCAAAGCTGTCGTGCGTGAGTTGCCTGGCAAGCGTGCCCCGGGCTCGGTGGCCGCGTTAATGGAGGAGGTGCTGCGTCAGTTGGGCGAGGACCCGGAACGCGAGGGCCTCAAACGCACTCCCGAGCGCATCGAGAAAGCGCTGATGTACCTTACCAGCGGCTACCGGATGAACCTTGAGCAAGTAATCAACGGCGCCCTGTTCACGGTCAAGTACGACGAGATGGTGATCGTCCGAGACATCGAGTTCTTCAGCCTTTGCGAGCACCATCTGCTGCCGTTCTATGGCAAGATGCACGTGGCGTACATCCCGCGCGAGAAGGTCATCGGCCTGAGCAAGATCCCGCGCATCGTGGACATGTTCGCGCGCCGTTTGCAGCTCCAGGAGCGGCTGACGCAACAGGTGGCGCAGACGCTGCAAGACGTGCTCAATCCCCTGGGCGTGGGCGTGGTCTGCCAGGCGCGGCACTTCTGCATGATGATGCGTGGGGTCGAAAAGCAGCACTCCGGCGCCGTGACCAGCGCCATGCTGGGCGCTTTTCGCACGCGCCGGGCCACCCGCGAGGAGTTCCTTTCGCTGATCGGCCAGAGCCTGGAAGGGGCCTGAACCCCACCCTCGGCGGTCTTTATCCTACCGACTTTTGCCCGGCCCAGTCGCGCTTCGACAGTATGGTTCGCCCGGCCCTCTGCCCGTACGCTGGGAACAGGAGGCGAGGCACATGGCCGACTTCTACCAGACGGGTGTGGTGGCGACCCTTCACCGGCTGAATCCCAACGGCCTGGAGCGGCTGGAAAACGAACTGGAGCGGTTCTCTGCCGAGCGCCCCATCGGACTGGTGCTCCCCGCGCTGTACTCGGAATTCGAGACGCCGGCCATGCGCCGCATTACGGGCGAGCTCAGGCAGGTGCGGTACCTGCGCCGCGTCGTGGTCGCTCTGGGACGCGCCAGTGCGGAACAGTACCGGCGGGCGTGCTCCTTCTTCGAGGATTTCCCGGCCCCGGTCACTGTTCTTTGGATTGACAGTCCGAGAATCCAGGAATTGTTCCGGCTGCTCGAAGAGAACGGCCTCTCGGCGGGGGCTGACGGCAAGGGTCGCTCGTGCTGGCTGGCTTACGGCTACATCCTGGCCATGGGCGACTGCGAGGTGATCGCACTGCACGACTGCGACATCGTCAACTACGACCGGCGCATGCTGGCGCGGCTGTGCTATCCGGTGGCCAACCCCAACCTCGGTTTCGAGTTCTGCAAGGGCTACTACGCCCGCGTCACCGATCGCATGCACGGCCGCGTCACGCGACTGTTCGTCACGCCTCTGATCCGGGCCATGGAAGGCATGGCCCCCGGCGCCGGCTTCCTCAAGTTTCTGGACAGCTTCCGCTACCCGCTGGCCGGCGAGTTCGCCATGAAAGCCAATCTCGCGCGTGTCAATCGCATCCCCGGCGACTGGGGCCTGGAAGTGGGCGTGCTCGCCGAGGTCTACCGCAATTGCGCCCTCTCGCGCATTTGCCAGGTGGATCTGGCGGACAACTACGAGCACAAACACCAGTCCCTGTCTCCGGACGATCCCAACGCCGGCCTGCGCAAAATGGCGGTAGACGTGGCCAAGTCCCTGTTCCGCACGATGGCGGGCGAAGGGCTGGTCTTCACGCGCGATCACTTCCGCAGCCTGCAAGTGCGTTACGTGCGCCTGGCTGAGGACACCATCAATCGGTACTACGCCGACGCGCTGCTCAACGGCCTGCATTTCGACCGCCACGCCGAGGAGTTGGCGGTGGCCACCTTCGCGCGCAGCTTGCGCCAGGCAGCCGAGGAGTATCTGGAGGATCCGCTGGGTCCGCCCCAGATCCCCAACTGGAACCGCGTGATTTCCGCCATCCCCGATTTCTTCCGCTATCTGCTGGAAGCCGTCGAGGCGGACGCGAGACAACACTTGGAGCGCAGCGTGGCCACAGCCGCCTGAATCGCAGGGACCGGCCCGTATGCTGACCGAGGAAGCGCGACGCGCCGTCGCCCAGCTCAAGAAAGCCGACATCGTCATCGGCATCCCCAGCTACAACAACGCCCGCACGATCGGGCACGTGGTCCGGGCCGCTCAGGCCGGGCTGGCCAAGTATTTTCCCCAGCTTTCCTCCGTCATCATCAACTCGGACGGCGGCTCGCGCGACGGCACCCAAGAAGCGGTGCTGAAAGCCTCGATCGAGGATCCCCGCCTGCTGCTGTTGAACACGCCCCTGCTGCCCGTGCACAAGCTTTCGCTGCCCTATCACGGCATACCGGGCAAGGGCAGCGCCTTCCGCATGATCTTCGCCATGGCCCGCGAGTTGGGCGCCAGCGCCTGCGCCGTGGTGGACGCCGATCTGCGCTCGATCACGCCGGAGTGGGTGGACTTGCTGGTGCGACCGGTGCTCCATGCCGGCTACGATTTCGTCGCGCCGTACTATCACCGGCACAAATACGACGGCACCATCACCAACAGCATCGTTTATCCGCTGACCCGCGCCCTCTACGGCCTCCGCGTGCGCCAGCCCATCGGCGGCGACTTCGGCATTGCCCGGCGCCTGTTCCTGCGTTACCTGGAGCGCAACGACTGGGAGACCGACGTGGCCCGCTACGGCATTGACATCTGGATGACGACCATTGCCATCGCCGAGGGCTACCAGGTTTGCCAGAGCTTCCTGGGCGCCAAGTTGCACGACGCCAAGGACCCCGCCGCCGACCTCACCGCGATGCTCCAGCAGGTGGTCGGCAGCGTCTTCACGCTCATGCGCGAGTACGAGCACGTCTGGCGCAAGGTGGAAGGCAGCCGTCCGGTGGATCTGTTCGGCTTTCGGTTTGACGTCGGGCTGGACCCCGTGCCCGTGAACCTGGAAAGGATGACGAAAGCCTTCCTGACCGGCTACCGCGAGCTGCGCGAGATCTGGTCGCTGGCGCTCGAGAAGAGCAACCTGGAGGCCCTGGCCGCGGTGTGCCGCCAGGCCGAGCAGAACCCGCGCGGCTGGCGGTTGCCCGACGATCTGTGGGCTCGCATCGTGATGGATTTTGCCTGCGCTCACCGGCGCATGCCCGTCGAGCGCACCCACCTGCTGCGTTCCTTGACGCCCCTGTACCTGGGGCGCGTGGCTTCCTTCGTCATGGAAACCGAAACGATGATTTCGTCCGAAGTGGAGGATCGGATCGAACAGCTTTGCCTGGCCTTCGAGGCCGCCAAGCCGTATCTGCTGGAACGCTGGGATTCCGTGGGCAAGAGCCAAACCGCGCCCGCCCAGCCCGCGCCTGTGGAGGTGAGAACATGATCGGCACGCTTTCGGAGATTCTGGAGCAATCCTTGCAACGGCTGGCTACGACGGCCAAGACCTACGTTCCCCCGCTGCTCGCGGCACTCGTCATTTTCGTGGCTGCCTGGCTCATTGCCACCGTGGTCCGCGCCGCCTTCCTTCGTTTGACGAAGACTGCCTGGCTGGACCGCTTCGTGGTGGAAAGCGGCCTGTCTTCCCTGTTCGGGCGGAACCGGCCGCTGGAGACCGCCCCGCTGGTGGCCGGCGTGATCTACTGGCTCATCCTTCTGGTGGGCTTGCTTACCGGCTTGAACGCATTCAACACGGCGCTCACCACGAAGATGGTGGAGGCTGTTGTCTTCCTGCTGCCCAAGCTGGCGGCCGCCGGCCTGATCCTGCTGGCCGGCGTGTGGCTGGCGCAGTATCTGGCCCGCAGCGCGCTGATCTGGGCGGTCAACGAAAACCTGCCGCAACCGCGCCGGATCGCTGCGGCTGTGCGGGTATTGATCGTTTTCGTTGCGGTGGTGGTGGCGGCGGACCATCTGAACTTCGCGCGTACCGTTTTCCTGGCGGCCTTCCTGCTGGTGGTGGGAGGGATGGTCCTCGCAGGCAGCATCGCCCTGGGGCTGAGCGCCCACGAGGCCCTCAAGCGGCGGCTGGCTGAGCCCGCGCACAGCGGCGACGGCGAGGAAAAGTCCCTATGGAACCATCTCTGAGTGACGGCAGGATTCGAGCACGCTCCGAATGGCCTCGTTCCAGCCCTCCGGTCCAGGCGCCTGCGTGACGCGAGCCGCGGGCAGGGCGGCCTGCATTTCGTCAGCCGCCGGGCTACGCACGATTACCGCGATATCCACCAGGCGCAGGAACTCCACATCGTTGAGGGCGTCGCCCAGGCCCACCGTATACAGCTCGGGCTCGATGCGACGGTACGCCTCGATCAGCACGGAAACCGCCCTGGCTTTGTCGTTTTCGCCCATCACATGGTAGAAACGCCCGCCGCGCGTCCAGCGCAAGCCGCGCCGCTCGATCGCCTTCAGCAGGGGGTCTGGCGGGTGCGAGCCGCGAATCTCGAACGGTTCGTCGTACTCGCGCTGCTTGGCCAGCCGAGCCATCGCCAGCGGCAGTTTTGCCCGGCCCCGGATCTGACCCACCCTCATGCGGTAAAAGCCAAGCACGGGGATGCCGGTCTCTTCTGCTGCTTCATCCAGCGCGCGCACCAGCTCGAGGTAGGGCCGTCCCAGCTCGATCACTTCGTAGCCTTCGCGACGAATCGCGCCAGGCAAGGAAAAGGGGAAGTAGCCTTCGGGTACGTAGATTGCGCCGCCGTTTTCCACTACGAAGGGGTGCCGGTTGTCGAGCCGGCGCCGCCAGTATTCCATTTCCGCGCGTGTTTTGCTGCTGGTCAGCACCAGAGGGATTCCGCTTGCGCGCAAGGCGTCCAGCGCCGGTTGAGCAGGTTGGAAATGGTAAGTGACGGAATCCAGCAGGGTCCCGTCAAGGTCAGAGAAGACCACCAGCACGCTTTCACCATAAACTTCCGAGTCGCCCGGCACTATCCCCGCGGCACGGGAATCCGGCGCGAAAATGAGGGTAGCTCCGGAGTGAGGGGATGAAAGGCCGCACAGGTCCCGTTCTGGCCGTCGGGTTCGGCACGCTGCTGGCGCTCATCACGCTGTCCGGCCTGGCGATGCTGCGCACCACGCGCCATATCTACGCGGAAATCTGGTCCTTGTACGATCACTACCACCGCAGCGCGCACACGCTGAACGAGCTGCGCAACCAGGTGCATCTGTCGGGCGTTCTGGTGCGGGATTACCTGCTGGATCCTTCGCACCTGACCGCAGGCCTTTACCGCGAGCAACTGCTCGAGATCCGCAGCTCGATGACGAAGGAGCTCGAGGAGTTGCGCGGCCTGCTCGGCCCCGAAGACGCCCCCAAGCTGGAACGCCTGCGCGAGGAGCTGGATCGTTACTGGGATTCGCTCGATCCGCTGTTCGAATGGACGCCGCGGCAGAAGCTGGCCTTCAGCTCGCTGTTCCTGCGCCAGCAGGTGCTGCCCCGGCGCAACGCCGTGCTCGAGCTGGCCCGTGAGTTGCGCCAGTTGAATGAAGCCAGCATGGAACGGCAGCGCCGGCAGATTGACCGCAAGCATTCGGAGCTGCCGCGTCAGTTGGGGAGGATGCTGGCCGCTACGCTGCTGCTGGGCGTGATCGTTTCCGTGGTCAGCATCCACCGGATCTACGCGCTCGAGCAGCGAACCGAGCAGGAATGGCGTCGCGCCGAACGCGCCGAACAGGAATTGAGACGTCTTTCCCAGGAGCTGGTGCGCGCGCAGGAGGAGGAGCGCAAGTCCATCTCCCGCGAGCTGCACGACGAAGTGGGCCAGATGCTGACGGCTCTTCGCGTGGAACTTCGCAATCTCGAGGAGCTGCGGCAGGCGCCTGACGAGCAGTTTCGCGAGCGGCTGGAAGACGCGCGGCGGCTGGCGGAAAGCGCGCTGCGCACGGTGCGCGACCTGGCCATGGGGCTGCGACCCTCGATGCTCGATGATCTCGGCTTGGGGCCTGCGGTGCAGTGGCAGGCGCGCGAGTTTTCGCGCCGCTACGGCGTTCCGGTCAGCGTGGAAATGGACGGAAAGCTGGAGGACCTGCCCGAGCGTCAGCGCACGTGCGTCTATCGCGTGGTGCAGGAAGCGCTGACCAATTGCGCGCGTCATGCTCATGCCCGACAGATCCGCGTCACCATCCACGGGCGCGAGGATTCGCTCATTGTCACGGTGCAGGATGACGGCGTGGGTTTCGATCCCGGGGAGGCCGCAGGCCGCGGACTGGGTTTGCTCGGGATTCAGGAGCGCGTGCGCGAGCTCGGCGGGAAGGTCAACATTTTTTCGCAGCCGGGCCGGGGCACGCTGCTGACGGTCGAAGTGCCCCTGCGCGGCGAGGAGTCGTCCGATGAGCAAGATCCGCGTTTTGCTGGCTGACGATCACGCCGTGGTGCGCAAAGGTTTGCGTTTCCTGCTGGAGCGCGCCCCGGACATGGAGATCGTGGGGGAGGCTTCCGACGGGCGCGAGGCTGTGCGCCTGGCGGCCGAGCTCAAGCCTCACGTGGTGGTCATGGATATCGGCATGCCGCAGCTCAACGGGATCGAAGCCACGGCGCAGATCGTCAAGCAGAACCCGCAAGTCAGCGTGATCATCCTGAGCGTGCACTCGGACGAATCCTACCTGCTCCGCGCGCTTTCGGCCGGGGCGAAGGGCTATCTGCTCAAGGACTCGGCGGAGGAGGACCTGGTGCGGGCCGTCCAAGTGGCCGCGCAAGGCAAGCCCTTTTTCAGCCCGGCGATTTCCGAGAAGCTGCTGGAAGACTACATGCGCTACTTGCAGCAGCGCGGTCTCAAGGATTCCTACGAGCTGCTGACCGATCGCGAGAAGGAGATTCTCCAGTTGCTGGCCGAGGGCAAAAGCAACAAAGAGGTTGCCGCGCTGCTGAACCTGAGCCCCTACACCGTGGAAACCCACCGCGCGCACATCATGCAGAAGCTCAACCTGCACAACACGGCGGAAATCGTGCTTTACGCGGTGCGCAAGGGCATCATTCGCTGAGCGCTTGAGCGATCAGGAGCGCGAGCGCAGCCAGCGGTCCACAGCGCGCGCCGCCTGCCGTCCTTCGCGGATGGCCCAGACCACAAGCGACTGGCCGCGCCGCATGTCGCCCGCGGCGAAGACGCCAGGGACCGAGGTCATGTAGTTGCCGTCCGTGCGCACGTTGCCGCGCTCGTCCAGCTCGAGTCCGAGCTGCTCGATCAGGCCGCTGCGCACGGGCCCCGTAAAGCCCATGGCCAGCAGCACCAGATCGGCTTCGAGCGTGAATTCGCTGTCCGGGATCGGCGTGAAGGAAGGCGGCGGTCCTACCCGCACAGCCCGCAAGGCCCGGACGTGTCCGCGTTCGTCGCCCAGCAACTCGATGGTCTTGACCGACCACAGGCGCACGCCGCCCTCCTCGTGTGAGCTTTCTACGCGCAACTGACGGGGCCACAGCGGCCAGGGCGTTTCCGGGGAGCGCTCGCGAGGCGGCTCGGGCATGATTTCGAGCTGGTGGACCGAAGCGGCCTTTTGGCGATGGCAGGTGCCCAGGCAGTCGGCGCCCGTGTCCCCGCCCCCGATGATGACCACGTGCTTGCCTGTGGCCAGAATTTCCTGCGCGGGATCAATCCAGTCGCCCGCCACGCGCCGGTTCTGCTGGGAGAGAAACTCCATGGCGAAGTGTACGCCGCGCAGGTGGCGGCCAGGCACGTTGAGATCGCGTGGCTGCTCGGCGCCGCCCGCCAGGACAATGGCGTCGAACTCGCGACGCAAGTCCTCGACGGGAACGTTGCCTCCCACGCAGGCGTTGGTGCGGAAGACTACGCCTTCAGCGGACAACTGGGCCAGCCGCCGGTCCAAGATGTGCTTCTCCAGCTTGAAATCGGGGATCCCGTAACGCAGCAAGCCGCCGATGCGGTCGGCTTTTTCGAAAACCGTGACCCAGTGGCCGGCGCGGTTGAGCTGCTGGGCTGCGGCCAGTCCGGCGGGCCCGGATCCCACCACCGCCACGCGCTTGCCTGTGCGCTCGACTGGGGGCAGCGGACGAACCCAGCCCTCGCGCCACGCCCGTTCGGCAATGAACTTTTCGACCTGTTTGATGGTCACGGCCGGCTGATTGATGCCGAGCACGCAGGAGGCCTCGCACGGCGCCGGGCAAACGCGTCCGGTGATTTCCGGAAAGTTGTTCGTGGAATGAAGCAGGCGCGCTGCTTCCTCGAACCTGCCGTTCCAGACCGCATCGTTCCAGTCCGGAATCAAATTTTCCAGCGGGCAACCGGTGTGACAGAAAGGTACTCCGCAATCCATGCAGCGGGCCGCCTGGGTGCGCACCTTGGGTTCGGGGAAGGGCAGCTCGATCTCGAAGAAATCGCGGATGCGCTCCTCCACGGGCCGCCGCTGGGGCGTTTCCCGCGAATACTCAAGGAATCCGGTGGGCTTACCCATGCAACACCTGCCGCGCTTCGGTCTGAGTGGGCGCGAACACCGGCGCCGGCACTGCGGGGCGGGCCTGCGCCAGCACGCGCTTGTAGTCGTGCGGGAAGACCTTCACGAACATAGGCAGCAGCGCAGCCCAGTTCTCCAGCACCCACCTGGCCCGCGGGCTGCCGGTCAGGATCATGTGGCGCTCGATGAGCGACCGCACTGTCTCGATGTCGGCGGGATCGGCCAGCGGCTCCAAGTCTACGCTGGCCCGGTTGCAGCGGTGTCGCACGAATTCGCCCGTCTCATCGAGCACGAAGGCCAGCCCGCCGGTCATGCCTGCGGCGAAGTTGCGTCCCGTGCGTCCCAGCACCACTACCAGACCGCGCGTCATGTACTCGCAACCGTGATCGCCCACGCCTTCCACCACCGCCGTGGCGCCGGAGTTGCGGACTGCGAAGCGCTCGCCGGCCACGCCGTTGAAGAAGGCTTCGCCGCCCGTGGCGCCATAGAGCGCAACATTTCCGATCAAAATGTTTTCCTCGGGACGGAAGCGCGAGCCGGGCGGCGGCATCACGATGAGGCGCCCGCCCGAGAGACCTTTGCCGATGTAGTCGTTGGCGTCGCCGGCCAGAACCAGCGTCACGCCGGGCGCCAGGAAAGCCCCGAAGCTCTGACCCGCCGAGCCGGTGAACCGGATGCGGATCGTGTCGTCTGGCAGTCCCCGTGAGCCGTAGCGGCGCGCGATCTCGCCGCTCAGCATGGCGCCCACGGAACGGTGCACGTTGCGAATCTCGCGCTCGAACTCCACCGGCTCGCCCCGTTCCAGCGCCGGACGCGCCCGTTCGATCAGCTCGTGATCGAGCGCCCGCTCCAGACCGTGATCCTGGGCGCGCAGGCAGCGGCGCCCGACGCGCGCGGGCACGGTGGGATTGTACAGGATGGCCGAAAGGTCCACACCGCGCGCTTTCCAGTGCTCCTCGGCGCGACGCATCTCGAGCCGGTCCACGCGCCCGATCATCTCGTCCATGGTGCGGAAGCCCAGGCGCGCCATCAGCTCGCGCACCTGTTCGGCGACGAAGAAAAAGTAACGGATGACGTGCTCGGGTTGGCCCTGGAAGCGCTTGCGCAACACGGGGTCCTGCGTAGCGATGCCCACCGGGCAGGTGTTCAGATGGCACTTGCGCATCATCACGCAGCCCATGGCCACCAGCGGCGCCGTGGCAAAGCCGAACTCCTCGGCGCCCAGCAGCGCCGCGATCACCACATCGCGCCCGGTCTGCATCTTGCCGTCCACCTGAAGGCGAACGCGGCTGCGCAGATCGTTCAGCACGAGCACCTGTTGGGTCTCGGCCAGCCCCAGCTCCCAGGGCGTGCCGGAGTGGCGGATGGCGGTCAGCGGCGAAGCGCCGGTGCCGCCGTCGTGGCCGCTGATCAGGATCACGTCGGCATGGGCCTTGGCCACGCCCGCCGCCACGATGCCCACACCCGATTCCGAAACGAGCTTGACCGAGATGCGAGCGCGCGGGTTGACGTTCTTGAGGTCGTAAATGAGCTGCGCCAGATCCTCAATCGAGTAAATGTCGTGGTGCGGCGGCGGCGAGATGAGCTGCACGCCCGGGATGGAATGCCGCACGCGGGCAATGATTTCATCCACCTTGTGGCCGGGAAGCTGGCCGCCCTCGCCCGGCTTGGCGCCCTGCGCGATCTTGATCTGAAGCTCGTCGGCGTGGACCAGGTAGCTGGTCGTCACACCAAAGCGCCCCGATGCCACCTGTTTGACCGCGCTGCGCCGCTCGTCATAGAAACGTTCTTCTTCCTCGCCTCCCTCGCCCGTGTTCGATTTGCCGCCGATCCGGTTCATGGCAATGGCCAGCGTTTCGTGGGCTTCGCGCGAAATCGAGCCGAAGGACATGGCGCCGGTCACAAAACGCTTGACGATTTCCGAGGCCGGCTCGACTTCCTCCAGAGGCAGCGGGCGCGGGGCGAACTTGAAATCCAGCAGCCCGCGCAGCGTGCACAGGTGACGATTCTGGTTGTCAATGGCTTCCGCGTACTCGCGGTAGGTCTGGTAGCTGTCTTGCCGGACGGCATGCTGGAGCTTGCTGATCGTGAAGGGATTGAACAGATGGTATTCGCCCCCGGAGCGGAAGCGATGCGCGCCGCCGATCTCCAGCTCGGGCTCGTCCTCGCGGAGCGGCTCGAAAGCATGAGCGTGACGCATGGCGGCCTCGCGCGCCAGCACATCCAGGCCGACTCCCTCGATGCGCGAAGGCGTGCCCGTGAAGTATTTCTCGATGAGCTCCTTGTTCAGGCCGACGGCTTCGAAGATCTGCGCGCCCTGGTAGCTCTGGAGCGTGGAAATGCCCATCTTGGACATGACCTTCAGCAGGCCCTTGTTGATCGCCTTGATGTAATTGGCCAGGGCCTTCTCGAAAGTCAGGCCGGGCGGCAGGCAGCCGCGGCGATGCAGATCTTCCAGGGTCTCGATGGCCAGGTAGGGGTTGACGGCGCTGGCGCCGTAGCCGAGCAGCAGGGCGAAATGCATGACCTCGCGCGGCTCGCCCGATTCGACGATGAGCGCCACCTGCGTGCGCGTCTCCTCGCGCACCAGATGGTTGTGCACGGCCGTGAGCGCCAGCAAGCTGGGGATGGGAGCGTACTCCTCGTCGAAGCCGCGGTCGGAAAGAATCAGCAGCGTGTAGCCGTTCTGGATAGCGAGGGAAGCGCGGCGGCAAAGGCCGTCCAGCGCGCGGCGCAGCTCTTTCTCGCCTCCCTCCACGCGGAACAGCGCGGGCAGGGTCGTGGCCAGGAAATCGCCCCAGGAAACGCGGCGCAGCTTTTCCAGATCGCGGTTGGTGAGGATGGGATGCTCGAGCTTGAGCGTGTGACAATGCTCGGGAGTCTCGTCCAGAATGTTGCGCTCGGTGCCGATAAAGCTGGCCAGCGACATGACCATCTCCTCGCGGATGGGGTCAATCGGAGGATTGGTCACCTGCGCGAACATCTGCTTGAAGTAGTTGAACAGCAACTGGGGGCGGTCGGAGAGGCAGGCCAGCGGAGTATCCACGCCCATCGAGCCCACGGGTTCTTCGCCCGTGGATGCCATGGGCGTCAGGATCATCTTCAGATCTTCTTCCGTGTATCCGAAGCAGCGCTGGCGACGACGAATTGTGGAGAAATCGGTGGGATGCCAGCGCCGCGGCTCGGGCAACTTGTCGAGGGTGATCTGGTGACGCGCCAGCCACTCGCCGTAGGGCTGACGGCTTGCCAGGCGGTGCTTGATTTCCTCGTCGGGTACGATGCGGCCTTCCTCCAAATCCACCAGGAACATGCGCCCGGGCTGAAGCTTGCCCTTGGCCCGGACGCGCTCCGGCGCAATGTCCAGGACGCCGGTCTCCGAGGCCAGAATCACCAGGTCGTCATGCGTCACCAGGTAGCGTGCCGGACGCAGCCCGTTGCGGTCCAGCGTGGCGCCGATCACTTGACCGTCGGTGAACGCGACGGCTGCCGGGCCGTCCCAGGGCTCCATCAGCGACGCGTGGTATTCGTAGAAGGCGCGCTTTTCCGCACTCATGGAAGGATCGCCGGCCCACGCTTCGGGAATCAGCATGGCCATGACGTGGGGCAGGCTGCGACCCGCCAGATAAAGCAGCTCGACGACGTTGTCCAGGATGGCGGAGTCGCTGGCGCCGGGAGTACAAATCGGGAACAGCTTCTTAATGTCATCGCCGAACAGCGGCGAGGCCAGTACGGACTGTCGTGCGTGCATCCAGGCGACGTTGCCCCGCAGCGTGTTGATCTCGCCGTTGTGGCACAGATAGCGGAAGGGATGGGCGAGCTGCCACGTCGGAAAGGTGTTTGTCGAGAAACGCTGGTGGACGAGGCACAGGGCACTCACCACCTCCGGGTCGGAGAGATCCTTGTAGAAGCGCGCGATCTGCGGAGCCAGGAGCAGGCCCTTGTACACGATGGTGCGGGTGGAAAGCGAAGGCACATAGAAATGGCCTTTTTCCCGGAGATCGCTGGCCGCGATTTCGCGCTCGACCCGCTTGCGCACCACGTACAGCTTGCGGTCCAGGGCCTGCTGGTCCATTCCGTTCCTCGGGGCCAGAAAGACCTGTTCGATGTACGGCCGCGAAGCCCGCGCGATGCGACCGATCGCGGTGTCATCCACCGGCGTGTCGCGCCAGCCGAGCACCTCCAGCCCCTCTTCGCGCGCGATTCGCTCGAAGATGCCCTCCGCCAGCAGGCGTTCATGCCGATCCACGGGGAGGAAAACCATGCCGACGCCGTAGCGGCCCGGCGCCGGCAGCGAGAATCCGAGGCGATCGCATTCCCGCGCGAAGAAAGCGTGAGGGATCTGGATGAGCAGCCCGGCGCCGTCACCCGTGTCCGGGTCGCAGCCTGCCGCTCCCCGATGCGTGAGGTTGACCAGGATCTGGATGCCCTGCTCGATGATCTGGTGGGAGCGGCGACCTTTCAGGTCCACAACAAACCCGATGCCGCAAGAGTCGCGCTCGCCGGCTGGATCGTACAGCCCCTGCGGGGCAGGTAGTCCTCGAAACGTGTAGTCGTCGTCCATGGTCTGATGGGAACCAGGGTCTTTAGTTAGCAGTGTAGCAGCGGCGCCAAACATTAGTCAAGAAGAAATTGACGGCTTGCGAATTCAGTTTTGCTTATGCTAGCCTGGAACCGTGGATCTCCCCCGGCTCAAGCTCTTCCGAGAGATAGCGCAAACCCGCAGCCTGACCCGCGCTGCCAGCGCCCTGGGCATCACGCAATCCGCCGCCAGCCAGGCGGTCAAGGACTTGGAGACCACCCTGGGCGTTCGGTTACTGGACCGTAGCCGCCGCCCGCTCGCTTTGACCCCTGAGGGGCGTCTGTTTTACGACTACTGCCGGGATGTGCTGCGCCGCACCGACGAGTTTCTCGCCGAGTTGGGGCAGCTCAAGCAGGAGGTGGGAGGCACCGTCCGCGTCGCCGCCATCTATTCGGTGGGCATCTCAGAAATGTCGAAGCTGCGGGAAAACTTCGCGAGCCTCCACCCGGAGGCCCACCTCGAAGTGGAGTACCTGCGCCCGGAGAAAGTTTACGAGGCGGTCCAGCAGGGCCGCGCCGATCTGGGCCTGGTGAGCTACCCGGAAAGCAGCCGCAGCATCGTTGCGCGCCCATGGCGGACGGAGCGCATGGTGGTGGCCGTGGACCCGCGTCATCCCCTGGCCCTGCGTGAGGTTCTGGCCCCTCAGGATCTTGAGGGACTGGGCTTCGTAGCTTTCGATGAAGATTTACCGATCCGGCGTCACATAGATCGCTTCCTGCGCGAGCAGGGCGTCGAAGTCCGCATCGTGATGCACTTTGACAACATCCCTGCCGTCAAGGAGGCGGTAGCCGCCGGCGCGGGAGTGAGCATCCTTCCCTGGCCGATTCTTCAAGACGAGGTTCGGCAGGGGCGTCTGGTGGCGCTTCGCCTGGAGCCGGCGCCGGTGCGGCCGCTAGGAATCATCCATCTGCGCCGCAAGCAGTTCACCCCGGCGGCTCAGGCTTTCCTGGGACTGCTCGAGCAGTGGCGGCAGGCGGCTTGAGCGGCGCGCTCAGGCCGGCGGCTGCATGGGTTCGTCGGCGCTGCCTCCGTAGATCGCGGGCACCTTGCCGCCCATGGGCCGAAGGTACGCTGAGAGCTGCCCGCGATGGTGGACCGAGTGCAGGAGCATGATCAGCAGGTACTGGACCGCCGGCCAGCTCATCATCCCAAAGAACGAGACTTCACGCTTGAGTTCCTCATCGCTCAGGTTCTTGACGCGCTCGATCATGGGCGGCACCATGCGGTCATACCAGGCCACAACGTCGGCCGCGGTGCGCACGTCCGCCGGCACGCCACCTTCGCCGGAGCGGAATTCTCCGCGAACGATGCTGTCCAGGAACCACCAATCCGAGGACGCCAGGTGCCAGGCCAGCTCCAGAGCGCTTTTCGATGCGGGATGCGGCCGGTAATCCTCCTTTCCCGCAGGCACAGCCGCCAGGACCTTGCGTGTGGTAGCTACCTCCTGCTCCAGTTGTGGAAGGAACACGTTCAACAAAAGGCGGGCTTCGCTGTTCTGCATCTTCGGGCTCTCCCGTCAGGTCTCGCTTCCATTATGCGGCCAGCCGGGCGCTTTCAGTCCAGGTATTTTTTCAGGTCGGGATTGAGCTGCCGCTGCACGTCGGGATCGTCGAGGTTTTCCCTGGTGACCAGCCGCGGCGGCAGGTTCTGGATCTTCTGCGGCGTGCCGCCGTTGAGCTTGATCACCGCGGCCTTGACCGCTTCGTAGCCCATGCGGAAGGGATCCTGCACGACGAGAGCGTCAATGATGCCGGCGCGCAGATCCTCGAGCAGGGTCGGACTCCAGTCGAAGCCGACCAGTTTCGTTTTGCTGCGCCGCGCTTTCAGGGCCTGGGCGGCCCCCACCGACCCGGTTTCGTTGGAGGCGAACATGCCGTCCGCATCCGGGTGTGCGGTAAGCATGTTTTCCGCCACCGCCAGCGATTTGGCGAAGTCGGACATGCCGAAGCGCTTGTCCGCAATGCGGATGCCGGGGAACTTTTCCCGCAGAACGTCTTCGAAGCCCTGCTCGCGGGCCAGCGTCGAAGCGGCGCCCGGCTGACAGGCCACCATGAGGACTTTTCCTTTGCCACCCAGAATCTGGCCCATGCGCTCGCCCGCCATGCGCCCGCCGCCGTAGTTGTCCGTGGCGATGCGCGCCACGAACAGGTCGGTGTCCACGCCGGTGTCGTAGATGATCACAGGGATGCCTTCGCGCATGGCGCGCTCGACGACGCTCACCATGGCTTTCTTGTCAATCGGCGCTACCGCGATGGCGTCCACCCGCCGGTTGATCATGGCTTGCATGATCTGGAGCTGGCCGGCGTAGTCGGTCTCCGAGGTAGGCGCGTTCCAGAGCACGCGTACGCCGAACTCGCGCGCGGCCTTGTTGGCGCCGGCGTGGATGGATTGCCAGAAAAGATGCGAGCGCCCTTGCGCAATCACGCCGATCACGCGTTCGCTTCGCCGGCGACAGCCCGTCGCTGCCGCCGCACAGGCCGGGATCGCACTCAGCCACTCTCTGCGGGTCATGAGTTCCCAGTATGCCTCAGGCGGGTTTCAGCTTGGGGTGGTGCTCGCCCTCGCCGCGGCGCGGCAACGGCCCGACCGGAAAGCTGGCTGCTCCTCAGAAGCTGAACCGCAAGGCGAACTGAATGATTCGGGGCGCTCGCGCGGAGGTGAACTGGCCGAAGCGCGTGTTGACCTGTTCGCCCGTTCTGGGATCGAAGCGCGCCGTAGTGTCCAGGCCGGAGAACTGGGTGTGGTTAAAGGCGTTGTAAAACTCGGAGCGGAATTGTAACCGCGCCCGTTCCTTCAGTTGGAAATCCTTGAAAACCGCGATGTCCCAGTTATTGATTCCCGGACCGCGAATCAAAGTCTTGGCGGCGTTACCCAGAGTGCCCACTGCGGGTAACCGAAAGACCTCGGTCCGGAAGTTCCGGTAGAAGGTGCGCTGGCTCTTGGGCAACACGGGATTCTCCAGGACCACGATGCGCGCACCTTGGGAGGCGGAGCCAGTAATATCAATGGGCGTCGTGGTCGAGAATCCGACACCCAGCGGGGCTCCGCTCACGAAGCTGGTTATGCCGGATAACTGCCAGCCCGCGGTGAGATGCCGCAACAGCGCATTAGTCAAGCGCGGCGCCGGCACGTCCCAAACGTAATTGATCTTCAAAACGTGTGTCCGGTCGTAACTGGCAAGGCCGTAATTCCAGACACGTACCGGCACCAGGGGGCTAACTGAGTCGCTGTCGGTATCGTTGAAATCCATGGCTTTTGACCAGGTCCAGGCGGCGCCGAATTGCAAGCCCGAGGTGAAGCGCCGCTTGGCCTGCACCTGCAAGGAATGGTAATTCGAGCTGCTGGCGCCTTCCATGATGTTGATGGCGTTGTAGCCGGGGATCGGTCGCAAAAAGGCGCTGGGCAGCGGTCCGGAAGGCAGGGTGGGGTCAGCATTTTTGGGATCGAAGTTGGCGCCCAGGGGCACGGGATTGATGTCGCGCCGCCAGAGCAGATGGCGCCCGAGGGAACCGCCATAGGCCACGTCCAGTACGGTTCCGTAACCCACGTCCTGCTGGATGGAAAAGCTGAAGTTCATCACGGCAGGCAAGTAGCCTTCCACGTCCGCACCTACCACGCTGCTTGGGAAGTCGAGCCCGGTCGCCGACAGCAGATTCTTCAGTTCGCCGAAACTCACCACGGGCGTGCGCAGCAGCGGCGGCTGGCCGGTCAGAGGTCCCGCGAATCCTTCCGTGAAGAAGCGGTTATAAAAGAGGCCGAAACCTCCGCGCACGGCGGTCTTGCCGTTGCCGAAAACGTCGTAGGCGAAGCCGAAACGAGGCGCCCACTGGATCCCGCGCGTTTTCACCAAGGCCCGCGGATAACCGCCCTCCCCGGCCACCACCATCCCGTTGAACGGGTTGCCTACGCCCGGCGCGATGGCGCCGATCTGCGCCACGAAATAGGTCTGGCCGGTGACAGGGTGGACTCCGATCCTGCGCCGCTGGGCATCCAGGGCGGGCCGGATGAGCTGCGGCGCTTTGGCCCAGTCATAGCGATCAGCCACGAAACCGGCCATGAAGTTGTCGCGTTCCGTGATGGGCAGCGTGTAGTACATGCGGAGGCCGTAATCGAGCACCAGTCTGCGGGTCACGCGCCAGTTGTCCTGGACAAAGAACTCGCGCCCTCCCGTTCGCTGGCGCATCCACGCGGGTCCGCTGATCTCGGTGTAAGAATTGAAGACGCCTAAAATGGCGTTGGAGTAAGCATAGTTGGTGTCGTACGGGTTGTTGACATTGCGCCCGAAGTCGAACGACCCATTGAAAGGCACCGCTTTTTTCTGGTGGCGGAAGAAGGTCTCGATGTAGACGCCCGCCTTGAAGGTATGGGCGCTGCGGTGCAGGGTAACGTTGTTCTGCCAGTTGAACAGGTGATAGCGATTCCAGAGCGGGAAGCGGCCCTCGAAGTAGATTTCGGCGGCATTGGGCACGCCCCCGAAGGTAGCGTTGGGCACCACTTTCAGGGGATTGGCCTGCGGGTAAAACTGGCCGATCTGAAAGCCGACCGTTTCTCTCAGGTTGCGGCGGAGTTCCTCCTCCTTGATAGAGTTTTCAGCCGGCTGGTTGAGGTAACCGAAGCTGAATTCATTGAGCAGAGAAGGCGAAATGACTTTCGTGTAGCGGGCCGTGACGCTCTTGGGATGGTTCCACCAGGTCTGGCGTCTCTGCGGCCAGTTGGCTGTCTGCGCGCAACCGGATGAGCAGGTCTGGTCCTCGCTGAAGGCGGAGTAACTGACGGCGAGGAAATTGTTCGCGTTGGGATTGTAATCCAGCTTCAGGGTGCTGGTGCTTTTCGGCATTTCGTTTTCCGAGACGAAGACATAGTTGTACTGGCCGCGCGAGATCGCCCGGTTCAGGAAGTTGGGATCGGGGAACATTTTCAAAAGCGCCTGACCGTTGCGGTCGATCCGGGCAGCCGGGATCACGTTGCCCGGAAAAGGCGCCCCGCCGCTGTAAGGATCCTTGATGACGATGAGTTTGTCGTTGAGGTCCACGGAAGCCGAAAAGTTGCCCTGCTTTTCCAGCGCGGTGGGCACCGTGCGCTGGCCCGTGGTGGCCACCTTGGAAGGCCAGAACTCCTGGTGCCAGAAAAAGAACAGCTTGTCACGCCCCGTGTTGAACTTCCGTGGTATGAAAATCGGGCCGCCGATGTTATAACTCCAGGTGTTATAGCGGTACCGCGGCTTCGGCACGCCACGCTGGTTGTTGAAGAAATCATTGGCGTTGAACTGCTCGTGGCGCTTGAAATAAGAGGCCAGCCCGTGAAACTCGCGAGTGCCGCTCTTGGTGACAATCTGGATGTTGGAGCCGGCCATGCGCCCGTACTCGGCCTGATAGTTGCTGATGAGGATCTTGACCTCGCTGACGGCGTCCTGACTGACCGTCAGTTTCAACATGGACCCGTTACCCATGTCGGTGGCGGGCACGCCGTCCACGGAGATGTTATTGAACGTGTTGCGGTTCCCCATCACGTTGAAGTTCGAGGAGCTGCTCAGATCCTCTGCCTCGCTCACGACCACCACGCCCGGCAGCAGGCCGACCAGGTCCTTCACGTTACGTCCCCGCAGGAGCAGCCGGTCAACCTGGACGCTCGTCACCACGTCAGCCCGTTCCGCGCTTTGCGTCTGGACCACCGCCCCGCCCCGG
Source organism: Bryobacteraceae bacterium (assembly GCA_028275505.1). GTDB lineage: Bacteria > Acidobacteriota > Terriglobia > Bryobacterales > Bryobacteraceae > DTHT01. The sequence continues at coordinate 30,049 of JAPWUP010000028.1, forward strand.
TCCGTCACCGAGACCGTCTCAGTGATGGTCCCGATCTCGAGTCGGATGGATCCAAGCGGCAATCTCTCGCCGGTGGCCAGCTTGATCCCCTTGCGCTCGTATTTCTTGAAGCCGGCCACGGCGACCGTCAGGTCGTAGGCGCCCGCGTCCAACCCGCTCAGCAGGAAATCGCCCCGTTCGTCCGTGCGTGTGACGCGGGTTGCCCCCGTCGCTGGCTGAACCAATTGCACCTCTGCGCCCATCACGGGCATTCCTGAGGGATCCACCACCGAGCCGGAAATGGACCCGGTGACGATCTGGCCGCTCACCCAACCGGCAGCAGCGCCGAGTAGCAAGGTGATGCTGGTCAACAGAAACCAAGGCAGGCTCGTTCGGTTACGTGTCATGGCTCCCCCCGGTGACACACTCACGCCTTCTCGGACGCAACCCAGTTTATTTCGCTTCCCCCGCCTTGTCAACCCGTAGGAGCGGGTTCACTGAGGCACGTGCTAGTGTCCACCGCGAGCGTCAAACCGTCCCGCCGCGGGAGCCGGTGGCGATCGGCGTGTTCAACTCAGAGCACCCACGCGCGCAATGCGCGAGACCAGATCGTCCAGCTCCTGGCGGCTCTCGATCCCGATCGTGAAGCAATCCACGCAGCCCAGCGTCATGGCGTAGCGCAGGCACTCGTCGGCACGCGAACGCAGCCGTCCCACTCCCAGGATCTTCATGCCGATGACGCCCTTGCCCGCAGCCTTGGCTTTCTT
>JAPWUP010000338.1 GCA_028275505.1 Bryobacteraceae bacterium
CCAGCTGAGCTACACCGGCAAACCGAGGCTTCTAATTATTAGGTTAGAGACGCCGGCGCCTCGTGTCAACGCCCTCGCCCGCCCCGACTTTCCTGCCCAGGCACATGCTGACCCACCCCGGCTGAGGCTGTTCACGGCCAAGGCATGGCGGCAGTTGCGAGGCAGGCCAGAAAACCCTCTCCCGGATCGCGCTCAGTGCGCCGGGCAAGCGCCCGCCCTACCATGCGCCATCTGCTTCTCCCCCACGCCGAGCGCCTGTACTTCGACTGCTGCGTGGAGCAAGGCTTGATCGGCACTCAAAGAGCACTGCCGTGCCCCGCAGAAAACCTGCGCGAGAGTGGCATGCAGCTCCCTCTCAACCTTCCACGAACGCATCCACGCCGTGACGTTCCGCGACCCCTTGCTAGCCCATCTGGCCGCCTGCAGCGTCATGCTCGGCGAGATCACCACGCAAACGGATAACGGTGGCGAGTCTGGCGGCAGCGGGAATCGGCGACGCGCGGCTCGTCCCTGTTCGAGGCCAGAGTCGTTCGTTCTGACGCGCTGGGGCTATGACACAAAATCCAGAGAACCAGTGTCATGCGGCCGAGGCTCAGTCCGTGCGGTCTCCAGGTATTCCTCGATGCGGCGAACGATCTCAGGGTGGTCACTTGAAACGTCGCGCGTTTCGCTTATGTCAGTTTCGAGGTGATACAGCGCCAGGGCGCTCCCAGGCCGGTTACGCAAGGCCTTCCAGGGCCCCATCCGAACCGCCTGAGGGAGCACGTCGGGGCGGAACCTGCCGGTCTTGCTCACCCACACTGGAGCCTCCCAGTAAAGGAACTCCCGCTTGGCCAACTTGGATAGGCCTTCACCGAGCAACAACGGGGCTACGGAAATTCCGTCCAGCCGCGAAGGCGGCTTCACTCCGGCCAGCTCTGCCAGCGCGGGCAGCACATCCCAGAAAGCCCAAGGTGTGGAATCCGTCCTCCCTGCGGGGACGCGGCCCGGTCCCCAGACAATCATGGGCACCCTGATCCCACCCTCGTAAAGCTGCCCCTTTTCCCCTCTCAACTTGCCGTTACTCCGGAAAAAGTCAAATCCCTTCTCCGCTCCCGACGGCGCGCCATTGTCGCTGGTTACGAACACGAATGTATCCTTCTCCAGGCCGAAGCGTCGCAACAGTGCGACAATCTGCCCTATGTAATGATCCGCCAGCGTCACCATGGCCGCGTAGACCTTGTAGGATTCCGGCCAAGGCTTGTCCCGGTAGATCCCTACATCAGGGATCTCATAGCGCGCATGCGGCAGCGTATAGCAGGCGTAAAGAAAGAACGGCTCGGAACGGTGCTTCTCGATAAACTCGAAGGACCGCTGGGCTATCAGTTCGGCGCTGTACTGGCCGCGTCTGCCATTGGCATTACCCGGGAGAACGAACTTCTTTTCGTTGTCCCACAGGAACTCCGGGTAATAGGAATGAGCGTGCCTCTGATGAAGGTAGCCGAAAAACTCGTCGAAACCGTGCTTGCTGGGCACGCCGGTAGACCCGGCATCGCCGAGGCCCCACTTGCCAAAGCCGCCGGTGACATAGCCAGCCTTCTTCAAAACGTCGGCCAGCGTTACGTCTCCCGGCAGAAGCGGCACGGTCCCTGCATTGGCCCGAATCGGAGTATGTCCCGTGTGCAGCCCTGTCATGAGGCAGCTACGCGAAGGAGCGCACACGGCGCCTCCTGCGTAAACGTCCGTGAAACGCATGCCTTCCAAGGCGAGACGATCCACGTTCGGCGTCTCAATGTGTTTCTGGCCATAACAGCCGAAATCCCCGTAGCCCAAGTCATCCAGCAGCACGAAGACAAAGTTGGGTTTCCGCCGCGCCGGAGCGAGTCCCAACGAGCCCGCGGCAGCGCTGAGAAACTGCCGTCGGGTTAGTGTTGCGTCCGTGGCCGTTTTAGTTTCGCGTTCCGCCATCCTGCTCCCTCCCAAGGCGATAAAAACTCTAGACGTTCCGGCTTCCGGGGATGGCCGCGTACAGCCCGCCAATCTGGCCCGGTACCAGACAAAGTGTACTTCTCAGTTGTCCATGCTCCAGCCAGGCCGCCATTTCACTAAAAACCAACTTCGAACCAAATTGTATCCGCCGCGGCTGGTCCGCAACCGTAATCCGGCCCGCAGCGGGAGTCCCAACCGCCCAACAACCGGGAAGCCGGTCCCGTGCGCGCCCAGCGTCGGCCACGCCCAGCCGGAAGTTCCCAAACGAAGCTGGTTACCCAGGCAACTCGCCGGTCCAGGCTGGAGCTGCCGCGATCCCGCCAGAGCTCGTATGGCGACGCCCGACCCGAGCCCCCTTCAAACAGGGCTTCGTCCGCGTATTCTATAGCATGGGACCACGTAAAAGAGCTCAACAGCGTCAGACCCCGGCTGTAGCGTTTCTTCACCTTGACCGTCAAAGAATTGTAGTTCGAGCTGAGGCTGTTTTGAAGAAGGGAAACATTGGTAAAGCGCGGCCGGATCCGCCGGTCCTGCCACCGGATCGTGGGATGAGGCGTCTGGGGCTGGTTGATGTTGAGTTCCGTCGGTAAGTGGGAGCGGGGCTGACCATTGTAGCCGATGGTCAAAAGAGCATCCCATGCCAGCTCACGCTGGAAGTTTCTTGCCCAGGCACATCCTGATCCACCCCGGCTGAGGCTGTTCAGCGCGCAAATGTGGAAGCAATTCCAACGCAAGCTACAAACCCAAACGGCGCCCCCAGCCCGCCCCTGGCACGCCGGGGCTGAGAAACTCAGCTGGCCGGCCTTCGGCCTGCTCCGCTACCAATTCACCGCCCGCATCGTACCCGAAGGCGGCATCTGGCTGGCCTTCTCCGCCGTCAACGACTCCACCTACGCCTTGCTGTTCGGCGATCGCTTGCTGGCCCACTTGGCCGCCTGCGGGGTCCAGCTCGAGGAGCTTACCGTGCAGACCGACAACGGCAGCGAGTTTGGCGGCGCTTGGAACCGCCGCCGCACGCCCCCGGCCTTCACCCGCCTGGTCGAGCAGAAATACCGCTGCCGTCAGCACCGCTTCAACCCGCCCCACCGCTCCACTTACAACAGCGACGTGGAGGCCGTGCATGGCCTCATGGAGCAGGAGTTCTACCAGCTGGAACCCTTCCGCGGCGACCTCCAGCGCTTCCTCAATCAGGCCTGGACCTATCAGCTCTGGTTCAACTACCTCCGCGAGAATTCCGCCAAGGGCCATCGCACCCCTGACCAGCTGCGGGCCGAGCGCGCCCCTTGGGTCCATCCCAAGGTCTATGCCCTGCCGCCTGTGCTATTGTCATCTCTCTCAGCCCAAGATCTGCCCTCCCCCAGGCAGATCCTGGGTCAGGATCTACCTGGGCATGTCACACCGGCCATCCAGCCGGCCCCCGCACCACCCGCGGCCCCCTTTGAGTCGCC
>JAPWUP010000339.1 GCA_028275505.1 Bryobacteraceae bacterium
GTGGTCCCAAGAGACGCGCGGGACCATTCTCGGCATCGTGAAGGACCCCTCGGGAGCGGTCGTGCCCGGGGCGTCGGTAACCCTGACTCATCTGGAGACTAACACGGTAATTCGGACCCAAACGAACGCCGCGGGCCTGTACGAGGTTCCGCTGTTGATGCCGGGGCCGTACGAGATTGTGGCGGAAGCGGCCGGGTTCAAGAAGTACGTACGGCGCGGCGTAACTTTGACAGTCGGGGCGCGGCTGAACATCGAGATCCAACTGGAGCTCGGGCAGGCGGCCGAAACCGTGACCGTGACGGCAGAAGAACCGGTGCTGGAGACGACCTCAGCGACCGTGGGTCAGACTTTCGACAACAAGGCCGTCATGGAGCTGCCGGTCTTGGGCAACAGCGTGATGCTGATGGCGGGCCTGGCGGAAGGCATGCAACGCACCGGGGGTTACAACTATCTCGGCCTGCATTCGACGATCGGGGCTTCGGCTTATAGCACCGCAGGCGGCGTCGGCGGGAACGAATGGGCGCTGGACGGCACGCCCAACACGGGCCACAGCCGGCGCGCGGCCTATCTTCCCTATACCGACGCGGTTGCTGAGTTTCGCGTCGAGGCCACCAGCTTCGACGCCAGCGTCGGGCACACGACGGGAGCTTACATCAGTATCCAGTCCAAGTCGGGCACCAACGTTTATCATGGAACGCTCACCGAGAGTCACTGGCAACAGCGCTGGAACGCCACGCCCAGCAACGACAACGCGGCGTACTGGGGCCGCATCCGCGATGCGGAAGCGCGCGGCGATTACGCTCTGGCGGAGCAGCTCCGGCGTGAGCCGCGGCAACCCTCCGGACGTTCGAATAACTACGCGGCCTCGATCGGCGGACCGGTCAAGATTCCGCGAATTTACGACGGAAAGGACAAGCTTTTCTTCTATTTCATCTTCAACGGATTCAAGGACGCCAAGACCGAGGAGCCCGGGAACAAGCTTTTCTCGGTGCCCACCGCGGAGGAACGCAAGGGCGATTTCTCGCGCCTGCTGCGGGTGAACGCCAGCAAGTACCAGATCTATGATCCCTTGACCACCCGGTTCAATCCGGCCACCGGGCAGTACGAGCGCGATCCCATCCCGGGCAATATCATTCCGGCCAGCCGGCAATTGAACCCGATGTACAAGTTTTACGAGAAACTGTACCCGCTGCCCAACAATCCGCCCCAGATGGATATCGAGGGTCGCAACAACTACTTCAACGGCCGGATACCTTTCAACTGGGATTACAAGGCGTTCCAGCACCGCACCGATTTCGTACCTACCGAGAAGAACCGGTTTTTCGTGCGCTGGAGTTACAACAAGTTCGTGGAAGACCGCAACGACTGGACTTATGACACAGCGCGCTGGCTGCATTCCAACGCCTTGCACCGCATCAACAAGAACGCCGGCTTCGACTGGGTGCGGACCTTTACGCCGAGCACGATTTTGAACGTGGCCGTTTCCTACAACCGCTATTACGACACGGGATTGAACAAGGAGCAACTCAAGTACAAGCCGACCGATGTGGGCCTGCCCGCTTACATGGACGAGAAGGCAGGCAATGATCACACGCTGCCCGCAATCAATTTCTCCGATTACCGGCAGGTTTCGGGCGGGGTGCCGCGGCTGAATCCGGTGTCGGTGGGCGCCATCAAGTCGGACTTGATGAAGTATGCCGGCAAGCACAGCCTGAAGATGGGCTGGGACGGCCGCATGTACTACCGGACCACGGGTTCGCCCGGTTACACGTCGGGTTACTTCGAGTTCCGCAACAGTCTGTTCCGCAAGACCTCGGCGACGACGGGAGTGGGGACGCTGGGCATCGAATGGGCGGCCTTCATGCTCGGGATCCCCAGCACGATGCGCGTGGACACGAACGATTCCGCTTATATTACGACGCCCTACCAGGGTATGTTCGTGCAGGATAGCTACCGGGTGACGCCCAAACTCACGCTCAACCTTGGGGTGAGGATCGAGTACGAGGGCAGTATCCGCGAGCGGTTCAACCGCGGGCTGCGTGATTTTGACCCGACCAGGGAGGTGGCGATCGGAGCGGCAGCCCAGGCGGCCTACGCGGCGGCCCCGCTGGCAGAACGACCGGCCTCGGACTTCGTGGTGCGCGGCGGGGTGAACTATCTCGGGCTGGGCGTGCCGCGGACTCGAACCAATCCCACCTGGCGGGCGATGCCGCGCCTCGGCTTCGCCTATGCGGCGACCCCGAAGCTCGTGGTGCGCGGCGGCTACGGCATCTACTACGACACGCTGAACGTGTCCCACACCACGATTGACCAGTCCGGTTACAGCCGCAGCACTAGCACGGTAATGACCACCACGCAGGGAGTCACCTGGAACTATGGCTACTTCACGCACAACAATCCTCCAGTCACGGATCCGTTCCCGGTTCGCGAGGACGGTACGCGGTTTGACAAGCCCCTGGGCAATGCGCTGGGCGTGAACAGTTTCCTCGGCCGGAGTTTCAGCTACCTGAACCCCAACTACCAGCCGGCGGAGCAGCACCGCTGGCGGCTGGAGATCGAGCGCCAGATCGGGGCGCATGCGTTGTTCTCGGTGGCTTACACGGGATCCTGGGTCGGCAACCTGGGAGTGGACCGCAGCCTGAGACCGTTGCCCGAAAAGTACTGGGCTTCGGGCTTGGTCCGCAACAACGCGGTGGCCCAGGAGATGACGCGGCAGGTGACCAATCCTTTCTATATCGGCAACTTCGCCGATCTGCAACGGACGCAGCCGCTGCTGTACCAGCAGATGAGCACGCTGAGCTTTTTCACCAGCCGGACCATCCAGAAACAGCAACTGCTGCGCGCCTTTCCGCACATGACCGGGCTGACCTTGCAGGCAGACCCCATCGGCAAGAACAAGTACAACGCTCTGCAAACCAAGTTCGAGAAGCGACTGGCGGGCGGTTGGTGGGTCAACACGCACTACGAGTGGTCGCACACCATGAGCAAGGACTGGATGGCGAACGAGTTCGATCCGGAGCCTCTGTGGCGCGAAAGTGACAACTCGCGACCGCATCGCTGGGTGACGACGTGGATCTACGAGCTGCCGGTGGGCTCGGGCAGGCGTTTCCTGAACCGTAGGGGAGTCTGGAACGGACTGCTGGGCGGCTGGCAGATCGGCGGGATTCTCCAGATGCAGTCGGGCGAGTGCATTGACTTCGGCAACGTCTTCTATTACGGGAACAACTACCGCGACATCGTGCTGCCGCCCAGCCAGCGCAGCAAAGACCGCTGGTTCAACACGGCCAATTTCGAACGGGATCCGACCAAGACTCCGACCTCTTACCATCGCCGCGTGTTCCCTAACCGGCTGAACTGGCTGCGGACGCAGCGGCTGACGCAGTTGGACGCCAACATCCAGAAGTCCTTCCGGGT
>JAPWUP010000340.1 GCA_028275505.1 Bryobacteraceae bacterium
ACCACCGGGTCGCCGAAGCCCGTCAGGTAGCCGTCGCAGATCCGGTTGCCCTCTGCGTCCAGCGCACAAAACGAGCCCAGGAAGTCATTCAGCAAAAGCGGATCGGCCAGCCCGTTCGTCGCCGGCAACGCGCCCAGGTTCTGGTAGTAGCGAAGGATCGAAGCGGCGGCCACCAGGAGCGCGCCTTTGTCGCCGATGGTCGCCGGGCCGGGGCCGAGCCTGGTCGAGCCGCTTTGCAGGAAACGCGGGAAATTGCCGAGGCCGCCCGCCGCGCTGCGCGCGCTGAACGTCACCACCTGCCCCAGGGCGGAAGCCGTCACGAGCGCCACGCCTTCCTGCGCGGGCAGCCGAACTCGCGTTTCGGCGCGGCCTTCGGCATCCGTCGTCGCGCTGCTCGAGGTCACCTGCGCGCCGGGCGACGCCGTGAAGCGAACGGTCACGCCGGGGACGGGATTCCCGGATTCGTCTTTCACCACAATTCGCAGGGGCTGCGGCGACAGGGCGCCAGGCAGGCCGGTCTGCGCGTCGCCTGAGAGTTTGCTCAACTGAACGCGCTGTTCGGTCAGGGCACGAATCTGATAGCTTCCTTCCGCGGTCTCCGTGCCGCTGGTGGCCCGGATCACGACGCGCCGGCTGGCGGCGTTCGGCGGTACGTACTGCTCCCACGTGTAGGCGCCGGTCTGCGTGCGAACCTCGAAATCAGGCCGCTCCGTGACGCTCACGCGCACCGTGGCCCCGGGCGCAAACCCTCCCACGACGATGCGCACCCGGTTGCCGGGAGTGACGACGGAGGGCGTGGTCGTCACCATGGGTTGCCGCGGCTTCAGGGTGGCGCGTGCTTCCGAATCGCCTGGCCCGTATTCCAGTTCGCCGCCTTCGAACGTCTGCCGGACGCGTCCTTCGATCGTGAACTCATCCCCGAGCGGCATGCCGAGCACGCCGCCCGCGCCCTCGAGGGCAAGATATTTGGCAAGGATGGGGCCGCGGACGAAGAACGCCTGGCCGGCGCGCGCTCCCGTGCGGGCTGCGTAAATCGCCCCGCCGAGGAACGTCTGCGAGATTCCTGCCGTGCCGGTGAACGTCAGGAAGGGGCTGGCTTCTTCCAGCGGCGGGCCGGCCACGCCGGTTTCGTAGCCGAGCGCGGCCCACTTCGCCAAAATCGCGCCCGCCACGATGCGCACGGGCGTGCCGGCCAGCGCCGCATCATTCTCGAACAACTGGCGTCCGCCAGGAGTTGCGTCGGAAATCGGGTAACCAAGGCTGCCGGTCGCTCCGCCCAGCTCCTCCCAGCGTGCAAGGATGGCGCCAGTCAGCACGAACGCCGCGGGAATGCGATCCGGCTTGGCCAGGACCACGCGTGCGCCCGAGGCGTCCGTGAACTCCTGCACGTAGCCGTTGCCCGCGCGGCGGACCGCATTCGGCGTGGGCAGCCGTAGCGAAAGCCGGTTGCGCGTCACGGCGTCTTCAAAGGCTTGCTGGATGGCCGCCGTAGGCGCCCCTTCACCGATCTGGCAACACGGCGCGGCGACGACCACCGTGATCGGCAGGCTTGTCTTGCCCTCGCTGGTGGCCTGAACCGTGGCCACGCCGCCGCCCACTGCTTTGAGCGTGACGCTCGCGCCCGATGCCTCCAGGCTTACGATGCGGCTGTTCGAGGTCGTCCAGTTCACCTGGCGATCTGTCAGTTCCGCTCCGTTCGCGGCGTACAAGGTGGCGCGAAGCGTCAGCGTATCCCCCAGATTCATCCGCAGCGGGCTCGTGGAAGGCTGAATCGCGATGTTGGCAACAGGCAGCCGCAGCGTCGCGCCGGCGCCCGGCGCGTACTCGACGCTGCCGCCCTCGAAGGTCTGCCGGCGACGCCCGTCGGGCAGGAGGAGCTCGTCGGAAATGGGAAAGCCCAGCACGCCGGCGTAAGTGTTGTAGGACGAATACAGCTCCCACACCGGCTGCTGCACGGAGAACGTGCGCCCGCTGTAGAGGCCCGAGGTAATGCGAACCAGGGCGCCGTTGGCAAAGCTCTGAAACGACCCCGTGGTTCCCGCCGAGGAAGTCACGCTAGCCTCATTGCTGACGGCCGGTCCCAGCGTGGCGATCCCGCCCAGGTTCTTCCACTGGGTGAAGAGCGGGTCGCGCAGGAAAAAATTCTGCTGCCCCGTCGGCGCTCCGGGATAGACGAAAAGGGCGTAATTCTTGTCGAAGATTTGATACTGGCAGGCGCCCAGCGTGGCCGAGGAGCAGATGCTCGTATCCATGGTGGGAAAGCCGACCACCCCGGGGCCGAGTTGGTCGCTGTTGTAGTAAGCGTACATGGGCGCCAGGACCTGGAAGGTGTCAATCGGGATTGTCCCGTCCTCGCCTTGGGCCGGCGGATAGGCAGTGGACGTGTTGGGCTTGACAATGGCCAGCCGCTCCGTAGCGCTGCCCACACCGCGAAAGATCTGGATCAGGCCTGTGCCGCCGAACGGTTGCACCGGCGTCAGCGGCGGCATTACGACCAGAGTGTAGAAATTGTTCCGGAAAAAGGCCTGGACGAACCGCTGCCGGATGGCTTCGTTGGGCGCGCCCGTGCCCACGTCAATGGTCTGGGCCAGGCAGCACGCGGCAATTCCCAGGCCGGAAAGCAGGCGCAAGGATCTCATGGGGATGAACCATGTTACAAGAACCCACCCCCGCCGCACGAGTTGCGGAGGCGCAGCGCCGGCTCACTCCTTGACCAGCTTCCGCAGGCCCTTCAGGCGCATCTTGAGTTCTTCGCTCGCTTCCACGATTTCGGTGGTGTCGTAAATCACCCGTGGGGTCATGAAGACGATCAGCTCGGTGCGCTCTTTTGTCGTGCTGCGGTTGCCGAACAGCCCGCCCACGAGGGGCAGCCGGTGCAATACGGGTACGCCTTGCGAGCTTTGCGTGTTGGACTCCTGGATGATGCCGCCGATGGCAATGGTGTCGCCGTCATTCACGGTGACCTGCGTCTGCACGCTGCGTTTGGAGAACGAGGGCGACTGGATTGCCGCCGTGGCCGCGGGCGGTTGCGGCGCGCTCACTTCCTGGTTGATCACCAGCGTCACGATGCCCGTCGGATTGACGCGCGCCAGCACGTTCAACGTCACGCCGCTCTGCCGGTTCACGATCGCGTTCGTGAACAGCGACGTGCCGCCGGACTGGATCGGACTGACGGCCTGCGCGGCCAGCGTCGGGACCTCGGTGCCCACATTGATCGAAGCAGGAATGCTGTCGGTGGCGATCACGCTGGGCGCCGAGATCACGCGCGCCCGCCCGGTGGCTTCCTGCGCGGTGAGGAAGGCCAGCAGCTCGCGACTGCGGCCCACGAGCAGGCCCGCCGTCATCTGTGTGCCGTTGCCTGTGGCCGCTGCCTGGAAGGTGCGCGAGCCGAGCTT
>JAPWUP010000341.1 GCA_028275505.1 Bryobacteraceae bacterium
CCGAGCGCGCCCCATGGGTCCATCCCAAGGTCTATGCCCTGCCGCCTGTGTTATTGTCATCTCTCTCAGCCCAAGATCTGCCCTCCCCCAGGCAGATCCTGGGTCAGGATCTACCTGGGCATGTCAACTCAGCCCGCTGGCGCCGGGTACTATGATGGTTTTGAGCCTCCGCATTCCCAGGTGTCCTCGCTCGCCGTCAAGCTCGAACGTCTCCTCCACCGCGAGGATTTTCGCGCCTCGCCCGCACGGGCGCTCGCCCGCCGCCTCCTGTGGAGGCTGCGCTGGGCGATAACCTCGCAACCCTGGCGCCTCGCCACTTCATACGGCTTCCCGCTGTGGATTGGCAAGACCGGTTCCGGCGCTCTGATCTACTATCAGGGCGCTTCCGAGCCACAGGCTCTGCGGTTTCTCTCCCGCTATCTTCGGGAAGGCATGATTGTGGCGGACGTAGGGGCGCACTTCGGAGAATTCGCGGTTTTTTGCGCCCTCGCGGTAGGGGGGCACGGGGCAGTGCACGCCTTCGAGCCGCACGCCGAAATGTTCGCCTTGCTGGAACGCAACATCGCGGAGCTCGGCCTGGCGCAGGTGACGCTCAACCCCTGCGCTGTCGGCGAGGCCGACGGCGAAGCCGAGTTCTGGGAGCGAACGGAGCCGGCCTCATCCTCGCTGGCGCCGCAGCGCGCCGCCGACCGCGAAGTCCGGCGCGTCCGCCGCGTGCCGGTGTGCAGTCTCGATTCCTACTTTGCGCGCCGCGCAGCAGTCCCCCACCTGATCAAAGCCGACGTGGAAGGCGCTGAGCGGCGCGTGATTCTCGGGGCCCGTGAGCTGTGTTCCCTGCCCCCGGGGCGCGCTCCCCTCTGGTTGCTGGAATATTCGGTCTCGGCCTGCGCGCGTGCAGGGGAGAATGCCGAAGCCATCACGGCCACGCTCCAGCAGTACGGCTACCGCTGCTACGGTCTCGATGAAGAAGGGACGCCGCGTCCGTGGGTTTCGCCGCCCGCGCCCCATTTCCCCACCGTTCACCTCATCGCATCCAAGCAGGAACTGACGTGAAACCCGCTTCGCCGACCCAGGAGAGCAAGCGCAGTGAGATCTCCCTCAGTCAATGGCTGTGGCGGGGTCTGCTCAGCATTGTGGACCAGGGCTTCGTGTCAGGAGCGAACTTCCTGCTGGTCGTTCTGTTTGCGCGCTGGCTGTCGCGACCCGAATACGGCGCCGTTTCCGTCGGCCTTTCGACTTTTCTGCTGGCGGCCAACTTCCATCACGCCCTTTTGCTGGAGCCCATGAGCGTACTGGGGCCGCGGCAGTTCGCCGAACGCCTGGACAGCTACTTTTCGTGCGTCGTGCGCGTGCATGCGGTCGCCGTGTTGCTGATCGCATTGGCGGTAGCCGTGGTGGCCCTGGGCGGCGTCGGCTCGACGACCCAGCCCGCCTTGCTGGGGCTTGCGGCGAGTCTGCCCCTGGTGCTCAGCTTCTGGGTGTTGCGGCGGATTTGTTACGTGCTGGCAGATCCGGCGACGGCGATTCAGGGCGGGATTGCCTTCATGAGCGGGGCGATCGTGGGATCGGTGGCACTGCGCGTGCTAGGTTGGGTGAACGCGGCCTCTCTGTTTGTTGTCACCGGTTTTGCCGCGTCAGTTGCGGGCGCTGTGTTGTGGCGCCGCTTGCGAGGGCGGCTGGGATCCCGCGTTCCCTTGCGGAGAGAAGTCCTGACGGCGCACTGGAGTTATGGGCGGTGGATGGTAGGCGTATCCCTGACTTACTGGCTGGCTAACTCCGCGTTTCCGATCCTGCTCGGACTGGGAGCGGGCTTGCCGGCCTCGGCGGGGCTGCGGGCGGTGGAAAATCTCGTCACGCCCGTCCTGCAAGTTACCGGAGCTCTGAGCCTGCTCGTACTGCCGTGGGTTTCCGGCCAGGCCCACGCGCACGGCAACCCTTACCTGCGGCGCTATCAGCGGATCGCGATGATCGTAGCGGCGACGGCCGTGGGCGGGTATTTGGGTTGCGTCATGCTCCTGAAGGAGCCGCTGATGCGCCTTCTCTACGGCCCCGGCGCTTACGTCGAGGTGGCGCCGCTGGTTCCGGTGGTCGCGATCGCCACCCTGATCCGGGGAATTTCCGACTTCAGTCTTTCCACGGCCCTGAAAGGCGCGGCGCGACCCGACGCGCACTTTCTGGCGTCGCTGCTTTCCTCCGTTTTCGTGGTGACCGGCGGCTGGTACTTGATCCGACGGTGGCAAGTCGCCGGCGCGGCTTACACCATGCTGGCCAGCAACGTCCTGCAAGCAGCAGTGCTGGCGGTATTTTTCGCGCGCATCACAACAACACGCAAGGTACAAGCACATGAGCGGATCCTCTGAGCTGGACGCGGTCGTCGCGCGGTGGTTGCTGGTGGCGCTCACGCCGCTCGTGCTGGCCGGGCCCTTGCGGTGGGCGGTCGTGACGTGGCTGGTGATGACAAATCTGGACGCCACGGGATCGGGCGTGGCGGCACAGGCCTCCGTGGGTTGGTTGAACGCATTCAAAGCCGTCGTCTTGCCTGCCTGGCTGCTGGTGCGGTTGGGCGGCCTGCGCGAGGTCGTCCCGAGGGCGTGGCCGGGCTGGCTGTGGCTGGGGCTGGCGGCCTGGGCCTGCGTGACCGCTCTCTGGACTCCCTACCCGCTGGCCGCCGTCAAACTGGGGGCAGGCATGGCGGCGATGTGGCTGGCGTTTGTCGCGCTTCGAGTCGCCCTGGAGCGCGGTCTGCTCAACGACAGGACCATTTGGTGGTTCCTGCTCGTCTCGATCTTCCTCGGCCTGGTCCAGACGATCGGGTTCGGCGATGGGTCTTTCGGGTACGCGGGCCGAGGCATGCCGCAGCGGTTCACAAGCTTCGTCGCCGCCCAGCAGTTTGCCGCGTTGCTGGCAGCGATGGTCTGCTGGGCATTATGGACGCCGTGGCTCGCAGAGGCGCGCAGGACAGCAGTGCTGGCCGCGTTGTTCGCTGCACTGGCGGCCAACGGCAGTCGCACGTGGACGCTGGGTACCCTGATCGCGCTGGGAATCTACACGCTGGTCAAGCGTCCTCGATGGTTGAATCTAGCGCGCGTGGTCGTGGCAATCGTGATTCTGGCGAGCGTGCCTGCGATCCGCCGAGGCCTCACGCACCAGTCCCCCGGCGAGCCCGCTAACCGACTGACGGCGACGGCGTCGGCGCTGATCAAAGGCGAAGATCGCACGGATGGGATGGGGCTGGGAACGGCCCGTTTTCGTCTGCGCATGTACGGGGGCGTCTGGGAGGCATGGCGCGCCGGGGCCTGGCAGCAGTGGTTGCTCGGGCGCGGGGCCGGCAGCGCCGCAGACGTGGCGCAGCGACTGTTTCCCTACGCCTACCGCGGTGCGT